>CAZYYC010000326.1:0-4601 GCA_964650935.1 uncultured Anaerolineales bacterium
CAAGTGATGGCCCACGGCTACCGCGCTCGGCTTGCCACCGGTCGCAAGGGGCTGCACCAGAGCCACCGCCGCGTCCACCTCCCCGAGGGCGGGGCCCTCGCGGACGAGGGGGCCCTCGCGGACGAGGGGGCGGCAATCTCGCAATGGCGTGACACGCAACTGCCCTGAGTGATCTGCGCAACCAGGGAGCCTGTGAGCCGTACCTATCTTCGGAATGAATGAAAGGGAGGTGAACGCTATGGCAGGACATAAGTTGCGCCGACAGAGGGGCATACTGGCGGGTGTGTGCGGGGGACTGGGCGAGTTCTACGGGATCCGGCCCGGGTGGTTCCGACTGCTCTTCCTGATCTTGCTCGTGCCGGGCGGGTTGCCCGGGCTGGTCCCCTACCTGATCCTGTGGATCGTCATCCCGCGCAGGTGACGCGCGTCGCGCTCCTGACGTCGGGCGGCACAGCTGGTCGCCCGACTACTTCTTTGTACCTTCTCCCCGTATAATGTCTCCACGCCGGCTTGAGGGTCAGGAAGGGGGGAGAGGCCGATGGTAGATGGGAACGAATCCACGACGATTGTGATCTTCGGCGCATCGGGTGATCTGGCACAGCGCAAGCTGGTGCCGGCGCTGCATAGCCTGGCATGCGAGGGGTTGCTCGGGGAGCGTGTGCGCGTTCTGGGGGTGGCGCGCTCGGAGTTCACGGATGAGAGTTTCCGCGAGCATCTCTACGAGGGGGTCGAGGCTAACTCCCGCCGCAGCCTCAAGGCCTGCGGGCTCTGGCCTAACCTTGCAGACCGGTACAGCTATCTGCAGGGAGGCTACGATGACCAGGAGACCTATCGGTGCCTTGGCGAGCGCCTTGAGGCGCTGGAGCGCGAGGATCCCGGCGCCAGCCATCGGCTTTTCTACCTCGCGGTGCCTCCCTCGCTCTACGAGACGATCGTCGAGCACCTGGGGGCGGTAGGGCTCAACCAGGCTGAGGCGGGTTGGGTGCGTGTCGTGGTCGAGAAACCTTTCGGTCACGACTTCGAGAGCGCGCGGGCGCTCAATGATCATATCCACCATGTCTTCGACGAGACGCAGATCTTCCGCATCGATCATTACCTGGGCAAAGAGACCGTGCAGAACATCATCACGTTCCGCTTTGCGAACGCCATCTTTGAGCCGCTCTGGAATCGCAACTACGTCGACCACGTCCAGATCAGCGTCACGGAGTCGGACGTCATCGGTCGCCGGGCGGGCTATTATGACAGGGCCGGCGTCCTCCGGGATATGTTCCAGAACCATCTGTTGCAGCTACTGACCCTGATGGCGATGGAGCCCCCCGCGGCGGTGAGTGCAGACGCGCTGCGAGATGAGAAGGTCAAGGTGCTGCGTGCCGTCCGCTCCTCAGCCGTCGAGGACGTCATCTTCGGCCAGTATGAGGGCTACCTGGATGAAGAGGGCGTCGCCAATGGCTCCACGACGCCGACCTTCGCTGCCCTGCGCTTCTACGTGGACAATTGGCGGTGGCAGGGTGTGCCCTTCTACCTGCGCTCCGGCAAGGGATTGCAGGAGAAGGCCACGGAGATCACGCTGGTCTTCAAGCGCGTTCCCCACCTGCTCTTTCCGGAGAGCGTGGCCCTGAGCTCCAATCGACTCACCCTCTGCATCCAACCTGACGAGGCGATCCACCTGAGCTTTGAGACCAAGCGGCCCGGCGCCGGGATGCGCACAGCACCGGTGGATATGCGCTTCCGTTACGCACAGGACTTCGGCGACGAGGCGCTGCCCGAGGCCTATGAGCGCCTGCTGCTGGATGCGCTGCAGGGCGATGCCTCACTCTTCACCCGCGCCGACGAGATCGAGCTGGCGTGGAAGATCATCGATCCATTGCCGGCGTGTGGTCACCCGGAGCCCTACCCGGTCGGCTCCTGGGGGCCGGAAGGTGCCGATGGCTGGATAACGAGCGAGGGGGGAGTCTGGCACCACGGCTGTGTGGGAAGTGGGGGAGATGGAGAAGCATGAAGGAGCGCGAGATGGGTGGGGATGCGGCGGCTGCGGACGGGGCCTTGCGGACCGAGCGGGACTCGATGGGTGAGATGCAGGTGCCGCGCGAGGCGCTGTGGGGGCCTCAGACGCAGCGGGCGGTGGAGAACTTCCCCATCTCGGGGATTCGCTTTGACCGTCGTTTCATCCACGCGCTCGGCGCGGTGAAACGTGCGTGCGCGCTGGCGAGCCGGACGCTGGGGCATCTCCCAGACGATATCGCTGATGCGATCATCGGCGCCTGCGACGAGGTGGTCGTGGGCAAGCTCGATGCACACTTTCCGCTCGACGTTTTCCAGACGGGCTCCGGCACCTCGACGAACATGAACGCCAACGAGGTGATCGCCAACCGAGCGACGCAAATGCTGTCGGACGCGGGCGCCGCGCCCACGCAGGTGGTGATCCACCCGAACGACCACGTGAATATGGGCCAGTCGAGTAACGACGTCATCCCGACGGCGATCCACGTGGCGCTCACGTTGGCTCTACGCGATGGCCTGGTGCCGGCGCTCACGCGCCTGACCGGTGCACTGGAGGAGAGGGCGCGGGACTTTGCGGGCGTCGTCAAGAGTGGGCGGACGCACCTGCAGGATGCGACGCCCATCCGTATGGACCAGGTCTTCGGCGGCTACGCGGCGCAGATCCGATCGGCCCTGGAGCGCGCGTTGCGCGCGCAGGACGTTCTGCGCGCCCTGCCGTTGGGCGGCACGGCGGTGGGGACCGGCGTGAACTGCCCGGCGGGGTTCCCGGCTGTGGCCATCGACTTCTTGAACGACGACCTGGGCACCTTGTTCGTCGAGGCGGCGAACCACGTCGAGGCCAACGCGGCTCGCGACGCCCTGGTGGAGGCCTCGGGACAGCTGAAGGCCATCGCTGTGAGCCTGCACAAGGTCGCCAACGACATCCGCTGGATGGCCTCCGGGCCGCGCAACGGGCTTGGGGAGCTGCAGCTGCCCGCCGTGCAGCCCGGGTCGTCGATCATGCCGGGCAAGGTCAATCCCGTGATCGCCGAGGCGTTGATCATGGTCTGCGCGCAGGTGGTCGGCTTCGACGTCGCCAACACCCTGGGCGGATTGGGCGGCGCCTTTGAGTTGAACACGATGATGCCGCTGCTCACACACAACACGCTGCTCGCGGCGGAGATGCTGACGAATGCGACAACCGTCTTCGCAGAGCGGTGCGTCGCCGGGTTGGGGGTCCATGCGGCGCGCTGCGAGACCCTGGTCGAACGCAATCTCGCGCTGGCGACAGCGTTGGCCCCGACGCTTGGTTACGACCGGGCGGCGGAGATCGCCAAGGAAGCCGAGCGCAGCGACCGGACGGTGCGCGAGGTCGCGCTGGCATGGGGCGTGCTGCCGGAGGCGGAGCTGGACATGCTGCTCGATCCGCGGCGGATGACCGAGCCGCGGTGATGTTTTAGAGGAGCAACCATCGACTCTAGGGAGCGCTAGGCAGCGAGGAGAAGGCTCAGTTTCCTCAGTACCTCCTGAGTTATCTCGTCGGGTAGGGGTGTGATCAACGCTGCATCTCTGGCACGCCAGTCAAGGCTCTTCACCTGATCGGCAAGGACGACGCCTGCGACACCGCATCCGTCAGGTAGCGCGACCTCGAAGGGGTAGCCTTTGACCGACCGCGTGATGGGACAGACGATCGCGAGGCTCACCTTGCCGTTGTAGGCTGCGGGGGAGAGCACCAGGGCCGGGCGCCGTCCAGCCTGTTCGTGACCGGCCTGTGGCTGAAAGGTGAGCCAGACGACGTCTCCGCGCTCGGGCACGTAGCCTTCTCCTACCATACCTCTACTCCCTGCGCCGGCCCGGTGTCCACCTCCTCATGACGGTTGTCCTCCGTGATCCGGTCCAGAAGTTCGGCCAAGGCCAATGGCGTCTCGGGGATGGGCACGATGGTGAGTCTACCGTCTTCCAGGACAAGCTCGATGAGGGTCTCCTCCTGAATCCCTGCCTCGGACGCCAGTGTCTTGGGAATGCGCAGTGCGAGGCTGTTGCCCCATCTCTTCACGCGTGTCTCCATCCTGACCTCCTCATGTGTATACAATGAGTATACCATGGTTGCGCGCGCCTGTGGCTATCAGTTGTCGTTCAGGTGATCTTCGCGCGCTGCTCCCGGTAGTAGGTGTAGTCGCCGGCGTACTCGGTGAGGGCGCCGTCCTCAAGTTCGACGATGCGGGTGACGGTGCGGTTGAGGAAGTAGCGGTCGTGGGAGATGACGAGAATGGTGCCCTCGAAGTCGTCGAGGGCCTGCTCGAGCACCTCTGCAGAGGGTAGGTCCAGGTTGTTGGTCGGCTCGTCGAGCAGCAGGAAGTTGGCGTCTGAGAGCATCAGCTTGGCTAACTGCAGCCGGCTGCGCTCGCCACCCGAGAGCGTGCTCACCGTGTCGCGCGTGCGCCGGTAGGGGAAGAGGAAGCGGTGTAGGTGGTTGACCGCGGCGTGCTCGGACATCGAGCGTGCCTCCCAGATCTCCTCGATCAGCGTATGGTTGGGATCGAGTGTCTCGTGCTCCTGGGCGTAGGTGCCGATGCGGACGCTCGGGCCGATGCTGATCACGCCGCCGGTCGGTGCTTCCT
>CAZYYC010000327.1:0-4591 GCA_964650935.1 uncultured Anaerolineales bacterium
GGCGGAACAGACGAGGCCGGCGGCAAAGAGGGCCGTGATCTCCTTGGTGAGGAAGGCGAGCGCCAACAGGAGGGCTGAGCCGGGGTAGTGCCCGCGATCCCAGAGGAACACGCCCCGTGCCGCGAGGCAGAGGGCCAGCGGCTCGGTGAGGTTGCGGGAGTAGGCCATCAACACCCCGACGTAGAGCGAGATCGTCAGGGCATACCAGGGTGACCTTCCCCGCGCGGCAAGCCACGTGGCGAGACCCTCGGTCAGCAGCACGATGGCGACGAAGTTGATCAGAGGGACCGCCCACGCAATCGGCAAGCCCGTCATGAGGTGGAGGCCCCGTGCGACGAGGGGCAGCAGGATCCGCTGCAGGCGATAGGCAGGGCTATCCAGGTGGGGAATCGCCGCCTTACCCAGCGTCGCGATATAGTGAACAAACTGCCCGTCGTATCCCTGTCGTCCAGCGGGATCGAGCTCCGCGAATCTCTCACCGATCCAGGCAAACCAGAGCGGGTCCCAGTCGTGGAGTCCGAGGGCGACGACGGTGAAGAGGAGGTAGAAGAGGGCGACGCAGGCGGTGACGGTCCAAGCGGGGGCCTTCGTCCAGCGCTCAAGCCGCTCACGAAGGAGCATCGTCATCTCCCCGGTTCGTCGGGCAGCATCACCGGCAGGAGCGCCGAGAGTTCGTCGGCGATGCGGGTGTCCCGGGTGAGCTCCCAGAGGGAGGTGCCCATCCGGCGTAGGGCGAGCACGGTGGTGATCCAGCCTTGGGTCCAGCCGGACTCGATGGACCAGGCGCCCCAACCCTCATCGGCGTTGCTCGCCCAATAGTCCCAGCGCCGGACGTCGAAGGCCCTGAACCAGCCCCCATCCAGCTCCGGGTGGGCGTCCGAGCGAATCTGGATGCGGCAGAGGAGGTCGGCGAGGCGGTCGGCGGACCGGCGGTAGCGCGGATCCCCGGTCGCTGCTGCAGCCTCGTGGAGGCCCACGAAGGCGAAGTTCGTGGTGTAGAGCAGGTCGCTCAACGGGTCGCCATTGTTCTGAATCAGCGGCGCCTCGCTGGTGCCGTAGGCCTCATTGGTCTCCGGCGGTCCGTAGGCGCCGAGGCCTTCTGACCCCACCTCCTCGATGATCGCGCCCGATCGGTCCTGGAGGGCCAGCAGGTCGATGGCGACGCGTGACAGCCAGTCCCGGTGCTCGGGGGTGTCGGCTAGCCGCACGAGCCATGCCAGGGGCAGCAGCATGCGCGCCCGCTCCTGCTGCAGCCCGTTGGTCCAGCGCCACTCCGCCGGGTAGACCGCCATCGTCCGGCGGATGCCCTCGGTGGCGCGTTCAAGGAAGGGGCTGAAGCGGGTCTGCCGATAGGCCCAGAGGAAGCAGGCCCACAGCCAGGCCTCGTAGTGGGGGGCGTAGTGGACGCGCGCCTCCTCCCAGAAGGTGCGCCACCCCTGGGTCTGGAGCTTGGCCTCATCGAGGCGCCAACCGCGGAAGCCCAAGGGTCCCGTGGTGCGCAGGTTCGCCAACAGGCAGCGCAGCAGCGGCGTGGCCCAGCGCTGCGTGTCGAGAAACGCCGATGCAGCCATCGTCGCCAGCATCAGCCGGGCATTGTCGTCGCCGTAGTAGACACCGTCGGCAGGCGGCTGCGAGGCCCAGGAGATCAGGCCATAGGTAGGGCTCTCCTGGTCCGCCCGTGGGCCCTGGGCGGCGACGGAGCGCACGAAGATATGCTCGTTCAGGTTGACCGCAACCTGTCTGGCTTTATCGTCGCCGAGAAGGCGAGCCGCCGCTGCCATCGCCATCGAGGTCTCGCCGACGCAGTCATAGCGTACGTGGTAGCGCCAATCCTGCGTGCCGTCGGGGTGGATGCGCGAGCTGGCGCCCTCGATCATCCCGAGGCTGCCGTCGCCCACGGGCCAGGTGCGGTCGGGACCGGGTCCTGTGCCGTCCGGGAAGGTGTCCAGCCGGCGCTGGGCCTCGGCCTGCCAGGTGGGATGGATGAAGAGGCGGGCGCCGGCATACCAGGCGACGCCGCGCTTGAGCGCCGTCAGCTCGACGTCCGCGGGCAGCGTGACCCCAGGGGCGAAGCTCGGGCGGACCGTCGGGGTAAAGTGCAGCTCGTCGGTGGTGTGCTCTGGAGAGAGCCGGCCGATGATCCGGCGCCACACAGCGGACCAGGCCTCGGCGGGTGCGAAGCGTCCGGTCACGAAACGGCTGAGCGGCGCGGTGGCGATCAGCCAGGCGCGGTGGTGGTCCTCCAGGAGTAGGGGCGTGACCTCATCGGGTAGCCCGTAGACCGCCGTGTCGAACCCGGCGACGCGCGCGAGGACGAGATGCGTCACCGCCGGTTCGGTGTCACGGTCGATCGCCGCGAGCGCCAGGACAGGCGTGCTGTGGAGGGCGAGGATGCGCAGCTTCTGCAGGTCCGGTGTGAAAGCGTCGGAGGCCACGACCACCCGCTCCCACATTGTCTCTCGTGGCGCGCCGATGTCGTAACCCGGCAGAGCCGTCGGGCATTCGATGTAGAGCCGTAGGCCCCGGGCGGCGGCTGACGCATAGAGCCGGAGGTCGATGGCGTTGTCCGGCTCGGGGTCTCGGTCGGCAAGCAGGAGCAGCCCATCGCCGGACGTCGCGGTGTTGATCGCAGCGTGAGTGTTCGTGACGTGGTGGACATCCAGCCCATTGTCTTCGAGCACGGCGAGCAGGTCGTTGTTGTCGCGGCAGGCCAGGATCAGGGTCATGGCAGAGCCTCCAGGCTAAGTTTCGTCAGCTGCTTCCTCTATCGCCGAGGCGTGGACCCCACGCCTCAGCGACGAGTATACCGGCTCCACGTGCCAGTGCAACGCCGCAAGGGCAGGGCTTGACAGACGCCTCGGCCGGCTTAGGATGTGTGAGCGTTGCAGGGGGTGCAGACGTGCGTCCAAGGGGGGGGCACATGGGTGGCGAGGTGACGATCCGGCTCCTGGGCGATTTCGCCCTCACACAGCACGGGCGACCGGTCCTTGGGCTGGACAGTGCGCGCCTGCAGGCCCTGGTTGCCTATCTGGCGCTGCATCGCGGGGCCCCCCAACTGCGGTACCATCTGGCGTTCCTCTTCTGGCCCGACTCCGATGAAGGTCAGGCGCGCACGAATCTGCGCAACCTGCTGCACCGACTTCGCCGTGCATGGCCGGAGGCCGACCGGCACCTCGTCATAGGAACCAAGAGCATCGCCTGGCGACCGGATGCGGAGCTCTCCGTGGATGTGGCGGACTTTGAGCGGCATCTCGTGGAGACAGCGGTGAACGCAGATCCTGCGGATAGGATCTCCGGCTTACAGCAAGCCCTTGCTGTCTACCGGGGCGACCTCCTGCCCAGCTGTTACGATGAGTGGATCGAGCCTCTCAGGACACGCCTGCGACAAGGTTACCTCCATGCCCTGGAGCAGCATGCACAGCTGCTCCAGGCGGCAGGCGACGTGAGGGGGGCGATAAGGTCCTACCGGAGGCTGCTTGAGGCCGAGCCGCTGCAGGAGATGACCTATCGCCGTCTGATTGATCTGTACGAGGCGGCGGGAGATCGTGCCGCGGGCTTGCGGGTGTACCATCAGTGTATCGCGCTCTTCCAACGGGAGCTGGGCGTGGCGCCGGGAGCCACGGTCCGGGCGGCGTACCGCCGGCTGTTGGGGCTGGACGGATCGATGCCGGGGCCTCCCGTGGTCCTGGCGCCGGAGGAGACCGAACTCGTCGGGCGCAACGTGGCCTGGGAGCAGCTGCGGCTGGTGTGGCAGGACGTCTCCGCGGGCCGGCGAGCGCCCTGTCTGGTGCTCATCGAGGGCGAGGCGGGGATCGGGAAGACGCGCCTGGCGGAAGAGCTGATGAGCTGGGTACGCCGTCGGTCGATGCGCGAGCCGAACCGGAGAGGGGAAGCAGGTGGGGTATCGTGCCTGCATCACCGGGTTGGCGGCGCTCGCCACGCCGCCGAACTGGGGTCCGGCAGCACGACGGCTGTCGCGGCGTGCTACGCTGCTGAGACCCAGCTTGCCTTCAGTCCGGTGGTGAGTTGGCTGCGCGCCTTTTCGTTGAGCGATCTCGCTCCTGCCTGGCGCGCAGAGCTGGCTTCCATGGTGCCGGATGTGGCAGAGGCGGATCGAAGAGCATCCACGACGAGCGCAGTGCCTGAGGCTTGGCAGAAAACGCGTCTCTACGAGGCGCTGACGCACGCCGTCCTCAGCCAACCGCAACCGATCCTCCTGCGTTTGGAGGACCTGCAATGGTGCGACGAAGAGACCCTGGCCTGGCTGCACCATCTGCTGCGGGCCGGTACGGGAGCCAGGCTGATGTTGGTCGTCACCCATCGTGAGGAGGAGGTCGCTCCCGATCATCCTCTCCATACCGCGCTCCTGAGGTGGCGGGAACAGGGGCGTCTGGTGGAGCTGTCCCTGGATCGCTTGAGTGTCGAGGAGACGACCGAGCTGGCTGCCACGTTGACAGGTCAATCGCTCTCGGAGGATGGGGCTGCTGCACTGCACCGCACCACGGAGGGCAATCCACTCTTCATCGTGGAGACCCTCCGCAGCGGCTGGGATGCGACCGCGGCGTATGGCTCGCCGGAGCTGTCAAACGGC
>CAZYYC010000328.1:0-4580 GCA_964650935.1 uncultured Anaerolineales bacterium
GTTGGACCTCTCCTACCCCACGGAGCTGGAGCAACAGATCACGGCGACGGTGGACCGCATCATGGACGAAAGGATGAAGCGTGAGAGATAGGAGTCGAAACGTGGCATTCACGATAGCAGCGATCATCGCGGGGCTCGTGCTGGTGGGTTGGATCGGGCTACAGATCAGGCCCCGGCCTCTGCCGCCCTTTGCCGGACCGGCCGGCGCCGTCGAGACGGTTGATCTGCCCGAGGGCCTGCCCGCGCCTGTGGCGCGCTTCTACCGCCTGATCTACGGCGACAGGATCCCCGTGATCACCTCAGCGGTCTTCGGCGGGCGGGCGACCCTGCGCCCTGTGGCGGCCTTTCCGGCTTTCCCCTCGCGCTTCCGCTTCACGCACGACGCGGGGCGGGGCTACCGCCACTACCTCGAGATCACCTGGGCCGGGATCCCGCTCATCAAGGGCAACGAGCACTTCCTCGACGGCAAGGGGCGGCTTGACCTCGGCCCCATCGGGATCAGCGAGGGGCCCGCCATTGACCAGGCCGCCAACCTCGGCCTGTGGGCCGAGTCGGTCTGGCTCCCGGCGGTCTGGATCACCGACCCGCGCGTGCGCTGGGAGGCAGTGGACGAGGTCACCGCGATCCTGGTTGTCCCCTTCGGCGATGAGGAGGAGCGCCTACTGCTGCGGTTCGACCCGGAGAGCGGGATGCTGACCTACCTCGAGGCGATGCGCTATCGTGATGCCGACGATCCGGGGAAGATCCTCTGGATCTGCGAGGCGTTGGACTGGGCCGAGGTCGACGGCACCACTATCCCACGGATAGGGCGCATCACCTGGTTCGACCAGGGCCGCCCTTGGGCGACCTTCGAGGTCGAGGAGATGGCCATCAACGCCGATGTGGACGAGTACATCCGTCAACGCGGGCCCTAGTGGGTACCCGTTGCCCGTTCACGGTTGTGGGGTGTCAGCTATAAGGAGGTGGAGATGAAAGCGCTGATTGTCTATGATTCGGTGTTCGGTAACACGGAGAAGGTGGCGCAGGCGATGGGCGCGGCGCTCGAGGGGCAGGCGGAGGTCACCGCGAAGCGCGTCGGCGCCGTGACGGCGGCGGACCTCGCCGGCGTGGACGCGCTGCTCGTGGGCTCCCCGACGCGCAAGTTCACCGCGACGCCCGCGATCAAGGATTGGATCAAGGGCCTGGCGTCAGGCAGCCTGCAGGGTGTCAAGGTCGCGGCCTTCGACACGCGCGTTGCCGTGACGGAGGGCCCCGCGATCCTCAAGTTCTTCGTCAAGCTCTTCGGCTACGCCGCCGAGCCGATGGCAAAGAGCCTGATCAAGAAGGGCGGCGTACAAGCGATGGCGCCGGCGGGCTTCATCGTCGAAGGCTCCGAAGGGCCGATGCGCGAGGGCGAGTTCGAGCGCGCCGCTGCATGGGCCAAGCGACTGATCCCGTAGGCGGGTCCATTGCTAGCGTCACCCGGACCAAGCGGGCCATGATCACGCCACCGCTCACCTTGGGGACCGTCTGCGTGAGCGAGCCGGGAGGACAGCTATGAAAAGCATTCTCGTGCGTATGGGCATGGTCGTCATGGCACTGTCGTCTCTGTGGGGGCCTGGAGCTGCGGCACCCGAGCCTTCACGCGCGGCGACGGACGACGTTCTCTCGATGACTGTCGAGGGGAACATGGTCGAGGTGATCGAAGCCGGAGCCAACTACTACCGCGCCCAAGGCATCGTGGAGATCACCCTCCAGGGCTCCGAAATCGGTACTGACACCTGGCGGGTGGTCTCAGCCTCCGGCAGCTGCGTGAGTGGGGGTTGCGGCACGCAAGCCGTCCTTGCATTTGCCGTTGACAGTGCCGGCGTGGCCCTGAGTCACGTCGACATGGACGCCATCCCCCCCTTGCCGGTCGGCCTCACCAACGTCATGTACCAGATCTCCGGCACGTACGGCGTCTTTGACACCGACAGCGACATGCTGCGCTACACGGGGAGCTTTTCCTACTATGTACGCCTGACGAAGAACCACCTCATAGGCATCGTCACCCCCAGCTATCCGTGGTTCAGCGTAACGGTGCGAGAGGGCGTCTATCAGAATGGCCTCTACCTCACACGTCCCCTACCGGGCGAGACCGTCACCCCCACATCCGAGGTCTTCGAGTTCGTCCCGGAGAGCACGACGACCGACGCGTACGGACAAGCCCACTTCTATATGCTTCCGCGTGACGATGCCACCCGCCTCTCTCCGACGGCGGTCACCGACGACTACTTCACCGGTGACGTCACCGTGGATGTCTCGGGCGACCAACAGGAGACCCTGCCCGTCACGCTGGCCTACGCCCGCGTCAGCTGCCTTCGCGGCGCAGTGCTCAAGGTCGACAACCTGGGCCATACGACACGGCTAGAGATGGATGACAAGTTGGAGCCCGGCTACGTCGTCAAGCTGATGAGCGCTGAGTACGATGCCCAAGGCAACCCGATCTACCCGATGGTCTGCCTCGATTTCTTCAATGGACAGCGGCACATCGCTGAGGGTGCCTTCGCCAAAGAGGGCAGCTACGTGAACATCCTGATCGGGCCCGAGGGCGTCGGCGGCACCCATGACCAACCCTGGCTGATCGACCTGCAGAACCTCAAGATGGACGTCGTCGACAATCACCGCGCGTACCTCAGAGTCGCCGTCTACCATCTGCTGGCGAGCCGGCTGGTAGCTCCCCTGCAGATGGGGTGGAAGGCCGCGACCGTGACCAAGACGACGATCAAAGCCTTCCTGGCACGGACCTTCGGCTCAAAGGGCTCCCTGCTGGCCCTGCCGCCGGCAGACGCGATGATCAACTACGAGATGAATGGCCTGGCACGTCCGGCAGAGGACGTGAGCCCGGCGTCGTCTCCCGGCTACACGGTTCCCTACGTCGAGATCACGTTCATGGGTGATGGTGCTGTCCACGTCACGAACTGGGACGGCCTTCTGGAGATCACGACGGAGGAGGAGGAAACAGGCGCCGCGCGCGCCGGTGTGGTCCTCCCGCTCGGGACCACGACGTCCGTCGATGGCGAATACACGGCCTTTGGCCCCGTCACAGCGATACCGGTTTCGCCGGTGCCCGGCACCATGACGATCGCGCCTGCCGAGGGCAGTCACCTGACGTCGCCCCCGCTCATCACGGTCAACTACCCGTGGTATCTCTCCGATCCCGTGATCCAGAGCACGCTGGACGTACGGCTGAACGGCGTCTCGATTGCACCCTTAGTGTACCGGGAGTTCAACACCAGCACCTCAGCGAGCTGGCAGAGCCCGCGAGATTGGCCGTTTCTCCCGGGCGACAACGTCATCGAGGCCTCGATGATGAGCCGCAGCGGGGCCACGCTCGCCGCCACATCTCACTTCACCCTGGAGATGGCGCCCCAGGCGCCTGAGTTCCTCAAGGCCTACCGGGGCCCCACCTCGACGATCCTGCGCTGGCAGCCGGTGCGACAGGCCGACCTGGCAGGCTACCTCGTCTACCGAGCAGCGACACCCGACGGCGTCCCTGAACTCGTCACCCCCTCGCCCACCGTCGACCCATGCTACGTCACCGCGCAACCCGGCTGGTACAGCGTCGCGGCGACCAACCTGAGCGGGACGATCGGACCGTCTGCAGGACCGGTGCTCGGCGATCCTGACCCCACCGCCATCGCGGGCGCGCCCTCAGCACCGGAGGGATTCCAGGTCAGCGCCGAGGAAAGCGCCGTGACCGTGACCTTCGTGCCGGGTAGTTTCGTCCCGCTGTACCGGCTGGAGCGGGCCGCGGCCCCAAGCGGCCCCTATGCGACGCTCGCCCATCTCACGCGCGGGCGCTACGTCGACCGTGACGTCGCGGTCGGCCGGACCTACTGGTACCGCCTGTACGCCCTAGGGCTGGAGCAGGCGCCGTCCGAACCCGCCGGCCCTCTGGAGGTCGCCGTCATCGATGGGCCGCCGGCCCGGTCCACCGGCGTCGCGGTCTTACCGAGGGACGACGGGATGCACGTCCTCTGGGACCCCTCTCCGGCAGCCGACCTGGCCGGCTACAACCTCTATCGGGCCGAGATGGCAGGCCCCTTCGTCAAGCTCAACCAGGAGCTGCTGACCTCCCCAGAGGTGATCGACCAGGTGATGGTCGACAGCACCTATGCCTGGCGCCTCACGGCCGTCGACACCGGGGGACGCGAAGGTCCCCCCAGCACGGAGATCGAGATCAGCACTTGGCTGGAACTGATGCCCGAGTACACTCAGGGATCGGAGACGTACGTGTACCTGCCCCTCATCACACGCTAAGGACGGACAATGCTACGACGCTATCACACGGTCAGCCTAGGCCTGCTGATCGCCCTACTCATCGTCGCCTGCACGCCGGCGACGCCCGAACCGCTCGAGCCGGCGCTGCCGCTCGAGGACTGCCTTCTCAGCACGCCGGGCCTCAACCTGAGCGTCAGCGCGCGCTGCGGCACATTGACGGTGCCCGAGAACCGCGAGGACCCCGGCGGGCGCCGGATCGACCTGAACATCGCCGTGGTGCCCGCCGTCGACCGCGCCGCCCAGCCCGATCCGCTCTTCATCCTCGTGGGAGGCCCGGG
>CAZYYC010000329.1:0-4577 GCA_964650935.1 uncultured Anaerolineales bacterium
CCGGCTTCACCCATAGAAAGTGTCCCACGTCGATGAAATGGAAAGCGTGCCACCAGTAGGGGATGAGGCCCAAGCCGTAGCGGCGTAGCTGCTCTCCCGGCGAGAGGATCGAAAAGCCGCGCGTCGCGAAGAGCTTGGCCGAGCTGCTGTTGTAGCCCTCGACACAGGCCGACACCTCATCACACCCTTGCTCCGCGAAGAACGCCAGCGCACCCTCAACGAGGGTCTGTCCAACCCCCAAGCCTCGAGCCCCGGGATCGCTGAAGATCCATGAGATGAACCCCACCTTGCGGCCACGGGTCGGTGTGAAGAGCTTCATGACCACCCCGCCGACGATCTGGCCCTCAAGCTCGGCCACCAACACATGCTCACTCCAGCTCAGGAAGGGCCACGCAGAGGGTGGGAAAGCGCGCCGCATCACCCGGCGGGTCTCGTCCCTCTCACTCTCCCGCATCGGTCGAATAACGATCTCTGAGCTCATACCCAAGTCCTCCATTTCCAGATCCACGAGTCCCTCAGGCCGTGGCAGCACGCTGCACCAACCGACGTTCCCCAACGACAAAGAAGGCCATCCCCGCAAGGCAGAGCCAACCAAACCAGTCCCCCAGTCGCACCGCCACCGTCCTACCACTGCCGAGCGGCACATCGGTCACCAGGGTCGCCTCCCCGCCCGTCGGGAAGACGGCTAACGACAGCACCCGCCCGTACGGGTCCACCACGGCAGAGTCGTAACCGCCGTCGGCCTTGACCATCGCGGTCCGGTTCTCGATCGCGCGGAAGACGACATGAGTGTAATGCTTGTGCGCGATCCCGGGCCAGTCGTTGGACGGCACAGCGATCAGCTGCGCGCCTTGGCGCGCGACCTTGCGCGCCGTATCGGTGAAGTCCAGATCATAGCAGATGATGGTCGCCAGCCGCCCGACGGGCGTGTCATAGACCGGGTAGGTACCCCGCGTCGGGCTGGTCTCGCCCCCGAAAACGACCGGATGGTCCTTGCCGAAGACGCCCAGGAACTCTCCCTCAGGGCTGATCACGGTCGCCTCATTGCGGAAGATAGTCTCCGTTACGTCGACGACATAGCCGATCACCAAGTAGGCTCCGGTCTCACGCGCGAGGTCTACCAGTCCCAGCGGGTCTTGCACCTGAGGGTCGTATTGCAGCGCGCCCTCAGGCCAGACGATCACCTCAGCGCCCTGCGCGGCAGCCTCGCGCGTCTGCTCGACCATGCGCGCGTGCAGCTGTGCGACGAGCTCGCCCTGCCCCAGGTTGGCCGAGATGATGGGGGAGGCGTCCGGCTGGATCGCCGCTACGAGCACCGTCTCGCCCTGCGGGCCGCCGAAGAGCAGCAGGCTCAGGCCCAACCAGAGCGCCAGCGTCACGCCGGCGACCGCCAACCAGCGCCGCGTCAGGCCGCGCGCCGGCGTCGGCGTCTCAGGCTCTGACGCCCACCAGCGGTCCCACAGGCGCAGCGCCCTCTGACCAAGTGCATAATTCACCAGGATGATCAGCGAGCTCACGCCGAAGATGCCGAAGATGCTTGCCGGCTGGATCAGCCAGGGCTGACCGTGCAGCGTGTAGGCCACGAAGCCCCAGGTCCCGGCGATGGGAATGAAGATGCGGATCATCTCGATTCCGACCCACCCCACCAGCCCCTGCAAGATGAACCAGCGATAGCCCGTACGCGCGTGGAAGCGACGGCTGCCGCTATCCACCAGCAGCGAGATGCCGGCGGCGATGAGCGGTAGATAAGCCATGAAGCTACCGGATCCGCCGAAGACGGGGCCCAAGTAGCCCCACAGCCACAGCCCGTTGAAGGCTGCCGAGGCCAAGGACGAGACTCGCGACGGCATCACGCGGTGCTGGGCGAGGATGTAGGGCACGAAGCTGAACCAGACCAAGAACCACAGGTTGAAGGGGGGAAAGGCCAGCACCAGCAGCCCTGCCGCCAGCGCTGATAGGGCCAGGCCCATCCCCACACATGCCGGTGTCGATTCGTTGAGCTTGCGCATCGTCGACATCATTTACCTTCGCAGGCCCTTGCGCCACAGGATCATGTAGAGGCCCAGAGCGATCAGGACAACAGGCCACGCCTGCCCCAACGCCTCGAGTACGCCAAGCGCCGGGCCGCCGACAAGCAACGCGCCGCCGAAGAAGGCGAGGAACCCGCCGGGGATCAGCGGCCACCAGAGGGCCTGCCGGACGAAGAGCACGGAGCACAGCGTGACGAGAGCCCAGCCGCCTGCGAAGACCAGGAAAAAGGCGCCGCCCGCGGCCTCTCCCTCCAGGCCGCTCAAGGGACCGAGGAGCAGCAGTGCCCCCGTGCCGATGCCCGCCAGAATGCCCCCGGGGATGAGCAACCCCACCTTGCGGGACAGACTGCCCCAGACTAGAAAGATAAGCCCCAAACCGACCGGGACCGCTGCACCGAGGTCAACCTCCACGACCCTACTCAGCAGCATCCACAGCCCGATGGTAATCAGCACACCACCACCCACCAGATGGTTGTGCCGCTCCGTCGTCGCTCGAACCATTGTCTCGTTGTCCATGGAACCCTCCCTTGTTTGTGTTTACGCTCAATCGATGATCTGACTATACAGCCATCGAACGCGTCAGGGATGTCCCGGAGGTCACGCTCAGGGTCACATTGGAGGGTGTGACGTCACAGTTACGGGCTAGAACAGGCCCAACTCGCGCGCACGCAGGGCAGCCTGGGTGCGGTCACGGACATCGAGTTTGCTGAAGATGTTGGTGAGGTGGTTCTTCACGGTCCCCTCGGCGATGAAGAGGGCTCCGGCGATCTCCTTATTGCTGGCGCCCTGAGCCACCAGCCGCAGCACGTCCAACTCGCGATCGGAGAGCGGCTCAACGAGCGCCGCGGCACGCGACGCCTGGCCCGCCAGGCGCGCAAACTCCGCCACGACCCTGGCGGCAACCGAGGGCTGCAGAAAAGACTCCCCACGGGCCGTTGCGCGCACCGCCTCAAAGAGCTTGGGAGAACCGGCGTCCTTGAGCAGATAGCCCACCGCGCCCGCCCGCAGGCCCTCGAAGATGTCCTCATCATCGTCAAACGTGGTCAGAACGATCACGCGCGTGTCCGGATGGGCAGCGTGAATCCGGCGCGTGGCGGCGACACCGTCGAGGATGGGCATGCGCAGATCCATCAGCACGATCTCGGGACGCTCGGAGGAACACAGGCGCAGCGCTTCCTCGCCGTTAGCCGCCTCTCCGACGACCTCGAAGTCAGGTTGGGTCGCCAACAACGTGCGCAGCCCCTCGCGAAACATCGCCTGATCGTCGACCAGCAGTATCCGAATGCGGCCCATCTTTCACTCCCCTGTGAAGCGAACGTGCAGGGCAAACCCTTGCCCCGGCTCTGACGTCATATGAAACTCGCCGCCCAACAAATGGACCCGCTCCCGCAGCCCAACCAAGCCGAAGCCGCTCTCGTGTCCTGCGGCGCCGATCCCGTCGTCCTGCACCTGCAGCGCCACCGCCTCAGGCGTATAGGTCAACGTCACGCCGACGTGACGCGCCTGGGCGTGCTTACGGACGTTGGTCAGCGCCTCCTGGGCTGCGCGGTAGAGGGCCAGGTCGATCTGCGGGGCCAATGGACGCGGATCGCCCGCCACGTCCAACCTGGCTTCGATGTCCGCAGCACGACAGGCATCGAGCAGCGCCTCGATCAGCACCGTCAAGGACCTTCCCTCGAGCGGAGACGTACGCAGCGTCGCCACAGAACGGCGCACCTCCTGCAGGCCCTCTTTGGTGAGAGCCTGCGCTCGATCCAGAATCGTCCGAACCTGCATTGTGTCGTCGCCTTGGACGGCGCGAGCCGCCTCGAGCTGCATGTTGATCGCCGTAAGGTAATGGCCCAGACTATCATGGATCTCGCGCGCGAGGCGGGTTCGTTCCTTCTCCGTCGCCAGCTCCTCCGCCTGCACCGCATAGCGGGCCAGCGCATCGTAGGCGTCCTGCAAGTCACCTGCCAGACGCTCCACCTCGTCTCGCGCACGCGACTCACTCTCCGCCATGTGCGTGAAGAGGGCGATGAAGACGACGCCCGGCGCGAAGGACAGCATCGCGCTCACGCCCACGCGCCACCCGTTACCGATGCTCACAAGGCCGCCAAAGGTCAGCAGCACCCATGCGGAGATCGCGACGCCGCCACCGTGATCGAGAAGCACCATACCGTGGCTGACCAAGGGCAGCAGCAGCAGCCACATCGCACCGGCGAGCTGTCCCAACCACAGTATGCTCGCCGCCAGCAGCCACTGCACGGCGAAGTAGGCCAACGTCGCCCGATGCGAGCCATCATAGATCCGCGTCTCGAAGACATAGGTACCGATGAGGGTATAGATGAGGCCCAGACCGAGCAGCAAGACCATCCTCCCCGGGGTGAAGAGCACGTCGGTCTGGAACAACAACGAGAGATAGGCCGCCGCCACGACGACGACAAAGGCCCAATCGGCGGTCTGGAACAGACGGTTGGACAGGACGCGCTGATGCTTGGTCATCTCACCCCCTTCGCCCGTGAGTATAGCACCGCTCCCTGGAATCCCTATTCCCATGCGGTGGGC
>CAZYYC010000330.1:0-4530 GCA_964650935.1 uncultured Anaerolineales bacterium
GGTGTCGTCCGTAGCGTCGGCGTCGTGCTTCGTGGAGCCGGCGTCCTCCGCCGCGGCGGTGGGCGCCAGGGAGGCCACCGCCGTCTTGCGCGTCACCCGGACCGTCTCGGTGCTGATCTTGCCGTCCCGAATGCTCGCCACGCGGTTGACGTGCGCGGCGATGGCCGGGTCGTGGGACACGATCACGACGGTGAGGGCGTAGCGTCGCACCAGATCGTGGAAGAGAGTATAGATCTCGCGGGCCGTGGTCGTGTCCAGCTCGCCGGTCGGTTCGTCGGCCAGCAGGAGCATGGGATGGTTGGCCAACGCCACGGCGATGGCGACCCGCTGCTGCTCGCCGCCCGAGAGCTGGGCCGGGACGTGATCCATGCGCGCCGTCAGGCCCACACTGGTCAGCAACTCCACCGCCCGGGCACGGCGCTCGCGGCGCGGCACCCGCGCCAACCGCATCGGGAGCATGATATTCTCTAGCGCCGTCAGGTAGCCGATCAGGTTGCGCCCTGACTGCTGCCAGACGAAGCCCACGCCTTCCCGCCGGTAGCGGTCCAAGGCCGCCTCGGACAGCTCGACCAGGTTCCGCTCGTTCACCCACACCTGCCCGGCGGAGGGACGGTCCAGGCCGCCTAACACGTTGAGCAGCGTGCTCTTGCCGGCGCCCGATGGCCCCACAAGGGCCAGGATCTCGCCAGGGGTGACCTGCAACTCTATCCCTTGCAGCGCGACCACCTCGCGGCTGCCGATACGGTAGATCTTGACCAGGCCCTCGCAGCGGATCACACCGCCTCCCCCATCTTGATGGCCTCGTGGAGGCGCATCCGGCGCAAGAGCAGCAGTGTCACCCCGATCGTGATCGCGGCAGCTGTTGCGAAGAGGGCTTAGACCAGGGCGATCTCGGCCCAGGCCGTTTGGGGCACGAAGGGCGGCGTGTTGGGGTGCAGGCCGGCATCCACTTGCAGAAAGGGGATGAAAAGCCGGCCCGTGGCGATGCCCAGCGCCGTCCCCGCCGCAAGGCCCAGCACCAGCAGCGTGAGCTGGGTGCCGGCCAAATAGCGCCGCATCTGGCCCACCGAGAAGCCAATCGCCCGCAGCACGCCCAGCTCCACCGTCCGCTCCCGGAAGGCCAGCAGCGCGTGGAGCGCCAGCCCCGCCACCGTCAGCAGCCCGGCAGCCAGGAACCCCAGGGTCAGCAGGCCGAACAGCCCCTGGCGTTGGGGCCGCTGCTGCTCCGCCAGGATGCGGGCGCGGGTGTCCCAGGTGCTGATCACGGGCACCCCGCGCGCGTTGAGCGCCCGGACGATCTCGTCCGTGCTGCCCGGTTCGGTGGCCAGCCACACGTCATAGGGATAGAGGCTGCCCAGGTGCGTGAAGAGCGTGGCCAGGTTGCCGACAAAGAAGGGGCCATTCTCGGGGTAGAGCGTGGGGAAGTAGTCCAGTGCCCCTACCACCACCATCGTCATCTCGACACGCTCGCCCAGCACATCGATGGTCAGGCGCAGCGGGTCACCGGACTGCAGGCCGTGGCGCGCCAGGAAACGGCGCTCCACCAGCAGCCCGCGCCGCTCGGCGGCCAGGGCGTTCAGGAGTGCGCCCAGGGAGTGGGGCGCGAAGTCGTCCCGGAAATAGGCGATGCCGGGCAGGTCCAGGCGGTCGATGCCCAGGTAGCGGCCCACCTCGCTCCGCCCGCCCAGCGAGGCCGTGGCGCCGTAGTTGGCCACCCGCGTCGCGCCGCGGACGCCGGGCAGCTCCCGGTGCTCGGAAATGGGCAGGAAGACCCACTCGCCGTCGTCGCTGCCTTGCGGGCCGAAGCTCGCGCCGGTGCTGCCGGGCTGCTGCACGCGCTCGCCCTGCTCCGCTACGCGCAGGTCTGCGCCCACCTGGTATGAGGTGCGGGCAATCAGGTGGGTGTCGAGTGTGAGCGCCAGGGAGGCGGAGAAGGTGGCCAGCGCCGTGGTCGCCGTCAAGAGCAGGAGCGGCCCCGCCACGCGCTGCACTTGCTCGGATAGCTCGTGGTAGATCAGGAGCGGCACGGCGCTGCGCAGGCGGCGGCTGGCGCGGGCCAGCCCCGCCATCACCAGCGGGAAGATGCGCAGCAGGATGAGGGCCCAGGCCGCGATGAAGAGCGCCGGGACCAGAAAGAGCAGCGGGTTGCCGTAGAGGTCGCCCTGCGCCAGCTGTGTGAGGGGCAGGTGGGCTGGCAGGCGCCGCGCAACGAGGTCCGGCAGCCACTGCCGCAGTTGCGCCAGGAGCTGGGCCGGCCCCCGCAGCAGGACGTAGCCATAGAGAGCGGGGAGCAGGAGCAGCAGGTCGAGGCCGTAGCGCTGCCACCAGGGGCGGCGATCCCGGGCGCGCCGGCTGTGGGTGACCACGGTGTGGCGCGCGGCGCGGCGCGCGGGGAGCACCGCGGCGAGCAGGGCCAGACCCACGGCGCCCAGACCCGCGGCCCAACTGCGGGCATCGAGCAAGACGTGCGCCGCGGCCTCAGGAGAGAATTGCAGGAAGGAGCGGGTGCGGGCCATGGCCGTGGCCGCCGCCCAGCCCAGCGGTCCGCCCGCCAGTAGCGCGACCAGGCCCAGGAGCCCCCACTGCGCGGCATAGAGGCCGGCGAGGTCGCGGCGCGTGCCGCCGCGCGAGCGCAGTACCACGATCTCCTCCTGCTGGCGCTGGACGGTCATCCCGGCCACCAGCCCCACGAAGGCCAGGACCAGGCTCAGGATGGGGGTGCCGAAGGCGAAGAGCAGGAGCGTGAGCCGCGCTGTCTGTTGGCGGTAGGCTTGCAGCGCCGGCTCGGGCGAGTGGTCGAGCGCCAGATTGGGCAGCAGCCCGTCGAGCCGGGCGCGCACCTCTGCGATGCGCGACTCGAGCGTGCGGGCGCTGCCGGCGTTCACGGCGCGGTCGTCGGCCACCAGGTACCAGGCCGCCAAGCCCACTGCGCCGCGCACCCGCGGCGTTACCTGCGCGCGGAAGGCCGCCTCGCTGGTCAGCAGCACGTCGGTGAAATTCTGCGGTAGGTAGAGCCAATAGGCCGGATCGAGATCGGCGGGCTCCCAGACCCCGACCAGCGTCACCTCAACGGGCGTCTGGGGCTGGGCGGGCGCGGCGAGCAGATAGGTTTCGCCGGGCTGCAAGCCCAGCTCGTCGGCGAGGGCACGCGCCACCAGTACCGGCACCGCCGCCTCTGTCTCCGCGGCTGCGGTGGGCAGCGGCCCGCCCTCGACGATCCGGATGTGATCGGCGACGTCGTCGAGGAACCCCAGGGCCAGCCAGGCCAGGGGTGTCTGTCCGGCGTCATAGCCGCCGGGTTGTCCGGCCTCCGGACCGCCGGGGTCTCCGGTGCCGGCCTCTCCTCTCCGGGTCGGGTACAGCTGCCACTTGTCGGTGCGCACGTGGCGCACCACCTTAGCCATCGGCAGCACCAGCTCCTCCGCGGCGGTGCCGGTGAGGTAAGCGTCGGCGGGGGCGACATCGTCCCACTCCAGCGCGCCGTGCCAGGCGCCCACGTAGCGGAAGAGAAAGGCGAAGGGGGGACGGGTCGCGTCCGTCGCGAGCTGCTCGACCAACAGGCGGTAGCCGACGGCGTTGGCGTAGAGGGGGATGCAGACGACCAGCGCCACCGCCGCTGTCAGCCCTGCCGCCACCGCCAGCGTCGGTCCCAGGTGGCTGGTGAGACGCTTGAGGGCCAGGGTCACGGCAGCACCACCGTCTGGCCCGCCTCCAATCCGGACACAATCTCCACCCGCTCATCGGTCTCGATGCCCGTGACCACGTCGACTCGGCGCTGGGTGTCGTCAGCTTGCTGGACGAAGACGAAGGTGCGCCCACGGAAGGTCTGGATGGCGGCTGGCGGCAGCCACAGCGCATCGGGCTTCTGCTCCAGCACCACGGTGGCGCGCACCAGTTGGTCCAGCACCAGGGGGGGCGCCCCGGGGCCGGGCGTGATGCGTACGCTGCGGTCGGTCTCCTCCACGTCGGCGCCCCAGCCGTACGGGAGTTGGCGGATCGTGCCGGCGAAGGGCTGGGCGCCGACGTCGGGGGTGACCAGGATCACATCCTGCCCCACCGTCAGCTCGTTGACCTGTTCGGCGGTCAGCTCGGCGCGGAGTTCCAGGACCTCGGGATCTCCTACCGTGAGGACGGGCGTATAGGCCTCCACCCGATCACCGGGCGCCACGGAGAGGGCCAGCAGCAGCCCGTCGAAGGGGGCCGCGATCTGCTGTTCGGCCACTTGTGCCTCCAGGTGGGCCACCTGCTGGGCCAGGCGCGGGTCGGGGCCCGTCAGCGCTGCCTCAGCCTCCAACTCGGCCTGGGCCACGCTCAGGCGCAGCTGGCGCTGATCATAGGTCTGCCCGACGACGGCGGCGGCGTACTCGGCCTCGGCGATCCGCAGCGCCGTCTCGGCTTGGCTCAGCAGGGCGGCGTAGCGCTGGCGTTCATCGGCGCTTTCCCACGAGCGTTCCAGCGACTCCGTATGCTCCCGCCCGGCGTCCACCATGGCCTGCCGCGCGTTGACCAACTGGACCTCGGCCCGCAGCA
>CAZYYC010000331.1:0-4497 GCA_964650935.1 uncultured Anaerolineales bacterium
CCATGCGCAGACGCAGTAACGGCAACACCGATCCGGCCCCCGACCCGCGCGCCAGCTTCAGCGAACCCGCGCCCGCGCCGCGCTCACCGCAGGTCCAGGCCTACAACCAGATCCGCGAGCGGGTGCAGCGGCGGTTGCTCGCCGAGTTGAGCCCCGTCGTCGACACCAACGACGCCGCCAGCGTGCGCCGCGCGCTCGAGGCCATCTTCATCGAGACGCTCCAGGAGGAGCGCCTGCCGATGAGCCGCTCGGACCGCACGCTGCTCTTCGAGCAGATCGTGGCCGACGTGCTCGGCTTCGGGCCGATCGAGCCCCTGCTGCGCGACGAGACCGTCACCGAGGTCCTCGTCAACGGCGCGGACCACATCTTCGTGGAGCGCAACGGCATCCTGGAGGAGACCGACATCCGCTTTCGCGACAACAGCGAGGTGATGCACGTCGTCGACCGCATCGTCACGCCGCTCGGGCGCCGCATCGACGAGTCGAGCCCCATGGTCGACGCGCGCCTGCCCGACGGCTCGCGCGTCAACATCATCATCCCCCCCCTGGCGATCGACGGCCCCTCCATCAGCATCCGCAAGTTCGCCCGCGCCATCTTTGACATGGAGGACCTGATCAAGGTCGGGACGCTCACGCGCACCATGGCGGACTTCCTCAAGGCCTGTGTCCAGGCGCGCCTCAACATCGTCGTCTCCGGCGGTACCTCCACCGGCAAGACGACGCTGCTCAACGCGCTCTCGGGCTTCCTGCCCGAGAACGAGCGCATCATCACGATTGAGGACTCGGCGGAACTGCAGCTCCACCAGCGGCACCTGGTGCGCCTCGAGTCGCGCCCCCCCAATATCGAGGGCAAGGGCGCCGTCTCGATCCGCCAGCTCGTGATCAACGCGCTGCGCATGCGCCCCGACCGCATCGTCGTCGGCGAGGTACGCGGCGGCGAGGCGCTCGACATGCTGCAGGCGATGAACACGGGCCACGACGGCTCCCTGACCACGGCGCACTCCAACTCGCCCCGCGACACCCTCGCCCGCATCTCCACGATGGCGCTGATGGCGGGGATGGAGCTGCCGCTGGTCGCCATCCGCGAGCAGATCTCCTCGGCCTTCGACCTCATCGTCCACGTCGACCGGTTGGCGGACGGCGCCCGCAAGATCGTCGACATCTCCGAGGTCCAGGGGATGGAGGGGCAGACCATCGTGATGCAGGACATCTTCCAGTACATCCAGACGGGGATCAAAGGCGCGCACGTGCAGGGCTACTTCACCGCCCTGGGCATCCGCCCCAGCTTCATGGAGAAGATCGAGACCTCCGGCATCGACCTTCCGCCCACGATCTTCAACCCGGAGCGCGAGTATCTGCGGCGCGCCCACTGAGAGGGTCCACGCCGGAGGGAGGAGGCACGACCATGGCCATCGACGCACCCGAACGCAGTTGGCTCGACCCGCGCAAGCCCGCGCGGATGGCGGAGGCGCCCGGACCGGCCTCCGTCGCCCGGGTGATGGAGGAGTTTGAGGCCGCCGCGGCGGGCAACCGGCTGACCCAGTTCCAGCCGATGGCGACCGGCTTCACGCCGCTCGACGACATCCTCAACGGCGGCATCCGTCCCGGCGAACTCGCCGTGATCGGCGGGCCCTACGGCGTCGGCAAGACGATTCTGGCGCTGCAGATGGCGCGTAACGTCGTGCTGGCGGACGAGCGCAACCGCGCGATGTACGTCTGCTATGAGCACGAGCGCGCGCACCTGCTCTCGCGCCTCATCTGTCTGGAGAGCGCCGAGGAGGGGCGTGAGGTCGCCCTGACACTGCGCAAGCTCGCGCAGCTGGCGCTCACCCCGGCGGATCACACCGGCGTGGTGACGCTGCTGCAGGAGGACGCCCGCTACCATCCCCTGCTCAGGCGCATCGAGGGCTACGCCGACCGCCTGATCCTGGCGAAGGCGAGCGGCGCCTACACCGACCTCACCGAGATCCGCCGCTGGGCCGAGTCGCTGCAGGCCGAAGCGGGCGGGCACGTCCTGGTGGTCGTCGACTACCTGCAGAAGATCCCCGTCAACCGCGACCTGCTGCGCACCGAGGACGAGATCACCACCTTCCTCACCCACGGGCTCAAGGACCTGGCCCTCAGCGAGGGCATCCAGGTCGTCGCCATCGCCGCCGCCGACCGGCTGGGGCTGCAGGCGCAGCGCATGCGCCTCTCGGACCTGCGCGGCAGCTCAGCGCTGCAATATGAGACCGACATCGGCCTGATGCTCAACAGCAAATATGACATTGTCAGTCGGGAGCATTTGATCTATAATCTAAGTGACGCGGAGACCATGCGCGGCTGGGTGGTGTTGAGCGTGGAGAAGAACCGCGCGGGCCGCCACGCCGTGGATATGGAGTTCGCCCTCGACGCCTCCCACTTCCGCATCCTCCCCCAGGGCGACTTCGTCCGCGAGCGCCTCGTCGACGGCAAAGCCGTCCTCTCCTGAGCGCGGCCGTCGGACTGTAGCCGGCATACTGTGGAGGCCCTATGGCAAGAGACCGAGAGAAGGACCTGTACCGCGAGCGCGGCGCCAACCTCGTCGAGATGGCGTTGATCCTGCCGCTGCTGCTGCTGCTCCTCGCCGCCATCGCCGACTTCGGGCGGGCCTTTCAGAGCTACATCGTCATCACCAACGCTGCACGAGAGGGTGCGCGCCTCGCGACCCGACTGCCGCAAAACAGCAGTACAGACAACCTGATCAGGTCGGCGGTGATTCAGGAAGCTGCGAACAGTGGCCTTGATCTCACCGATCCGAATCACACGACCATCCCGATCCCGATTGACCCCCCACTTGCCGAGCGCGAGGCGGGCAAAGCCATCACGGTGACGGTTGAGTATACGGTCACTACCTTCTTCGGAGGCCTCATCGGCCTGGACGAGATCGGCATGCGCAGCAGAACCGCGATGGTCTTGTTCAACCTCACGGAGTAGCGATAGCGTTGGTCCGGAAGCATCTATCAGTGTCTCCAATGAGAGCAGGAGGCTAGGAGGGCAACTATGGTCAGGCACACGGCTGAACGACCGTTAGGGCAGGTCTTGGTGGTGGTGGCCCTGGGGCTCGTGGCCCTTGTGGCGTTTGTCGGCCTTGCCGTCGACGGCGGCAATCTCTATTCCCAGCGACGCGCAATGCAGAACGCCGCCGACGCGGGCGCCCTGGCGGGCGCGGGCGAGATCTGCTATGGAGACCCCGCCATCGCCGCAACAACGGCGATCTCGTACGCGACTCACCTGAACGGTGCTGATGAGGATGCCACCACGGCGACGGTGGATGGCCACATCGTCACCGTGGACGCGGGCAGGGCGGTTGACACCTTCTTCGCGCGCATCATCGGCTTTGAGACCGTGGACGTCACAGCGAGCGCAAGGGCTGCCTGCGGTAAGGCCATCAGTGGGACTGGCCTGTGGCCTGTGGCTTTACCACACGCCGTCTGGGAGGAAGACCTCTACCGCGATGGCGCCGGCTGCAGCAACCAAGGCGTCACCTTTCAGGTGTGGGACGACGGACAAATCCCCTCAGCAGGCAGTGGTGGCGCAGGAGAAAGGGGCTGGCTCGATTTCACCGCTGTACCGGTTGAGCCCCCCTTCACGCAGAACTGCTCCTTTGGTGGCGGTGCCGCGCTCAAATGCTACGTCAGACACGATTTCCCCGGCATGATAGACATCCCCTCCTGTATCCCGGGCAAGATGGGGGTAGACAACGCTGCGACCCAGCAGGCCGAGTTCAGAATCGGTGAGTTACTACTGGTGCCGCTATATGAAGACTATGGTGGCGATTGTGGACACAAGACTTTCAGCATAGTGGGCTTTGCGTGTGCTAGAGTCGTCGATGTGAAAGACACAGGGAATCCTAAGTACATCGAGATGGAAATCGACTGCGAGGGGTGTGCCGCTAAGTACGGATCCACCGACGGCACCCCAGGAGAGGAGTGGGAAGTCAGAGCCGTAAGCCTGATTGAGTGACGGTAGTCGTGGGAAATGCGTCGGACATCGGACGAAGGTCCAGAAACCGACTGGGTCAGAGCGGCAAAGATCGGCTGCAGACCGGGAGGCAAGGTAGCCTCCCGGTCTCTGATCTGAGGCACTCCCGCGGAGAGCCCCCTCCCTCGGGACAGATCCTCGTCATCGTCGCCCTCTCCCTTCTCGTCCTCATCCTCTTCGTCGCGCTCGCCGTCGACGTGGGTCACTTCTACGCCGAGCGGCGCCGGATGCAGAACGCCGCCGATGCCGGGGCCCTCTCCGGCGCCTACCAGTACTGCTACGAGGCGGCCAAGACCGAGGCCGCCGTCACCGGCGCCGCCCTCGACTATGCGGAGATGAACGGCGCCGACCGCGCCCTCTCGGACGTGCGCTTTGTCGAGGAGGACGGCATGGTGGTGCTGACCGCCACCGTGCGCGCCGACTTTTTTTTCGCCCGCATCATTCCCGGCATGTCCGAGTTCCCCATCAGCGCCGTGGCCGCCGCCCAGTGCGGCG
>CAZYYC010000332.1:0-4477 GCA_964650935.1 uncultured Anaerolineales bacterium
GCCCATCGAAGGCACCGTCCATTAGTATTATAGCACACGTGTCAAGTCCTTCAACTAGTCCTCAGCTTAACTGCTCGTGGGGCAGATCAAGTGCGATCCCGGCGATTCCGAGGTTGGTCTACTGCGCCGGCGCTTGTGACGGAGGCTCCGTTGGGGTCTGGTGAGCGTGCCGCGCTCTTGGACGTCCACTGCGGCTCGCAGTACACTCACGATGCGATGCTAACCGATGAGCAGATCCGGCCGACTAGCTTGTTCGTGTTCAAGCATGGCCGGCTTCTGGAGCGGCAGCTATTCGGGTACTTCTTGGGAAATGGACCGAAACAGACGCTGTGGCGATAGACGCGTGCTTTCGCCGGTCCGCAGGCCGTCTCATTGAGGTGCCATACCGGCACGGATATCCATCGCGCGGTCGAGGTCATCGTTGATGATGGCGCGCCCGAGTTGATCGCCGTAGGCGGTGAGCTCGGGGATGGCGGCTGGATCGTCCATCGCGATAGGACGTCGCAGGTCGACCTGGAAGCGCCGAAAGTCGAGTTCGTCGAAGAAGGTGTCGACCAGATGGACCTGCTGATCGGCTGCCGATTCCATAAATGCGCCGAGCAAGGGGGAGAGCCAGTGCCAAGCGCGCCAGCGGCGGACCTTCTGCACGTCGAAGAGGTGGGGATCGCGCCCCGTGCCGAGGCTGATCAAGGTGGTCTCGGCAGGATCCCAACCGAGGCAGTACTTGATCTCGTAGGCAGCCACGTAGCAGGGATTGGCATAGGAGCCGACGCCGCCGTCGATATAGCGCCCGTCGACCACGGGGAAGTAGGTCGGCACCGAACTGGAAGCAAGCACTGCTTGGGTGACAGGCCAGAGTGCATAAGCGGGCTTCCAGGGCTTGATGAAGCACGTACGGTTGTCCAGCAGGTCGAAGGCCGTGATGACAACGTCGATGCGCGGCTGGGACGCCCAGAGATCGCCCATCTTCAGGGCGCCGAGGTAGGTGCTGAGGGCGGCCTCCAGGGGCTCGTTGGGATAACGGTAGCGAGCGAGCAGCCAGAGACGGCTGCGCAGGGTCTTGCGGAAGACGGTCTCGCCGAGTTCGCAATAAAGCGCGTGCATCTCGGCACCCGTCAGCCCAACGGCAATGCCTGCGGAGATAATCGAGCCGGTCGAAGTGCCCGCGGCCATTTGGAAGATCTCGGGTGCACCCCGACCGAGGTAGTCCTCCAGGATCGCCAGGGCTCGCGTGACCATCACCCCCTTGATCCCCCCACCGTCGATCGCGATGGCCACGTGCTTACGCAGAGGTTTCATACCCGACCTCCTAGAGGTGTCGGGGCGGGCGGATTTGAACCGCCGACCTCACGGACCCAAACCGTGCGCGCTAACCAAGCTGCGCTACGCCCCGAACAACATCACTTATACTCGGATTCGTCGTTTCGTCAAGGCGACCAGGACAGACGTTGCTCCTCCCATCCGGGCAGCGTCGAGCCCAGATCGAGCACGCGCTGGACGTGACGGGTGCTGAGCTCCATCACGTAGATGGCCCAGCTGCCGTCGCGGTTGCTGACAAAGGCGATTCTGCTGCCGTCGGGCGACCACGCCGGCAGGCCCTCGTCCGACGCTTCGGTGGTGAGTTGCTCCACGCCCCCATCGGGGCTGAGGAGGAAGAGGTCCCAGTTGCCGGTGACGTTGCTCATATAGGTCATCAGGTTGCCGCCGGGTGCCCAACTCACGGCGGTGTCGTTGCGGCTACCGGTCAAGCGTCCCCCGGGTTGATCATCGTCAGGGTTGTCGAGGATGATACCGCAGTTACCCTGGGCATCGCAGCCGGTGTAGGCCAGCAATCCTCCACGGCCCCAGGCAGGAGCCCAGCCCGAAGCAAGGCGACGGGGCTCACTGCTGCCGTCGGTGTTGGCGATCTCGATGTGCCAGGCTCCATCCTCTCCCAGCGTGGCGTAGGCGAGGCGTTGGTTGTCGGGCGACAGGGTGGGCCACGCATACCGGCCCGGCTGCAGCAGTTGCAACGGGACTCCCTCCTCGGGGAGCATCATCCGAAGCGCTCCGCTGGCGCGGTCGCGGTAGGTGAGACGCCCGGTGCCCCATTCCCAGGAAGGCTGATCCGCGCCGCTGCTCACGCGGATGATGCGACCGTCCGCATAGAGCGCGTAGAGATCGAGCCCCCCACTGGTGCTGTTGTAGACCGGATAGGCCAGCCGTCCCGTCGTGAAGCCCTCGATGGGCTGGGGTGTGAGGTGTGGGGCCGTGCCGCTGGCGGGGACGGGCGTGGCGATGAGGCAGATCTGGGCCGAGGTCGCACGGACCTCCTCGACTGCGGTGCCGGCGAAGAGGCGCAGGGCGCGCGTGTATTGGATCTCCGCGGGACAATGTTCACCGCGTTCGGCGAAGTCATCGCCGTACTCGATGAAGGCGCGGTAGAGGCGTTGCGGCACGTCACGGAAGTTCGGCGCACTCGTGTAGAGTGCCTCAAAGCGCTCGATGCAGAGCTCCCAGTCCACACCCCAGTAGTTGAGGGCGTCGAGATAGCGTGCCGTCAGATTGCGCTGGGTGGCCAAGTCGGGATTGAGGGGGCGCAAGGCAATCGCCTGGTCTAGGTAGGAGATGCCGATCTCCAACAGGTCCTCTTCGAGGTAGCCCTGCCCTGCCTGATAGAGACTGTGGAAGAGCATCTCCTCGACCAACTCACGGCTGTGGTCGGGGTCGAGCGACCGCAGCTGCGTGAGCGTACGAGCCGCGGCGACCCAATCCTCGCTCTCGTAGGCCGTCTGAGCCTGCGCGAGGAGCTGTTCGGCCAGCGAGTAGGCGGCCTCCAACGTGGGCGTGGGCTGGACTTCGACCCGTGTGCGGGCCTCGATGAGGCCCTGTTCGGCAAGGCTGTGTCCGGCATCGAGTTCGAGAACATAGGCGAACTCAGCGGCGGCGCGTTCCAGGCGACCCTCATTTAGGGCGTTAATGCCCGCCTGGTAATGCTCCTCGATCACGGCTTCACGGTTCGCTTGGCGATCACGCTCGCCCAGGTAGATGCCCGAGTAGGCCGCCCCTGCCATCGCACCCACGAAGACGACGATGGCCAGGAGCACAAGGAGAACCGTCCGCCACACGTGCAGACTGCCCGGACGGGCGGCCATGGGATCCCGGCGTCGTTGTCTTCGCCGTCGAGATTTGTTGTCGTCTTCCACGAGGGTGGCTCCGCAGTGAGGGCAGACGACGGTCGCTCCACCTAGGGCCTGGTCACACTTAGGACAGTTTGCCGGCTTTGCGTCGCGCTTCATCGACGGAAGCTACTCCCAGTGGAGCTCTTCAAGGGCTAACCCGCCGATGAACTCGCGCAGAATAGAGTTCTCGGGCACCAACGAGGCATCCAGCGGCTCGAACCACTGTAGGAAATTGAGCAGGCGCTTGGCCTCCACCCACTGACGCGAGTTACGGGTCACCTGGAGCAGGAGGGGCACGGCCAACGGCTTGAGCACGGACAGCTCGTAGACCAATGCTGAGTTGAACATCACATCGGCGTATTCTTGGTAGGGGAAGATGTACTCCTTCTCGCCGCGCCGCACGCTCTCCCAGCGCTTGAGCGTGTCCATCGCCGTGTAGCCCCGGGTCCGGGCATCACGCGTGATGCGGCGGATGAGCCGCGTGTCCGTTGTGGGTACACGATTGTGGCGGTCGAGATTGAGCTGGGTGAGCGCCGAGGCATAGATGCGGAAGAGGTTCTCCGAGGGCAGAGCGTAGACGAGGCGCGGGTTGAGGCCGTGGATGCCCTCGACGATGACGACCTGGTCGGGATGGAGCTGAACGACCGAGCCCTGCTCGCGCTGACCGGTGAAGAAGTTGTACTTCGGTAGTTGGGCCTGCTCACCGTCCATCAGTGCACTCAGGTGCTCGTTGAAAAGCGTGAGGTCCACGGCTTCGAGGGCTTCGAAGTTGTACTCGCCCGCCTCATCCTTAGGGGTGTCCTCGCGGTTGACAAAGTAGTTGTCGAGCTCTAGGGCGAAGGGGCGGATCCCGTGGGCGAGCAGCTGTACCGAGAGCCGTCGTGAGAAGGTCGTCTTGCCCGAGGACGAGGGTCCGGCGATGAGGACCAGCCGGGTGCGCTCCTTGTGGTCGGCGATCTGGCGCGCGATGTCGGCGATAACCTGTTCGTGCAGTGCTTCGGAGACGAGCACGATCTCGCGGATGCGGCTGCGGTTGATCGCCTGATTGAGACCGCTGACGCTCTCGGTCCCCAACAGACGCAGCCAACCACCGTACTGTCCGAACACGCGTTTGAGCTGCGGATGACGGGCGGGCTCCTGGAGCTTGGTGGGCTCAACCCGTCGGGGGTACTGTAGGATGAAGCCCTCGTCCCAGCGTACCAGGCGAAACAGCTTCAGATAACCGGTGCTCGGCACCATATAGCCGTGGAAATAGTCACGATAGCCGTCGAGGCCGTAGAGGCGCAGGTAGCCCTTGGCGCGGCGATCCCGCCCCT
>CAZYYC010000333.1:0-4473 GCA_964650935.1 uncultured Anaerolineales bacterium
CGCCGGCAGGGCCTGAGTCCAGTCACCGCCCTGCGCTTCTGCTGCGAGCAGGAGCATGGTGGGACGTATCCGTTTTCCCTCGGCGACGGTGGCGGGCTGGAAGCTCTGATCGGCCCAGCCCAGATGGTAGCGCAGCATACCATAGAGCTGCGGCGATGTGGTCGGTTCGCCGCCCAGTGTCGCGTTCGTTGCGACGAGGCGACGCATCTCGGCGTCGAGCGCCTCCACGTAGGTAGCGTATCGGTTCATAACCATCGTTCTCACTTCGCGTAGTTGTGACTTGAGGGCGTTGAGACCTTGACGATATCGGCCTTGCGCAAGGCGGCGATGTCCTGTGAACCCGTCGCGAACATCACGATCCTGAGTTGTCTGTGAAGGGTCCGGAGCTCCTCGTGGAGGGCCTCAGGGGACACCATGGCGGCGCGGAGGAGAGGGGCGGCCATCGCGGCGATATCGGCACCGAGCGCGAGGCACTTGGCGACATCAACCCCGTTCTGCAGACCACCACTCGCGATCAGGGGAATGCTCGCGTTGACTGACCGCACGCTATGGAGGGCATCGGCGGTAGGGATGCCCCAGTCCCTGAAGGCTGCGGCGACGTCGCGTCCGGCGTCCTCGTCTTGACGGAAGTACTCCACCTGGCTCCATGACGTGCCGCCTGCCCCGGCGATGTCGAGGGCGGACACGCCCGCGTCAATCAGTCGGCGTGCGGTTCGCGCCGACAGGCCCCAGCCGACCTCCTTGATGATCACCGGAACCGGCAGCCTATTGCACACCGTCTCGATCTTGTGGATCAGGTCATTGAAGCGTGTGTTGCCCTCCGGCTGGAGCGCCTCCTGAAGTGGGTTCAGGTGCAGGATCAGGCCATCTGCCTGAGTCTGGTCGACGAGCTTAGCACAGTCGTCGGCGGTGTAGCCGTAGTTGAGTTGCACTGCGCCTAGGTTGACAAAGAGCACGAGATCGGCGACGGTCTGCTTCACCAGGAAGGTGCCGGCCACCTCGGGATGCTCGACCATCGCGCGCGCCGATCCGAGACCCATCCCGATACCGGCTTCGGCGGCGGCGGTCGCGAGGACCCGATTGAGCTCGCCGCCCTGGACTGTGCCCCCGGTCATAGAGGAGATCAGTAGCGGGAAGGCAAGTTTGTGCCCTAGGAAGTGGGTTGACGTATCGATGGTGTCCAGATCAATCTCAGGAAGCGCTTCGTGGACGAAGCGATAGAGGTCAAGTCCAGTCGAGATCCCTGTGGAGGAGACGTCCTCCTCATAAACGATGCGCAGATGATCGTCTTTACGTGCGCTCGTGACCATAGGTGACCCCTCTAGTGCAAGCTGTACCGCGGATGGGCGCCATCGCGCTGACTATACCTGCTGTTGCATCGGCGTCAAGCTCGAGTGCCACAGAGGTCAGAGGTCATTTGACATTTACCCCAGGCTCGCTAGAATCTTCATTGGACCTATTCGATGCAACGGGTCCGCCGTGAGCCTTGGCCATGCCGATCGCGGACGCGGATCCGAGGTGCGAGGCGCAGAGCAACCCACACGAGGAGGACAACGATGAGTGCTGACGTTTTCGAGAAGGTCAAGGGCATTATCGCCGACACACTGGCCATCGAGGAGGACAAGATCACGCCTGAGGCAAGCTTCCGCGAGGATCTCGGTGCCGACTCTCTGGACCTGGTCGAGTTGATCATGGCCTTTGAGGATGAGTTTGGCGGGCGCATCTCAGACGACGATGCGCGGAGCATCACCACGGTTCAGGGCGCTGTCGATTATCTCAAGAGCAAGATGGAGTCGGCGAGCTAGCGCCCGCGCTGGAACGTGCGTTGGAGGCCACCGCATTGCGGTGGCCTTTCTGCGTGTTCTCAGGCTGAATTACGGTTAGATGAGCCGAAATAAAGAAAAAGCCGTTTGTGAAAACCTTGACGGTGATGACCGGCTGTGCTATAATTGTGATGTTGTTAGGACACGGAGGTAGTCCGTGGCATGATCAAAATCACCCTTTCTGCATTGGCGCATGCTAGAGTTGGCAAGCAGCAAGCGGTTGACCTCAATATTGAGAGCGCACATGTGGGCGACGTGGAGTTACGGCACCTGCGCGGCAGTCTGCAGTTCACCCGCGTTTCGGAGGGTATCCTGACGGTGGGCGAGCTGGAGGCAGAGGCCAAGACAGAGTGTACCCGTTGCCTCATCCCCTTCTTTCAACCCATCCGCATAGAGCTCGAGGACACGATCGGTCTCCCCGGGGCCGGCCTCACGCCCGAACGACCGGTCCGCATTAACGAAGGCGGTTGGGTTGATCTCGCGCCCCTGATCCGCGAGTATATATGGCTGAGTTTGCCTGCGAATCCGATGTGCTCTTCTACATGCCGGGGTCTTTGCCCCGAGTGCGGGGGTAACAGGAACACCGGTGAATGTACCTGCGAGGACGTTGCAGCGATCGATCCCCGCTGGGAGGCCTTGCGAGAGTTGCTGGACAATCCTGGTGGAGCGTAGTTGGGTCTCGCGTCGCTCTGCCGGTCGAGTCGGAAACCTGTTGTGGATCTCACAATCTAAGGAGGCCTATGGACGTAATCGCCGAGCTGCTTGATAAGGCAGAGGGTCAGGGGTATCTGACCGTCGACGACGTGCTGGAGGCGCTGGCATCATTGCAGGGGCGTGAGTCGCTGGAAAGCGTGCTTGCCCAACTCCGTCAGGCAGGGGTCGAGATTGAGGCGGCCGACGAGGATGAGGAAGACGAGGAGGAAGGCGAGGTCGACTTCGCCGATGAGCTCGAGGACGAAGACCTCAATTGGGGCGAGGATGTCTATAACCTCGATGGGATAGGCGTGGATGATACCGTTGCCCTTTATCTGCGCGAGATGGCGCGGGTCCCCTTGCTCAGCAACGAGGAGGAGGTCACCCTAGCCAAGGCGATCGAGGCGGGCCGCGAAGCTGAGCGGCTATTGCAGGAGAAGCGCACCGAGAAGGATGGCGCGTCTGCTCCGCTGGCTGCCGAGGAGCGAGCTTGTCTCGAACAGGTGGTCATCGAGGGACTCGAGGCTCGAGATCATTTGATCCGTGCGAATACCCGCCTCGTCGTGAGCATCGCTAAGAAGTACATTGGGCGCAACGTCCCCTTCCTTGACTTGATCCAAGAGGGCAACCTGGGCCTGATGAAGGCGGTCGAGAAGTTCGAGTACCAGCGCGGCTATCGTTTCAGCACCTATGCGACGTGGTGGATTCGACAGACCATCACGCGCGCCATTGCCGATCAAGGCCGAACGATCCGTGTTCCCGTGCACATGAGCGATCGTATCCGCCGTCTCTACCGTCGTGCTCAGGAGATCGAGCAGGAGCGGGGCACCCGCCCGACGCCGGAGGAGTTGGCCGAGGAGATGGGGTTGGAGCCACGGAAGGTGCAGTGGATGATGCGCGTCTCTTGGCAGCCCCTGAGCCTGGAGCGTCCGGTGGGCGAGGACGAGGATAGCGAGTTGAGCAACTTCATCGAAGACGATCAGACGCCCACGCCGCCCGATACGGCCTATACCGGCATGCTGCGTGACCGGATCGAAGAGGTCCTGGCGACGCTCAATCCCCGCGAGGTTCGCATTCTGCGCATGCGCTTTGGCCTTCACAACGGTCGTAGTTACACCTTGGAGGAGGTCGGACAGAAGTTCGGACTGACACGCGAGCGCATCCGTCAGATCGAGGGTCAGGCACTGCGGCGATTACGTCACCCCAGTCGCAGCCGTGATCTGAAGGATTACCTCCGCTGAGCTCACATTCACAACGTGTCGAAGAGGACCGCCGGCAACCCCGGCGGTCCTTTGTCGTGGGCGCCCATCACCTTTTCGTGAAGCTTTGGTATACTATCGCCGTCCCACAGGAGGAGGAGGAGTATGGCACAAGGCAAGAAAGTACTCGTCGCGGTGGCCTGGCCCTATGCCAATGGAGACCTGCACGTCGGGCACCTGGCAGGTGCGTACCTGCCTGCCGATATCTTCGCACGCTATCATCGCCTGGCCGGCAACGATGTGCTGATGGTATCCGGATCGGATACGCACGGCACACCGGTGTCCTTGCGTGCCGAGCAGGAAGGCAGGACCCCCAAGGAGGTCGCTGAACGTTTCCATCGACGCTTCCTGGAGACGCAGCAACAGATCGGCATTTCTTATGACCTGTTCACGCACACCGACACCACCAACCATCACAAGGTGTCGCAGGGCATGTTCACGGCTCTCTTGGACAACGGCTATCTCTACAAGGAGCGTCAGCAACAGTATTATGCCGAGTCTTTGGGGCGTTTTCTGCCCGATCGCTACGTCGAGGGTACCTGCCCCCACTGTGGTTACACCCAGGCTCGCGGTGATCAGTGTGATCAGTGCGGCAAAATCCTCGATGCGCTCGAGTTGGGCGACCCACGGACAAAGGTGGACGGCTCGATTCCGGTGATTCGCGAGACCGAGCACTTCATACTGGATCTTCCCAAGCT
>CAZYYC010000334.1:0-2137 GCA_964650935.1 uncultured Anaerolineales bacterium
TCCGCCGGTTGGTGGTCGACGCGGGAGGTGTCGGGCTTGGCAGCCCGACCTACGGCGGGGTGTAGGGCGGAGTGTTAGTCCGCCGGTTGGTGGTCGACGTAGGGGAGGTATCGGGCTTGGCAGCCCGACCTACGGCGGGGCGATGTGGGGCGGACTGTTAGTCCGCCGGTTGGTGGTCGGCGTAGGGGAGGTATCGGGCTTGGCAGCCCGACCTACGGCGGGGCGATGTGGGGCGGGAAGCTGTCCCGCCCACAGCCGCATCGGAAGGCGGATGGTCGGATCAGCTATCCGACCTACATGACACGCACGATTGGAGGTTACCATGCCTTACACGCTAGCTACGCTTCACGACCGCGTCGAGGTGCTGCTCCGCGACGCGGACAACGTCCGCTATGACGCGAGCCTGGTGGATCAGGCGATCTGGCAGGCCCTGGACGCTTACTCCGAACGGATGCCGGCCCGGCAGATCACCACGGTGGAGGTCACCGCGCACGGGCGCGAGATCGATATCAGCAGCGTGCCCTACGGCACGATCGAGCGGGTCTGGTGGGACTACGACGAGGAGGAGCCGGGCCATCCGCCGAGGTGGTGCGACTTCGAGCTGTGGCCCGGCGACTTGCTCTACATCGTGGATGGTGAGGAGCCCGCGCCGGGCGATGTCGTGCGGATCTGGACGGCGGCGCCTCACACGCTCGCGGGGCTGGACGGGGCGCCGGAGACGACCCTCCCCGCCGCGCACATCTCGCTCATCGCCCAGGGCGCCGCGGCCTTCGCCGTTCTCGCCCGGCGCGTGGAGATCGACGAGGCGGTGAATGACAACGCCTGGGCGCCGCGCAACCTCGAGCGCTGGGCCGAGGCGCAGCTCAAGGCCTACTACCGGCGCCTGGACGAGCTGGCCCGGCGGGCGGCGGCGCGCGCCTCGGGCCTCGCCCCTGGTCCGATCCTCGATCGCTGGGACGCCGCCAATACCTGGTGACGCGGCCCGGATAACCTCGGCCCGAGGTTTGAGCGCAGTCGGGCTAGAAGCGACCGGCGTCGACGTCGTCGATGAAGTCGATGATGCCCGCGACGTAGGGCTCGGGGTCGTCGTAGAGCGTGAGGTGGCTGCCCTTGGGGCAGTGGAGGTAGCGACCCCGCCGGACCTGCTGGGCCATCCACGCCATGTGCGCCGGGTCCATCGTGTCGTGCCCCGCGCCGATGGTGAGGGTGGGGACCTCGATCTGGGGCAGGTCGGCGGTGCGATCCCAGTTCACGAGCTTGCCGCCGGCGCCCAGCTCGCTGGGGCCCTGCATCGGCACGTAGATGCTGGGGTTGACGTGGCCGATGCCGCGTAGCGCCGGGTCGGGCCACTCGGCGAAGGGCATGCGCAGCACGTGCAGCTCGTAGTGGTGGGGGATGAGGAGCTCCATATAGCGGGGGTTGTCGTAGTCCTCCGCCGCCTCCAGCGCCTCGACCTCGGCGAGCACGTCGGGGTCCATGGCGGGCTTGAGCACCTCGTCGGCGTAGACGTTGTAGGCGGGGATGCTGGCCATCATGTTCGAGATGATCAAGCCCTTGAGGTGCTGCTGGTATTTGAGGGCGTACTCCAGCGCGAGGATGCCGCCCCACGATTGGCCGAAGAGGTAGAAGTTGGCGACGTCAAGTCCCAGCGCCCGGCGCACCTGCTCGACCTCCTCGACGAAGCGGTCGATCTCCCACAGCTCCGGCTCGTCGGGCTGATCGCTGTAGTGGGAGCCCAGTTGATCGTAGTAGTAGTACTCGATCTCGGCCCCGGGGAAGTAGCCGTCGAAGCCCTCAAGGTACTCGTGGGTCATCCCCGGCCCGCCGTGGAGCAGGAGCACCTTCTTCGCGGGGTGGTTGCCGATCCGCTTGGTCCAGACGCGGAAGGTGCCTTTGGGCGTCTCGACCGGGATCATCTTCACGCCGCCGGACAGTAGATCATCGCGTCCGCTGTAATCCAGATACGGGTAGGGCATGGTTGGCCTCCTAATGCGTAACGAGTAACGAGTAACGAGTGACGGGTGACCGGAAGTGGTGTCACGTGGTGGGTAGGGATGACGTCATTACGCTTATGATAGTGAGAGGTTGAGATCTGTCCAGGGCGGATGGTCGGATCGGCACTCCGACCTACATGACG
>CAZYYC010000334.1:2237-4468 GCA_964650935.1 uncultured Anaerolineales bacterium
TGGTCGGATCGGCACTCCGACCTACATGACGCGGCGCTTGCCACGGTGTGGGGGGTGGGGCTAGAATGGGACGTGTTCTGCACCTCGACCGAAGGAGGTCTGCTTTGACGTCAACATTGGATTGGGATGCGATCGGGCGCGACGCCGCCGCGACGCTGAGCCGCTATGTGCAGTTCGACACGACGAACCCGCCCGGGGCGGAGATGGCGGCCGCGGCGTGGCTCGCCGATCAGGTGCGCGCGCGCGGGATCACGGACGATGTGACGGTGCACGAGCCGGCGCCGGGCCGGGGCCTGGTGCTGGCGCGCATCCCGGGCAGCGAGCCGCTGAGGCCGCTGCTGCTCAACCATCACGTGGACGTGGTGGGGGCGGAACCCGCCGCGTGGACGCATCCGCCCTTCAGCGGCGCGATCGCGGACGGTTACGTATGGGGCCGCGGGACGCTGGATACCAAGAACCTGGGCGTGATCTTCCTGCTGGCGCTCGAGTCGCTGGTCCGTGCGGGGGCGCACTTCCGGCGCCCCGTGATCTACCTGGCGGTGCCCGATGAGGAGACGGGAGGCACCCATGGGATGCGTTGGCTGGTGGAGCGCTACGCCGACGAGCTCGATCCCGAATGGGTCTGGGATGAGGGCGGCGGCGGCTTCAAGGACATGTTCGGGCCGGGCATCCTCTTCGGCCTGACGGTCGCCGAGAAGCAGATCCAGCACCTGAAGCTGATCGCTACGGGCAAGCCGGGCCACGCCTCGATGCCGCACAGCGACAACGCCAACGTGACGTTGATGGCGGCGCTCGACCGGGTGCTCGCGCGCCCGCGCCCCATGCGCGTCAATGCGATCACCGCGGCGATGTTCCGGACGATCGCGCCGACGCAGGGCTTCCCGGCGTCGGTCCTGCTGTCGCGGCTCGACCGCCCGCTCGCGCTGCGCCTGGCTGCGCGGCGTCTGGCGAGCAGCCCCTCGCTCAACGCGATGCTGCGCGACACGATCAGCCTGACGGTGCTGCGGGCGGGCTACAAGGTCAACGTGATCCCCGAGCGCGCCGAGGCCGAGATCGATTGCCGCCTGCTGCCGGACACCGATGCCGAGGAGTTCCACGGCTGGCTCCGAGGACGTCTGGCGGAGACGCCCCACCGGGGCGTCTCTACAGAAGGACGGGTGGCGGAGACGCCCCACCGGGGTGTCTCTACAGAAGGACGGGTGACGGTGGAGGTGATGGAGAGCTCGCCGCCCTCCGGGTCCGCGCCGCTGACGGGGGCCTTCGTCGACGCGGTGCACGAGGGGGTCGAGACCCACCATCCGGGGGCCTCGGTCTTCCCGATGGTGGTGCCCGGCGGCACTGATGGGCGATACTGGCGCCGGCGCGGTACGCCGGCGTATGGCTTCGCGCCGGTCCTGATGGAGCCGGGGGATCTGGACCGGGTCCACGGCATCGACGAGCGCATCCGCGTGGATGATCTGCTGACGGCGGTGAAGATCGCACGGGATGTGATCGAGCGGCTCTGCGTGGCGTGATGCGACAGACCGTAGGTGTCCTGAGGGTCGGCGGGCGACAGTGCTGCCGAGCCGCTCCCGCGACTCCAGCCCCTTCGCCGGCGGTGGATGGCCGGGAGGGGATAGCTGCGATGGCACCACGGTGCCGTGAGTGGGTGGTGGCGCTCCTGCTCCTGCTGGGGGCGGTGGCGGGGTGCGGCGGTGACGGTGCCGGGACAGCGGTCACGGCAACGGTAACCCCGGCGCTGGAGGATCCGCCTGCCCATGTCGCGCGACCGCTGGTGGTGGAGGACCACGGCTTCGTGCAGGAGGGGGTGAACGTCGACTACGGCTTCATCGTCTGGAACCCCAATGCCGGCGTCGCCGTGGTGCGATCGGGTTACCGCGTCGTCGTCTATGACGCTGCGGGCACGGAGCTGGGCAGCGCCAACGGGTTGATCGCCCACGTCGCGCCGGGCGCCACCTGGGGGGCGGGCGGGCGCCTGCGGGTGGGAGATGCGCCGATCGCGGAGCTCAAGGTGCTCGTTGAGCCGGGCGAGGGTGCGGCAGACTTTCCCCGCCCCACGTTCCGGGTCGAGGATCCGGCGCGTTTTGACCTGGGCGGCGATCGCGGCACGCGGATCACCGGCGTGGTCCGCAGCCCCTACCGCCTGGGCGTGACCGATCTGCGCATCGACGTCGTTTTCGTCGACGAGGAGGGCGTGGTCGTGAGCGGCACGGTGGTCTACGCCGGCTATG
>CAZYYC010000335.1:0-4427 GCA_964650935.1 uncultured Anaerolineales bacterium
CCGAAGAAGCCCGGAGGCAGCTGCCTCCGGGCTCGTGGGACTCTGGGCGTCGGTTCAGTCGGTTATGGACCGAAGTTGGGGTCGGGCATCCACTGTCCGACGTCTACGTGGACCCCGTAGAGGTTGTTCAGGGGCACCGTGATGCTGAAGGACGACTGAGCAGGATCGGCGCTGCCCTTGTGGTCGAAGCGCCCGGGCGCGGGGTTGCCGCCGGGTGCGCTTGCGTAATCCTGGATCTTTGCGTTCCCGGCCGTGTCGGCGAACTCCCAGCCGCCGGTCAGGTTGATGGTGATCGTGATGTGGCCGTTATCCGGCGCGGAGAAGCTGACGCTGCCGACGTTGATGGTCTGTCCGGCGAAGAGCGTCGTGGTCTTCTCGGCGTAGGTGACGTAGGTCGCCCAGTTGCCGCGCTGGATGAACGCTGGCGCCGGATCTCCCGTCCACAGCGTCCGTGAGCGCGCCGCGGACCTCGAGTCGTGACTAGCCGGTCACTTTGCGGATGGTCATCATGAGGGCCTGAGCGAGCTTGTCGCCTTCGACGATGACGGCAAGGCCGCCCTTTGAGCCGGCGCGGATCTCGTGACGCTCGCCGCGGTTCCAGAAGGGAGCGGAGCCGGGGACGATGTCGACCGGATCGCCGGTATCTCCGCTCACGCGGGCGCTGCCCTGGACGAGGATCATCAGCTGGTCAGTGGCGACCTTGTGGGCGCCGAGCAGTCCGTTGGGCTCCAGCTGGAGCAGCGCGACGTGCCACGCACGGCTGCTGATCAGCGTGGAGATGGTGACGCCGGTCGAACCGAAGTCCTGAATGCGCTTGCCCTTGTTAAGGCCGGTGTCGTAGACTTGCATGGTATCGTTTCCTTGTGTTGGTGACTGGAAACCTCTGCAAGGTCCGGAAACCTTGCAGAGGTGGGGCTAGGGCGTTAGCCCTGCCACGCGAAGCGCTTCGCGGATGTCCTCCGCGATCATCGCGCGCTTGCCCTTCTCGATGAAGAACGCCGGGCCTGCCTGGAGGTAGGAGGGGAAGACGCGCGCCCCGCGCCACGTAACGGCCTCGCCGCGGATCTTGTAGGTTGATCCGGCAGGAATGATGCGTCCGTCGCCGTCGCGCCGCGCGATGGCGTTGACTGCCTTGATCGCGGCATCGCCCATCAGCAGATAGGCTTCGACGTTCGGGAAGTGGGCCAGTTCCTGCGCCAGCAGCTCGGAACAGGCGTTGATCGTCGCCGCCTTCATCGTGTAGTTCGTCTTGGCGCACTTCACCGCCGTTGTCATGTAGACGCCGAGGTCGAGGATCTCCTGAAGGCTGCTTACTTGAGCACCGGCATCTTGGAAAGCGAGGACGGTGGTCTGCTCGAAGAGCGAGCCGGACTGCGTTGCGCCGTCGGCATAGTAGTCGTCCGCCGGGTCCTCCGGCGCGGCTTCGGAGATCAGGACGATGCGCACTTTGGTTGGGTCCAGGTCGACCTTCGGCATACGATAGGCGGCGTGGTTGACGTCGCCGCAGGGGAAGTCCCGACATGAGATGCCATCAAACAGCGCCATAGTTGCCTCCTGAGAGCCTTGTGACCAGGGCCGGAAGCTCTCCGATATGGGCCAGTTCATAGTAGCGGGCGTGGTCTGCGGGCGTATGCTCCACGTGCTCGTGAGACCAGAGCACGTCGGAGGGGACGTAGACGCCGGTGCCGCCGAGCGCCAGGACCGGCAGGATGTCCGACTTCAACGAGTTGCCCACCATCAGGAAGCGCTCGGGCGCGATGGCGTGCTTAGCGAGCAGGCGGCGGTAGACCTCCTCAGTCTTGCTGCCGACGACTTCGACCGCGGGGAAGGTGTCGAGCAGCCCTGCGCGGGCCAGCTTGGGCACCTGCTCGGAGGCATCGCCTTTCGTGATCACCATCAGCGGGTAGGTACCGGCTAGAGTGCGCAGCGTCTCCTCGACGTGGTCAAGGAGCTCCACGTCGGACGTCAGCATCGATCTGGCGAGCTCCACGATCTGCAAGACCTCGTCGCCTGTGATGCGCCCCTCGGTCAGGGTGACCGCGACCTCGATCATCGAGAGGGTGAAGGACTTGACGCCGTAGCCGTAGACGTCGAGGTTTCCGATCTCAATGGCATCGAGGCGCGCATCGAGCATGGACGTGTCGGTGTAGCTCGCCAGCAGCTCGGCGAGCTTGCGCTTGGCCTCGCTGTAGAGGTGTTCGGTGTGCCAGAGCGTGTCGTCGGCGTCGAACGCGATGACGTCGAAGATCATGTAAGCGCTCCTAGGCTGATGGTGCGCCCGATCACGTCGAACGCGGTGATCTCGACCCGGGACGCGGGGCTATCCGGATACTCGTCGGGAAGCATGGTCCAGATCATGGCATCGCCATAGGTGCCGTTCCCCTCATCCAACCGCTCGCGCAGTGTGGCCTCGTGGGTGTAGCCAAGTTTGCGGGCCACGGCGGCGCTGCGGGCGTTGTGGGGCAGGCAGTGGATCTCGACGCGGCGCGCGCCGACGATCTCGAAGGCGACGCGGGTGAGGGCGGCGGAGGTCTCGGTGGCGTAACCCAAGCCTGCGTGGTCGACGTGGACCCAGTAGCCGATCTCGCGGACGCAGGTGCCGCCCCGCGTGTGCAGGCCCGTGCTGCCGAGGACCTGGGACTCGTCGCGGCTGAAGATCGCGTAGGTGAAATCCTGGTCGAAGTCGAAGGCGCCGCGCCAGCGGCGCAGCAGCGCGACGGTGTCTTCCAGGGCAGGGGGCTCACCGCGGGCCCAGGGCATCCATGGCCCCAGGTGATCCCAGCTCGCACGGATCGCGGTGTTCAGCAAGGGAGCATCCTGGGGCTCCCAGCAGCGCACGACAAGACGCGGGGTCTCGATACGGTAGACGGTCGGGCGTTGACGTTCAATCATCGGCGTAGCCTCGAATCGCTAGAGGTCGACGGACTCAGCGGGTTGCTGAGCCAGCCGGCGCAGATAGTCGCAGTAGCCGTTATGATCGGCCTTGCCGGCGATCCTCAGCAGCTGCTCTGCGTCGATGTAGCCCTTGCGGTAGGCGATCTCCTCGATACAGCCGATCTTGAGGCCCTGGCGGTGCTCAATGGTCTGGACGAAGTCGCTGGCCTCGAGCAGGCTCTCGTGCGTCCCGGTGTCGAGCCAGGCGAAGCCGCGTCCGAGGAGCTGGACTCGGAGCTTGCCCAATTTCAGGTACTCGTTGTTGAGGTCGGTGATCTCCAGCTCGCCGCGGGCCGAGGGCTTGAGCGACTTGGCCAAGTCGACCACCTGGTTGTCGTAGAAGTAGAGCCCCATCACGGCGAAGTTGGACTTGGGCCGGCTGGGCTTCTCCTCGATGCTCAGCACAGTGCAGTCGTCGTCGAACTCGACCACGCCGTAACGTTCGGGGTCCTGGACGTAGGTGGCGAAGACGAGCCCGCCGTCATCCGTCCTGCCCGCCTCCTGCAGCATAGACGAGAGGCCGTGGCCGTAGAGGAAGTTATCGCCCAGCATCAGGGCGCAGGGCTCGCCGTCGATGAATTCCTCGCCGATGATGAAGGATTGAGCGATGCCCTCGGGCTTGGGCTGGACAGCGTAACGGATGTCGAGGCCCAGCCGCTCCCCGTCGCCGAAGAGCTGGCGGTAGAGGTCGATGTGCTGGGGCGTGGAGATGATCAGGATCTCCCGGATGTCCGCGAGCATCAGCACGGAGAGCGGATAGTAGATCATCGGCTTATCGAAGATCGGCAGGATTTGCTTGGAGAGTGAGATCGTCAGCGGGTAGAGGCGGGTGCCCATCCCGCCGGAGAGCAGGATACCTTTCACGTCAGCTCCTTATTATGCGTGTATGGGGGCATTATAAACCTGGGCGGGTCAGCGTCAAATGTCGAGGCGCCTCGCGACGGCCCATCTCCTCACGAGGCGAGCCTGCAACCCCCTCGTCTGCGAGGGCCTCGTCCCGGGGCGTCGGACGCGGCGGTGTCCCTCGATGCTGCAGCGGTCCAATGTGCGTGACCCCAATCGGGTGTACACTGAGTGGAGACCCACGGAGTGGATTGGAGGCACCGATGGCCCAGCCTTACCGCGGCAGATGGCACGATGGGGAACGCGTGTTCGGCTTGCACTATGATCTGCATGCCGGCAGGGATGACACCGAACTGGGGCTGCGCGCCACGCCGGAGGAACTCGTGCCGGCCTTGAGCCTGGCTGCGCCTGACTTCGTGCAGACCGACTGCAAGGGGCATCCGGGCTACACCAGTTGGTTCAGTCGCACGCCGGAGGCCTCGGTCCCGCCGGGCCTGCAGGCGGATGCGCTGGCGGGCTGGCGCGAGGCCACCCGGCGGATGGGCGTCCCGCTTCACTGCCACTACAGTGGCATCTGGGATCGTGCGGCGGGTGAGAAACACCCCGAGTGGACCCAGGTGGACGCGGACGGCACGCACAGCGGCGCACCC
>CAZYYC010000336.1:0-4427 GCA_964650935.1 uncultured Anaerolineales bacterium
CACGTCACTTACCAGAACACCTACCGCCTGCGATCGCCCGAGCACATCATGCGCGAGGTCGACAAGCTGGTTGACCTGGGGACCACGAACATCCACTTCGAGGCCGACCTGTTCACGATCAACCGCGATCAGGTGATGGGCCTCTGTGAGGCGCTGATCGCCCGCGGCAATCCCATCCGCTGGACCTGCAACAGCCGCGTCGACTTCGTCGACCCTGAGCTTCTGGAGATGATGGCCCGGTCGGGCTGCTGGACGATCGCCTGGGGCATCGAGTCGGGCTCGCCCGAGGTACTCCAGCGGGTCCATAAGGGCATCCGCCCCGATCAGTCGGTGCAGGCGTTGCGCTGGGCGAAAGCTGCCGGCATCCGCAACTACGGTTACTTCATCATCGGCCTGCCCGGCGAGACCCACGAGACGATTGAGCAGACCATCGCCTTCTCCAAGACGCTGCCCCTGGACTTCGCGCTGTTCCACATCGCGGTGCCCTATCCCGGGACTCCGCTCTGGTACGAGGCGCTCGAGCAGGGCTGGTTGCGGGTCAAGCGCTGGGAGGACTTCGATATGTACAACTCCTCGGTGCTGGAGTACCCGCACCTGTCCGCGGAGGAGCTTCAGAGGGCAGCCCAGCGGGCGGCGCGGGAATGGGCGCTGCGCCCGGGACCGATGTGGACCTTCATCAAGGAACTGCGTCACCTCGACACACTTGGTCAGTGGGTCAAGATCGGCGCTCGGCACCTCAGTTGGATCATCGGACAGCCGTGACCGAGGTGGCTGTGAGAAGCAGAGCGATCGATGTGGCATCCGTGAACAGCCGCCGCGAGCGCCTGATCCTCGGCGCGATCCTGGTCGTCTCGGTACTGCTGCGCGTCGGCATCGCCCTCTATCTGGGCAACGTCGTCGATGCGCCGCGACTGCTGACTGACCAGCGCTCATACCACGCCCTGGGGCAGCGCCTACTGGCCGGTCACGGGTTCAGCTTCGACAGGGGATGGTACCCCTTCACCCGGGCGGATACGCCCACGGCGCATTGGTCGTTTCTCTACTCGCTGATCGTCGCGGGGATCTACGCCGTCTTCGGCGCGCAGCCACTTGCCGTCCGCCTCGTACAAGCGGTGGTGGGCGGCGTGCTGCTGCCCTACGCGGTCTACCGGCTCGCACGGCGGGTCTTCCCGCCGTGCGTCAGGCGCGAGCAGGCGGAGCAACGCGACCTGGGGACGGCTGCGGCGCCCCTTGCTGCTGCGGCGATGGCTGCCGGCTATGGATACTTCGCGCTCTACGCAGCGACCCTGATGACCGAGACGTTGTTCATCACGGTCGTCGTGTGGTCGCTGGACATGGCCTTGGGGCTCACGGAGCTGCTGCGGCAGGGGCGCGACCCCACCCCGGCGCTGGGGTTCCAGCTGGGCTTGAGCATGAGTCTCGGCACCCTGCTCAGGCAGTCGCTCCTGCCGTGGGTGCCCGTCGTCCTGCTCTATCTCCTGTGGTCCGGATGGCGTGCCGGACGGTTGGGTAAGATGGTGCGAGTTGTTGTGTTGGTAGCGGTGATGCTCGTCGCAAGCATCGCGCCCTGGACCCTGCGCAACTACCGGGTGTATGATGAGTTCCTACTGCTGAACTCAAATACGGGATATGCGATGTATTCGGCACAGCACCCTATGCATGGCACGACCTTCCGCGAGTTCGACGCAGCCCCGCTGCCCGAGGATCTGGCGTGGGGCAACGAGGCCGCGATGGACGGTCAGCTAATGCGGCTGGGCATCGGATTCGTGTTCGACGAACCCGGGCGCTACCTGATGCTCTCACTGAGCAGAGTGCGCGCCTTCTTCGAGTTCTGGCCGTCGAGCGACACACCCCTGCTCCACAGTATCGGTCGTGTGGGATCCTATGGGCTCGCCCTACCGCTGATGGTCTATGGACTGTTCCAGGTTGCTCGGAATGCGGAGCTGAGGCAACGCAGCCAGCTCCTGATCCTGTTCGCAGCGTTCTACACACTGCTGCACGTCATGACGTGGGCGATGGTACGCTATCGTCTTCCTGTGGATGCGATCGCGATGCCGTGGGCCGGATTAGGGGTGATCCAGCTGGGCACACGTGCGTGGGATGGCTTCTGCCGTCTGACGCACACTCACGATGGCGGGCTCACCAGGGTGGTGTCCCCCATCGCCGGATGCGCGAGAGGAAAACAACGTCGATAGCGGCGTGGAGGTGTTATGGTCATCGAGGATTACCTAAGGGTCATCAGGAAGTGGTGGTGGTTGCTCATCCTGTCGACACTCGTCGCAGCGGTGTCTAGCTGCATCTCTGTGTCGCGAGCGCCACGCATCTACGAGGCGACGACAACCGTCATCGTTGGCCAGAGCCTGAGCAGATCCAATCCCACCTATCAGGACTTCACGATCGGCCAGCAGTTAGCGCAGACCTATGTGAATATGGTACGGCGCCAGCCGGTTCTGCAGGGCGCGGCCACGGCGCTCGGGCTCAACTACGTCCCACGAGCTGAAGATGTGTCTGCGGGGATCGTGCCCGGCACCCAGTTGATTGAGATCAGCGTCCGAGACACCTCACCCGAGCGTGCACAAGCGCTGGCAGATGGCATCGCCCAACAGCTCATCCTTCAGACGCCTGATGACCCGGCGAACAGCCAGGCGAGGCGTGGCTTCATCGAGGCGCAGCTCCAAACACTGGAAGCCAACATCGCGACGACCGAGGAAGAGATCCGGGACCAACAGCTGAAACTCGATGCCGCGAACAGCGCGAGGGCGATTCAGCAGTACCAGAGCAATATCGACGCTCTGCAGCAGAGACTAAGCACGTACCAGTCGAGTTACGCCTCCCTCCGACAGTCAGCCGATGGCGGCGTCAACTACATCACGATCGTAGAACCTGCCCTCTTGCCGATCCGCCCCATCAGTCCGAATGTCGGGCAGACGGTTGTGCTGGCTGCTGCTATCGGTCTGTCGTTGGCTGTTGGCGGCGCGGTCCTGATCGAGTTCCTTGATAACACGGTCAAGACATCCGAAGATGTCCATCGCTTGACCCAACTCCCGACCCTCGGAACCATCGCCAGCATCCAGGGGCAACGCAACGAGGACAAACTGCCGGTCGCTTACGAGCCTCAGAGCCCGGTGTCCGAGGCATTCCGTGGTCTCCGCACCAACATCCAATACTGCACGGTGACCCGACAACTACGCACCCTCCTCCTAACGAGTGCAGCACCGGCAGAGGGCAAAAGCATCATCATTGCTAACCTAGCGATCGCTATGGCGCAGTCGGGACTCTCCGTGTTCCTCATCGATGCCGATTTGCGGAGACCGGTACAGCACAGGCTGTTCGGCTTGCGCAATGAGCTTGGCCTCAGCGAGGCACTGCTCGACCCCGAAGCCGACATTGCCTCCTACAGCCACCTGTTGGACGCAGAGGCTCTGCCGGAAGTTTCCCTCGAGGGCACTACCGAGACCAAGCGTCCCTTCATCCTGGGACGCGGACGCTTACGGATCATGACGTCGGGATCGATCCCGCCCAACCCAGCTGACCTCCTGGGTTCGGAAAGAATGAGGGCGCTGGTGGAGCAACTGGTCGAGGAAGCCGACATCGTGCTCTTCGACACACCACCCACACTGGCGGTAACCGATGCTGCGGTCCTAGCCACAACCGTCGATGGCGTCTTGCTGGTCACCGACGTCGGCAGGTCCAAGCGAACTGCGCTTCGGCAGGCCACCGAGAACCTGAGCAGGGTCGACGCTAACCTCGTCGGCGTCATCCTGAACCGTGCTTCGCCCGGCGAAACCGGCTACTATGCCTACCAGTACCACATCCGCACCGAACAAGGGTCAGGGAAGGCCAAACGAGATTCGGAGAAGGCAGCTGTCAATGCGCGCGCGCTCACTCAGCGATCTCAGAAGACCGCCGATGAAACCGAGAGCACAAGTCTGAGCGAGGGACACGCCCAGGCCAAGGCAGCTGCTCCACTACCTTCCAAGGTGACGGCGAAAGGCGGTGACGGTGATCGCCGGTCTGATTCTGGGAGTCACGATCGCTCACGCGGCTCGGATGTACCGATCCGCACACAGCGGAGCAGGGTCCAGAAGTGAAGCGTTAAGGGGAGCGTTATATGGAACCCATCGTCATCGCGCGAGCGCCAGGCTTTATCACATTCGGAGTTGGCAACCTGCCCTCTGTTCCCTCCTCCAAGTTAGCAGAGCGGCTCACCGTCACCGCGGCGGTGGATTACTATGCCTATGCGATCATCACGCCCAGCCGGTCCACCGAGGTCCACATCAGCATGGCCGAGGGCAACGGTCTGGTCTGGCACAAGCGGCATAGCCGTTCGGCGTGGAGCACAGAGGCTGGCATGCCCGAAGCAATCGCACGATTGTTCGGCACTCGCGAGGGCCTGAACATCTTCCTAAGCGCCCAGGCTCCCCTCA
>CAZYYC010000337.1:0-4390 GCA_964650935.1 uncultured Anaerolineales bacterium
TCCTCGGGCCCAACGGCTCGGGCAAGACCACGCTGCTCCACCTGATCCTGGGGATCCTGGCGCCCGATGCAGGCGGGGTGCTCCTGGCCCGTCGACCGCGAGAGCAGTACAGCCGCCGGGACCTGGGACAGCTCGTGGGCCTGGTCTCGCAGAACGAGTATCTCCCCTTCAACTTCACCGTGCTGGAGTACGTGCTGCTGGGCCGGGCCCCGCATCTGCAGCTGCTCCAGACGCCGGGTGAGGAGGACGTGGCCATCGCGCGCCGGGTGCTCGCCGAGATCGGGCTGAGTCACCTCGCACAGCGCTCGATCCAGTCGCTGAGCGGCGGCGAGCGCCAGCTGGTGATGGTCGCCCGCGCGCTCGCGCAGCACCCGCGCATCCTGCTGCTCGACGAACCGACCTCACACCTCGATCTGGCCAACAACGAGCGGGTGCTCGCCACGCTGACCCGTCAGGCTGAGCAGGGGGTCACCGTCGTCTTCACCACCCACGACCCCAACCAGGCGGCGTCGGTGGCGAGCTTCGTCGTGCTGATGCGCGCGGGACAGGTTCTGCACGCAGGACCGATGGCGGATGTCATCTCTGCCCCCCACCTCACCGCGACCTACGGCGTGCCCGTGGAGGTCGTGGAGGTCGAGGGCCGGCGGCTCGTCGTGCCGGGACGAGCGGGATGACGCGTCACCCATAGCGCCTGACAGACCATCGAGACGTCGGATCAAGCCGTCGACGGCGCCCCACCCCCTTCCCCCCGTTGCCGGCTCCGTCCCAGAGTCTCGAATCGTCGCACCCATGCCACCCGAAACCGTGACTTCGGGCCCTGTTGCCTATTGCATTTAGAATATATATATGATATATTTCATATATAATAAGGTCAGCTAGGCCACAGGCACGCACCCAATCGCCGGCGAATAGGCTGCTGTGCCGGCGGCCTCCTTTCTGCATCGGGAGGCAGTTGAGCCATGACAAGGCATCTGAAATCGATCTTTCGGAGTTCCACCTTCTGGGGCGGCGCCGTAGCGGGCGTGCTGATTGCCGTGCTCGTCCTATTTGCCGCTCGAGCCTCAGCCCAAACGGGAGGCGATGTTCGCTCAGACGAGGTGTTGCCGCGGGCGCCCGATACCCCCCAGAGCAACGATTTCGCGGCGAGCGGTGACGGGATGTTCGCGCCGAGTTCCCCCACGCCGCTCTCCGCGGCGGCAGCCATCGACGCATCCATCACCTATCAGGGCGTCCTGAAGGACGGGGACCGTCCCGCCACCGGCAGCTTCGACCTGCGCTTCCGCCTCTTTGACGATCCCGCGGCAGGGACACAACTCGGCGAGCAGATCGCGTCCGATGTCGCGGTAGAGGAGGGTCAGTTCACCGTGCCGCTGGACTTCGGCCCGGGGGCCTACTCAGCCCAGGCAGTATGGCTGGAGATCGCGGTAAGCCCGGCCGGCGCGGGGACCTACGAGACGCTCAGCCCTCGCCAGGCGATCACGCCTGCGCCGCTGGCGCTCGGCCTGCCCAATGTGACGACCGATCCCACCACCGGACGTGTGAGCATCGGTGGGGGCACAGCCATCAGCAGCTTCGAGATGTTCGGCATCCACCGGGAGATCGACGATTGGGTAGGCATGTACATCACCGGAGGGGGGCCCAACGCCCGGCCCTTCTACGGCTACGCTACCGACGATTCGGGCGGTTATGAGTTTGCCTGGACGGAGTACAATGGCGGGGCCGACGAATGGCAGCTCTACACCGTCAGCGGCAACGTCTTCGCGGTGAGCAACGCCGGGGATGTGCGGGCCGCCGGCGACTTCAGCCAGCCCGCTAACGCCGGCGGCCTGGTGAAGGCCGCCGCGTTCGTCGAGTGCTGGCCCGATGCCGCCTTCCTCGCGGTCTACAGCTCCTTCAACACCGTAACCGGTGCGCCGGTCACGGCTGCGGTCGGCCCGGGCCTCGGTGAGTGCTATATCGATGTGGGCTTCAACCTGACGGGGCGCTTCTTCAGCGCCACCGCCGTCCAGGCCGGCGCCCCGCGCGGGGTCACCTGCGATGTCGATGCCGGCAACACCAACCGGCTGCGCTGCATGCGCTGGCGGCCCACCGACCTGGGCGCCGAGGGCTGGGGTGGGCGCATCATGGTCACGATCTACTGAGGGAGGTGCCGATGCAACGCCGTTCGGTCATGAGGGCCTTGGTCGTGGGGCTGATGGGTGCGGTTCTCCTGTCAGCCCTGCAGACGCCGCAGCTCGCTTGGGCCGCGGTCACCACGCCGGATCTACCCTGGTGGACGCTGGACGCCGGCGGAGGCACCAGCACCGGCTCGACCTATCGCCTGTCCGGCACCTTCGGGCAGCCCGATGCCGGACCGGGTGGTGTGGGGATGAGCGGCGGCGGCACCACGCTGACCGGCGGCTTCTGGCCCGGCGCAACGATGCCGCGGTATGTCGTGCACCTGCCGCTGGTCTTGCGAGAGTAGATCACCGCACGCCTAGAGATAGAAGAGGTAGAAGATCCCCACCACGACCCCCAGGAAGAGCAGCGTCATCCCCCCGCCGGCCCTGAGGTAGTCGGCGTTGCGGTAGCCGCCCGGCGCTTTGAGCAGCGCGTTGACCTGGTGCGTCGGCAGCAGGAAGGCATTCGCGGCGCAGACGGCGACCAGCAACGCCAGGGGTCGCGGGTCAACGCCCCCGAGCTGAGCCATGTTGATCACCAGGGGGGCCAGGATCACGGTGGAGGCTACGTTCGACATGAAGAGGCTGAAGAGCGTCGACATCGCCGCGACCACGAGCAGGAACAGCAGCGGGTGGTGGCCCGCCACGACGCCCATCACACCCTCAGCCAGCCACGCCGCCGTGCCGGTCTGCTGCATCGCCAGGCCCAGCGGGATCAGCCCCGCCAGGAAGAAGACGATCTCCCAGGACACGGCCTCGTAGGCCTCCTCGATGCGCAGCACGCCGGTGAGGACCATCGCCACGGCGCCGGAGAGGAAGGCCATCGCGATCGGGAAGCCCGCCAGGGTCAGGCCGACCGCGCCGGCGAAACAGAGCGCCGCGACCCAGGCCTTGGAGGCATCGCGCCGGTCCGCCTCGACCTCGGTCAGCAAGACGAAATCCTCACTGCGCCTGAGCTCGCGGATCTTCTCCCAGAGCCCATAGACGACAAAGATGTCCCCCGCCGAGATCACCAGATCCGAGAAATCGGCCCCGACCCGCGCGCCCTCGTGATAGAGCAGCACCGGCTCAACGGCGTAGCGCCGGCGCAGCCCGAACCGGCGGATGCTCTGCCCCGCGAGGCTCGACCGCGGGGGGATGACCACCTCGGCGAAGCCCGCGCTGCTCGGATCGTGGAGCGCCGCGAAGCTGCCGGTCCGCCCGATCTCGACCAGCCCGTGCTCCTCGGCAAAGGCCTGCACGTGGGCCGCCTCGCCCAGGATCGCCAGGTCCTGATCGGCCTCGAAGCGCGTCTCGCGCCACGGTGCATACTCGACGGCGCCGTCCCGGGTCATCCCCACGATGTTGAGCTTGCAGGCCTCCCAGATCGCGGTCTCCTCGGGCGTCTTCCCCACGATTGGGCTCGCCTCGGGGATCCGGTAGTGGCGGATGGCGTAGGGGAGCTGCCAGGCCTCGATCAGGCGCTCCTGGGAGGAGGTCGGCTCCCCGCCGGGTTCGGCCCGCGGCAGCACGCGCGCCCCCAGCAGGAGAAAGTACCCGATGCCCACCGCCAGCAGGATCAGGCCCACAGGCGTGACCGCAAAGAGGCCGTAGGGAGCCAGGCCCGCAGTAGCCAGCAGGTCGTTGGTCAGGATCAGGGGGCCCGAACCGATCATCGTCAACGTGCCGCCGAGGATCGCCGCGAAGCCGACGGGCATGATGATCTGGGAGGCGGGGATCCGCTTGCGCCGCGAGATCGCCAGCATCGCCGGCAGGAAGAGCGCCGCCGCGCCCACGTTCTGGATGATGCCCGAGAGCAGCCCCACCGCCGCCGAGACCAGCGCCACCAGCCGGGAGCGGTGCTCTCCGGCGACGCGCAGCACGACCTGCGCGAAGCGGTCCGTCATCCCGGTCCGCGCGATCCCGCGCCCCAGCACCATCACCGCCATCATCGCGATCACGGCGTTGCTGGAGAAGCCCGACAGCGCCGCCGGCGCATCGAGCACACCCGTCCACGCCAGCGCCAGCAGGCAGAGCAGCCCCACGATATCCATGCGCAGCAGGTCCAGGGCGAGCAAGAGGACGGTGAAGACGAGGATCGTCAGGACCACGATGATCTCAGTTGCCATAGGCCTGCACCTGCCTTCGCTAGTCGCCACGAGCTGCCGGGACTATCCGGCGTTCGCCCCGACTATAGCCCGGCGGGCGTGATCCGGCAAGCGCAGGAGGCGGGTGCACGGCTCACCGGCGCC
>CAZYYC010000338.1:0-4386 GCA_964650935.1 uncultured Anaerolineales bacterium
CCGCTGGTGCTGCGGCAGGCGCCGTAGGGGCATAGGGCAAGCTACCCGACCTACGTGGGAAGGTGGAGAGGTCGCTTGGGGTAACGGGTGATGTGATGAGTTGCCCGCTGTGCGGGTATCTGGGCGCGCGGGCACAGCTGGTGGGGCCGTTGGGCCTCCTCTACCGGCTGTGCCCGCGTTGCGCGCTGATCGCGATGGCGCCTGAGAGCTTGCCCGACCGGGACTCGGAGCGCGCGCGGTACCTGACCCACCAGAACGGACCGCAGTACCCGGGCCACGTGGCCTTCCTGCGACGGGCGATCGATCCCACGCTGCCCTATCTGGCCCCGGGCGCGCGGGCGCTGGACTACGGCTGCGGCCCGGTACCGACGCTGAGCGTGGTGCTGCGCGCCGAGGGCATCGCCTGCGAGGACTACGACCCGCTCTTCCTCCCCGAGCTGCCCGCCGGACCCTTCGACGCCATCTTCGCCACGGAGGTGGTGGAGCACATGCACCATCCCGGTGAGGAGCTGGCGCGGATCGTGGACCTGCTGCGGCCCGGCGGGCTCTTCACGCTGATGACCGAGCCGTGGACCGAGGCCGACGCGTTTGCCGACTGGTACTACGCCCGCGACCCGACGCACGTCTGCTTCTACCACGAGCGGACGATCACGTATCTCTGCGCGGCGTATGGGCTGGCGGTGGTCGAACGTCCCGAACCGCGGGTTTGGGTGGTGCGGAGAGCGTGACGCGCTCGACGATCGAGCAGGCAAGCGGCGCCCGCGGACCGACCCGGTCCGCGGGCGCTTGGTGCTAGAGGGGGACGGTGCGCTGGGCCTTGCGCTCCCAGCATTGGGCGGCGACCGCCTCGAGCTGGCGTAGCTGGGCGGCGGTGAGGCCGGCGCCGTCCGATTCGATGACGGCATAGGGGGCCTGGCCGGCGACGGCGAAGGCGTGGGTCGCGGCGGTGGCGGTGCTCGCCGGCAGGCAGTTGAAGGCGCCGATGTTGACGAAGCCGTTAAAGGCGCCCTCCTCAAGCGAGAGGAGGTAGCGCCCCGCCGTGCAGGGGGCCTCGGTCCAACCGTTGATCGACAGCCTGGCGTGGCCTGCTTCGAGCAGCTCGAGGTAGTGGAAGTCAGGAGCGAAGATCAGGCCCGACGTGGCCATGATCTTGCGCCAGCGGTGGTCGAGCTGCCCGATAGTCCAGACGTGCAGCGCCGCGCGCAGCGCCTGGAGGCGCGGCTGGGCTGTGGGGTTGCGCACCAGGCCCGCCAGCAGCGTTCGGAGCGCAAAGTGCTCGCGGGGTGTGTGGCGATCCAAGGCGAAGCCGCGCCGCACGACGGGCTCGGTCTCGTAGAAGCAGAGGAACTCGCCGACGTCCTGTGTCTTGGCCAGGATGCCCTGGCGCTCGAAGAAGTCGCGTACGGGTTTGTCGACGAAGATGCGGTTGATGCCGCTGTAGAGCAGCACCTTGGGGGCCTCGTCCACCGAGCCGGTGAGCGGAATGCGCGCCAACTCACGCGCGGCGCGCTGCAGTTCGCGCTCGATGGCGACCAGCCCGTGGCGGGCAGCGTCGACCAGCCGGTCCTCGATCGCTTCGAGCTGGGCGAGCGCGGCCTCGCGGTCGGTTGCCAGACAGGTGAGGGCTGAGCGCGCCTCGCCCAGGAGATCCCCCAGGACACCTGCGGTCCCGGCGACGATGGCCACGCTCTCACCGCCGCCGAGGTAGTTGTTCTCGATACGGGGCCACGCGGCGAGGGCGTTGCGCGCTCCCAGGCGCTCGACGATAAGGGTCACGGCGTCGAACCAGTTGCCGATCTGACAGGGCCCCTCCTGCTCGAGCAGATGGAAGACGGTGACCTCGTCGGGATCGCGCCGATCGAGGTAGAGCACTATCTTGCCCATCATCGAGAGGAAGGGCAGGCACTCGCGGCCCGAGCAGACGCGGCGGGCCGCCTGTAGGATCTTGGCGTCCGTAAAGGGGGCGATGACGCTGCGCCAGCCCTGGCGCCCGTAGAGCGAGGCGAAGAAGCGTGAGGTGATCAGGGGCGTGTCGGCGATGAGGACGTGGACCACGCGCGGGTTATCGAAGCCGAGCAGCTCCCCCCGATCGGTGACGATGTGGGGCCGGTGTCCCCGCATCTCGATGCGTCCTTGAGGGGGCCTCGGCGACGCCGTGAGCGTCTTCTGGGCTGCCTGCCGGCGGCGCTCGATGATGTCCAGGAAGGCGCCAATGCGCGTGTCGATCCCCGCGTCGGCGGTGTGGGAGTCGATCTCGAGGAAGCAGAAGGGCAGGCCCTCCAGCTCGTGGCGGACGCGATGGTAGGTGATGGCATCGGGGTTGCAGGAAAAGCAGGAGAGGTAGGCGACGTAGGTGTCGGGGTGACGTTTCGCATAGTCGATCGCCGACGTGGCCACCTGGGTGAAGTGCCAGACGTTGCGCTCGACGGGGGGCGGCCGGTGGGACAGGAGATCGGCGGGGATGACGTGGAAGCCGCGGCTGGCGATCTTCCGGGGCAGCGACAGGTTGACCGTGTCGTTGTAGGCGACGTAGGGTCGCCCAACGAGGAGGACCGCCGGGCCCTCCAGGGCCGCGAGGGCAGCGGCTCCGGCCTCCCGGTAGGCTTGTTTGAAGCGCCGCTGGTGATCGAGGGCGACTACGTAGGCGTGATGGGCGGTAGGGGCGGGGACGCTCAGGCGCTCGGCAAGGCGGCCGATCTCCGCGTCGGTGACGGCGCGGAGGTGAGCCGACAGCCCGATCTCCGGGGTGAGGATTCGGTCGGCGACCCGCGTGAAGGTGCTGGTGATCACACCGGCGGCATCCTGGGTGAGAGCGCAGGGGTAGGCGTGGGCGTGACCGGCGGGGATGGCATACTCCCGGACCTGTGGCAGCAGGATCCAGTCGACGCCCTGGGTCAGCAGGTCATCCACCGCGGCGTGGAGCAGCTCGGCCGGATAGCAGAGCGGGGCACGGGTGTCCTTGCGGCCCTTCCCGGGACGAGAGAGCACGACGGCATACCCCATCTCGGTGAGCAGTCTGGCGAGGAGCGGGTAGAGTTCGAACGTGGAGAGCGCGAGCGGCAGGCCGACGCGCCCGAGAGGCGCCTCGGGGTTCGGCGGCGCAAATGACTCGAACATCAGACTTGTGCGCAGGCTAACGAGGTCCTGCCCCTCGCCGTAGCGCAGGCTCGACGGACGACGCTGCATCTCCCATCGCGAGCAGAGCCCGCCGAACGGGTAGGTCTGTTCGCCGATGCGAATGCGTTGCACCTCGCAGCGGTTCGGGCAGGACGCGCAGCGGAAGCTCGTCAGCGGCTCCATCTGCAGGTTGCCGAAGTCGGCGAGCGAGTGGGCTTGCCGGGCCACCTTGCCCTCATCGATGAGGTCACGGGCCATCAGCGCCGCACCGAAACAGCCCATCAGCTCGGGGTGGGCGGGGACGGTGACGTCGCGGTCGGCCACGGCGACGACGGCAGGCGCAACGGCAGCATTGAGCGCGACGCCGCCCTGCACGAGCAGGCTCGCGCCGATTGTGCGCGCGCCCACGACGCGGGCGAGGTAGTTGTTGACGATGGAGTAGACCAGGCCCGCGAGCACGTTCACGGGCGCCTCGCCTGCCTGAAGCGCCGTGCGGATCTCCGAGTTGATGAAGGCGGCGCAGCGCTCGCCGAAGGCCAGCGGGGCGGGTGCTCCAAGCGCCAGCGGTCCGATCTCGTGAGCCTTGTAGTTCATGTCGGAGGCGGCGGCCTCCTCCAAGAAGCTACCCGTGCCCGCGGAGCAGCCGTCGTTCATCGCATAGTCGACCGGGATGCCCTTGAGGAGGGAGATGAACTTGGCGTCCTGCCCGCCGATCTCGAAGATCGTGTCCACGTCGGGATGCGCCTCGCGCGCAGCGCGGGCGTGAGCCAGGATCTCGTTGAAGCTCAGGCAGTTGCGCAGCGCGACCGAGGCGAGCTCGCGCCCTGAGCCCGTGACGGCGACCTGGGTGATCTCAAGGGGGCAGTCGCCGACCTGCCGGCGTATCTCGTCCAGGCACTGCCCGGTCGCGCGCACGGGATTGCCATGGGTGCGCAGGTAGGCGGCGGCGATGAGGCGCCCGCTGTCGTGCTCCAGCAGGGCCGCCTTGGTCGTCGTTGAGCCGGCATCGACCCCGAGGAGCACCTTCATCCCCGGCTGAGATGGCAGGGGTGGTTCTGCGGCGATGCGCGTGACGCGTTCGGACGCCAGGGCCAGGGGTGCAAGGGTCTCGAAGCGGTGTTCGTGCGTGGGGCGCACACAGGCGGCGAGGGGTTGGGTGAGGCGCCCATTCCCGCGCGCGGCGATGGCGGCGCCATAGGCCTCCAGGTAGGGGCTCTGGGGCAGGGTCTCGATCCGGCTCTGCGGCAGCAGCCGGCGCAGTTCGTCGAG
>CAZYYC010000339.1:0-4382 GCA_964650935.1 uncultured Anaerolineales bacterium
CTAGGGCTTATCAATGCTCCAACAAAACGGCAAGGGGGGTGTAGAATCGGTGAAAATGGCTTGCGATGAGGAGTGCGGAGTATGGAAGCTGAGCCGTTAACAACAGTGGACCTGTTACAGAAGCTAGGGGAAGTGCCCGATCCACGACGGCGGCAAGGGCGCATCTATCCATTGGCCAGCGTCTTGGGGATGTTGCTCCTGGCGGCTTTGAACGGGGAAGGCAGCTTGCGGGGTATGGTGATGTGGGGCGCGGCGCACTGGCGGCAGATCGCGCGGCCCCTGGGATTCAGGGGGAGCCGCGCGCCGGTGTACGGCACGGTATGGGAGATCCTCGCCAAGCTTCCACCCATGACGCTGGAAGCGGTGCTGGGCGGGTGGCTGGACACCGAGCTGGTCAACGAGATCGAGGCAGTCGACATCGACGGGAAACATCTGCGTGGCAGCAAACGCCGCGAGAGTGAACTGCCAGCCCTCCAGGTCGTGACGGCGGCCGCGCAAGGCCTGGGGATGGTGCTAGGACAAGAGGCGGGAGCCGAAACGGATACCCTTGGGGCCACCATGCAGTTACTGCAGCGCCTGCCCTTGAAGAACAAGGTTGTCACGATGGATGCCGGCCTGCTCCACCAGGAAGTCATCATGACGATCCTGGAAAAAGGGGGGCCTACCTCGGGTTACTGAAGGGTAACCATGGAGAAGTGACTCAGGCCGTCGCCTACTGGCTAGATACCGAGATCGCGGCGGCCCCTCCAGACTACGTGGAAACCAACAAGCGACACGGGCGCGTGGAAGAGCGCAGCTACTGGTGGACGGCCAACGCTGAACTCACCGCATACCTAGCGCAAGACTATGGGTGGCCCGGCATCCAGCAATGCGGTCGGGTGCGTCGCAGACGCCGTCCCTTGCATGCGACTACCTGGACGGAAGAAGAGGAGCACGTCGTGGTCTATGGTAGCCAGCAGACCGCACAGCCGACACCGCTGCAGTGCAGCCAGTGGCTGCGCCAGCATTGGGAAGTGGAGAACCGCATCTTCTGGGTGCTGGACATGACCTATGGGGAAGACCGTAACCACGCGCGCGTGATCGCCTTGCCGTTGAGCAAGCTACGGTGTCTGGCGCTGAACGTCATTCGCCAGCGCGGGTATCGCTACGTTCCCGACGCACACCGTGCCGCTGCTGCCTGCAACGACCGCGGATTGTCCTGGCTCGGTCAGGTCTGAGCATTGATAAGCCCTAGACAGCGACTGGCTTTACGTCGCGACTGGATCGGTGGGGGAGGGTGCGGTGAAACGATATCGTCGCAGTGGGTTCCTGGTGGGTGTGCTGTCCTTGCTGTTGGTCGCGTGCGGGCCGGTGGCGGTGTCCGTCGCCGGTGATTCCGGGGTTCAGGCCCAGCCCGTTGTTGCGGCGGCAGAGGGCATCGCGCTTCCGGCTGAGATCGACGCCGCGAGCGTGGCCGACCTCTACGACTCAGGCGAGATCGCAGTGATTGACGTGCGCGAGGCCTGGGAGTATGAGGCGGGCCACATTCCCGGCGCGGCGCTGATCCCGCTCGGGGAGCTTGAGGAGCGCATAGACGAGGTCCCGCGGGATGTCCCCGTCGTGCTCGTCTGCCGGAGTGACAATCGCAGCGGGCAGGCCCTTAGTTTGCTGAGGCGTCAGGGGTTCGACAATCTCAGCAATATGATGGGCGGTATGTTGGCCTGGGAGGCCGCCGGATACGCCATCGCTAGGTAACGTGCCGGCATCGACAGCTGCTATGCGGAGCTTGGTTCAGGGACCGGTACCGTAGAAAGCTCCGCGTCATAATCGGGTAGCTGGGTCTCTGCCTCGCGAATGGTCGGGAAGAGGTAACCCGCGATCCCCACGCCGGCAGCGCCTAGGCCGCCCAGAGCCATCTGCAGCCCCATACCTGCACCCGGACCGGAGCCGAAGAGCGTCGTGAGTATGGGGCCGGTCATCGCGCCGGACGCGAAGGCCGGTTCGAGGATCAGATCTGCCAACGGGCCGGCGATCAGCTGGGCGATAGGGGAGACCAGCCAGGCGATCAGGCGGCGGGTGGCGAAGACCCGACCCTGGATGTCAGGAGCGACCTTGGTCTGCCAGATAGCTTGGTTTGAGGCGTTGATCAGCGGCGAGAAGGTCGCGATGATGAATCCCGTGATCAGCCACGGGAAGAGTGATCGCGACATACCGATGGCGATCATGGTCAGTCCGGAGAGCACCCATCCGATGAGCACCCCGTGGACCTTGCGTCTAAAGCCTCCCCACGCGCCGATCACGAGCCCGCCCGCGATGCCACCGAGTGCCGCCGTCGTCTGGACGCTGCCGAAGATGATCGTGTCACTGTTCGTCCGCGCCAGGATCATCGGATCGATCACCGCGAATCCCAGCATGTTGAAGAAGTTGCCGAATAGAAAGACGAGTTGCAGCCCCAGCAGGCTGGGGCGGGCGAGGATGTAGCGTAGGCCGTAGAGGGCCTCAGCCCAGAATCCGCCCTCGGCTTCGCGACCACTCTCGGATTGCTCCGGTTGAGGGATGCGGACAAAGAGCAGCGTCCCGATGGCGAAAGCCGCACTGAGGAGATCCAGGGCTAGGAGGGCCGTGAGGCCCGCACTCGAGCCGGCTCGCTGGGCGACCGATGGCATAGCCCGGGTGACCCACCTCCCGAGCGGTCCGATGAGGGCGCCGGCGAGCATCGGGGCGAAGACGGCTGACGAGTTGCCCGCCAACTCAAGCATCGCGTTAGCGCGCGTGTAGTGCTCTTTTCCGAGCATCGTGGTGATGGCGACGGAGTAGGCAGGCCATTGAAATCCTTGGAAGGTGCCGGCGACGAAGGCCGAGATGTAAAGATGCCACACCTCCAGAGTCCCGGTGGCCAGGAGCGCCAGGACGACAAGCGTGGTCAGCGCTGCCGCTAGATCGCTCAGCATCATCATCAGCTTGCGATTGGCGCGGTCGACCAATACACCCACCAGGGGGGTGAAGATAACCATCGGCACGAAGAAGAAGAACCCGATCAGGGTCATAGGCGTGGCTTGCCCGCCACTCTCGTCAAAGACCCATAGGCGGAGCCCGAACTGGCCCACCGCAGTGCCCAAGAGCGAGAGAATCTGTCCGATCCAGATGATGGTGAACGACTTCATACCGGAGGTGCGTTGTTTCGTGTCTGGCATCCTGGCCTCCACTGCAGCGAGTCCTCGTCCGTCCTTGAGTGATGCCTATGATAGACTCGGATGTCAACATTGTCAATATCATACTGAAGAAAATCAAGTGAATCGTAGATAAACGTAAAGGAGGCTTGTCTTGAGACAAGCCTCCGGTTCGTATGGGTCGTGCGTGCTCGCCGCCGCCGCGTTAGGTGGTGCGTACCTGGACCAGCGACCGCATCTGCCGGCGCAGCTCCTGAATCCGTGCCTGGGTCTGTCGCGCACGATCGATCGCTGCATCCTTCGCCTCGATGCCGTCCTTGAGCAGCGCCACCGCTGCTTCGCGCCGGCTGCGTGCTGCGCCGGTGTCAACCAGCAGATCGAGATGCTCACGTGTCTCGGCGTCCACCGGAATGACCATCAGGTTGGTAATGTCCTGGGTGACCGTGCAGACGGCTCTGCCCAGCGTATCCAGGAACCTCACCGTCTCGTTGACCACCGCTGTGATGGTCTCGGCGACTTCGGTCTTCACCTCATCGTTCAGCTCTACGTCCTTAACCTTGTCCTCGCTCATCGCCTCGCTCCTCAGTACCTTGTGTTGTCTGTCCTTGGGTGAGCCCTCCGTAGGGCGGGAAGGGCTAGGCCTCTTCCTCGGATGTCCCTTCGGTGGACGGCTCCAATTTGACTTCGTGGCGTAGCTGTTCACGCAGCTCGGCAATCTGGCTCGTGATCGTGCTGATCTTACCGAAGAGCTCCTGGTTGGCGGCGATGCCCTCACCGATCAGGAAAGCGGCACTCTCGGAGCGGCTCTTGGTGATCTCAGCCTCGACCAACATATCCAGATGCTCCAGGGCCTCGTCGTTGACGCGGACCATCACGACGTTGCCGCGTCCCTGTAGGGCGTCGCCAAGCGCCTGCCCGAAGGACTCCACCTGCTTAAGGGCGTCCTTGAGGTGGTAGGGCGCTTTCTCCTTCTTGGGATCAGCGGTTCCCTCGGGCGTCACCTCCTCAGGTGCCTCCGTAACCTCAGCCTCCGTTGCCTCGATCTTAATCTCCACCCGTTCTTCTTCGCTCATCGCTATCCTCCACTCAGCGTCTCTGTCTTTGTTTGGGTTTCGTAATCGCGTTACATGTAATAGTATATCGACGTTGCGGATCTTGTCAAGTCCCCGTCGGACGTTGGGTGCGCGTCACTTTTCCGCAGAGAGGGCTAGAATCGGGAGAACGATGGGGACC
>CAZYYC010000340.1:0-4371 GCA_964650935.1 uncultured Anaerolineales bacterium
TAGTGCTTGCGCTCGTCGAGATAGAGGTAGTAGAGATAAGCCAGGAATGAGCCGAACAGGATCAGGCCGTCAACCCGCGAGTAGACCCCATCCCATCCCAGGACCAAGCACATCAAAGTGGTGACGATCATCGGGATCATTGTCTTGGCGAGGAAGTAGCGTCGAAACGTCAGCTTGCCTGCAATGAGGACGACGATGGCCATGATCAGCGTCTGCTGGATCACGTCCGACCCGATGTTGGCGCCCAGGACCACAGAGGAGCCGATCTTGTAGTCCAGTGTGCCGGTGAGGATACCTACCGAGGCTGTGAGATGCGCCGCGATCTCCGGGATACTGGTCGCGAGCGAGACGATCGTGACCCCCATAAAGGTCGTCGATATGCGGAAGTATCCCGCGAGCGCCATAAGGTGCTTGACCGCTACCTCCGAACTCGCCACCAGAACGGCGATGCTGACCAGTCCAACCAATGCGATGAGTAACGTCGATGCAGATGCTAACATAGCTTTATTCCCTCTGTGATGCCCGTGCGATCCGTGAACAGATCGTTTGCTGAAAAACAACGAAACAGGGCCGCAACAAAGTTGCGGCCCTGGCAGATAACTCCTACACGCGCGATGCTTGCTCAGCAGGTCACAGGGGATGACTAAGGTATGCCCCCGAAGCGCGTGCGCCAAGGCCGGCGCCGCGCGGGGCCCTCAGGATCGTCCTCAACCGGGAAGGTCGGGTCGATAGGTGCCCGAATCATGTCTTGTCTGCGCATCCTCATATCCAAACCTTAAGTATCCCACGATTCGCTGCTTCGTCAAGTCTTGCTGGGCGTGTGGCGACGCGGTACCTCGTCCCTACCGGCTGAACGTGACTCCTCGCGGAAAGCCTCCCTGTTACTCGACGGCCAGCGTCGTGAGCACGAACACATCGTCCGGAACGCGTGTGTCACCCGCAGTGAGCGGCAGGCGGGTCAGATCGGGATCGTAGAACCCGATGCGCACATCATAGGCGCCGGCAGGTAGCGCCGGTAAGGGATGGGGATCCGTGACGATCTCGCCGATCACCCAGGTGTAAGTCGGCTTGCTGCCCTCGGCGGGCCACGCGTCGTGTTGTGCGATGAGCGGGCTGGGCTCTCCGCGTGGCACGATGTGAACGAAAGCGGTGTACGGGGTGTCGGTCAGCGCACCGGCCTGCCAGTAGAGCACGATCCGCAAGGGCTCGTGCCCAGAAAGACTCCCCGGCTCCAGTCTGTAGCCTACCAGTTCCGCCAACCCATCGCTTACGACCAACGAGGCAGGTATGATCCCCTCCGGTGGGGCAAAGGCTCGCTCAACGATGATCTCGATCTGCGGGCCATCCCATAGGGCGGCCTCCACATCCTGGTCCGGATGGCTCTGCCACAGCGTCACTCGCAAAGGTGCGCGCTGATGAGAGGCTCGGCAGTCGATCGGGAGCCGGAATCGGATCGTGTAGCGATCGCCGACCTCCCACAGCGCCGGCACCACGTCCATCGTGGTTAGCGTAAGGCTGCCACCATCGCCGGCGCCGATCTCGACAGTCAGCGGTGAGGTGACCGGGGAGGCGATCTCCCAGAAGAGCTGGCCCTCCAGTATTTCGCAAGGTGCCAATGAATGCTGCTGAAGGCCCACGCCAAGCAGCTTCAGCGGCGCATCATAGTCCGGCCCTGTCACTGGGACCAGTTCCTCAGGTTGCTCCGGAGGGTGCTTGGAGCGACCTACCACAAAGGTCCCCAACGGGAACTCCTCCGAATAGGCGCCATTGAGGTCGTAGAGCACGACCGTGGCGGTGTAGTGCCCGCTCGGGATGCCGGGTAGTAGGGCGACCCTGTAGTGGCCCAACACCGGCATCTCGGGTGGCCAGTGCTCCGATCGGTGATCGCCGGCCCCGGCAGGTGCGTCCGACTGTCCCCAGACGTTGTCGTGTCTGTCCCGGATACGAACCGAAGCCTGGTAGGCACATCCCTCGTGTCGCTGCGGATCGGTCACCGACCACCATGCGCGGATGTTGATCGGTTCATCGGCGGCCTGAGGATCCACCGGCAGGGTCACACCCCAAAGCCGTACATCAGGTAAGAGCTCGACGTCCGGACGGTCGGTCGTTGGCGGCGTCTCTGGGAGGCTGGGTGCGCGTGGCAGTGTGTAGTGGCTCAGTCTGAGGCCCTGAAAGACCGGCACCGGATCGGCAACGCCGATATCTTCGAGCAGCGTGGTCACGATGGATGTGGGATCGGTGACCTCGTTCAGCCACTCGATGATCCAGACCCCTGGGGCACGCGCTAGCGTCGCGTTAAGAAGTGGGGCGGTGTTGTGGTAGTGGAGCACGTGCGTGACGTCGAGGAGCGGATCGTCAGGCAGGCGGACGAGCCCCTCGTCGCCACCGTAGTAGACCCAGGCCGGCGCGACCGACCCGGTGGAGATGATCACGACCTCGCCCGGGCGGCGGTGCATCTCGACGTAGTCGGCGACGCCGCGCCAGTCGTCCTTAGCGTGCGCTGAGCTGAAGAGCAGAGCGTGGCTGGCCCTAGCCATAGTGGCGGTCGTCAGCAGTAGCCCGCCGAGGATGAGGGATTGAGTGATCGCCCTCGCGGTTCGACTCGACCATCGACGTTCGGGTGCGGCGGCTGAAGCGAGTGCTGTGACGAGGGCTGGCGCGAAGACCGTTGTGTGCTGGAGCTCCCACTTAGGTAGGTGGCGATAGACGAGATAGGCGGCTGCCAGCGCCGGCACTATGGCCAGTGTGCCATAGCCGGCGATACGCAGGTCGCGCCGCGACACGAACGGCACGACGATGGCGTAGAGGGTTACGAGGATCCCCGTGATAAGGGCAGTTGACTCGGGCTCAAGGAAGCGGAAGACGGTGATGCCGCGCACGGCCCGTGAGATAAAGGGCCCGACGGTCAATGTGCCCGGCCAGAACCCGCGATTTCCGCCGAGGCCGAGCGCCGCAGGTACAAGCCACGGCAGGTAAAGCACTGCCGCGACGATCGCCGGTGTCAGTAGGGCCCTCACGACCGCGCGACGTCGTTCCGGGCGTCGCGCGGTGAGTAGAGTCACAGCGACGAAGCAACCCTGCCCGATCAGCCAGAAGCCGGAGACGACGACGGTGTACAGGGCCGTCAGCGCCATCGCCCCCCACAGCCAGCCCCAGCGCCGGCGCAGGCGCGCCGGCCCGAAGAGGACCTGGAGAAGGGCCCAATCCGCCAACCCGATGCAGGCCTGCAGCACGCCGTACATCCGCATTTCACGGGCAGCCCAGAGCAGAGGCGGGGAGACGGCTGCCAGCGCTAGGGCAACCAGGGTGCAACGGCGACAGCCTGTCAGACGCCGCACGACAGCCCCCAGGGCGGCGATCGTCAGCACCCCCGCGAGGGCGGAGGATGAGCGTAGGGCAAACTCGCTGGTGCCCGTCAGCGCTGCCCAGAGACGCCAGAGTAAATAGGTAAAAGGCGGGACAAGCTCATAGAGGCTTGATGCGACGGATTCGAGCGGTGAGACGACGATCCCGACCCACCACGAGTAGGCCTCATCGTACCACAGGCTTGGCCCGCCCAGATTCCACAGCCGCAATGCCGCGGCCGCGAGCAGGATGCCCAGGGCGCCCCAGGGCGGCGGATGCGATGAGGAACGGCGAGTCGTGGACTGTGCAGTCGGCGGCGATGTCATTTGTCTGGGGATTGTACCGGAAATGGACGATTCCGCCAAAGGCACTGAAGCCCCGTCGAGCATGGCTTGGACTCGCGTGCCATTGCATTTTGCCGAAGATGGGCGATACTAGGATTGACTAAGCGTACCAAGGAGGAGAGCTATGGCCAAGGGTGGAGATAGAGGCAACGACAAGGATCGCAAGAACAAGAAGAAGAAGAAGGAAAAGAAGTAACGCCGTCGTCGGCGTCAGTCACTGGTGTGAAGACCGGTTTTAACCCGGAGAGGGAGCGCAACGCGCTCCCTCTCTTTGCTCAGACCCGCTGCATCGTGCGCGCGATGATCTCGTCCTTCTCCTGTTCTGAGAGGTCGATGAAGCGAGCGCTGAAGCCGGCGACCTTGACCATCAGATTCGGCCAGCGCTCGGGATGGGCGCGGGCGTCGAGAAGCGTCTCGGTGTCAACCATACTGATCTGCATTTGCATCACACCGAGGTCGACGAACCCTTTGAGGAAACCGGCGAAGGTCTCCCGGCCATCGTCAGTGTCGAAGGGCGCCGGGTCGAAGCGGAGGTCCAGGCTGCAGCCGTCGGGGAAGCCGGTGAAGTCGATGTGGCTGAGCGACTGCAGCACGGCGGTGGGTCCGTTGTGGTCGGTGCCCCAGGATGGATTGAGATTGCGCGTGAGCGAGGTCTCGGCCAACCTGCCGTCCGCTGAAGCAC
>CAZYYC010000341.1:0-1060 GCA_964650935.1 uncultured Anaerolineales bacterium
GAATCCAAACGGCAGGCCCAACAGCGACGTAGTACGTCCATACATCAACTCCAGAGACTTGCTCCAGCGTTCACGCAACATGTGGATCATAGACTTCGGCTGTGAGATGTCGCTCGCGGATGCTGCTCAGTATGAAGCTCCTTTCGAGCACGCGTATACAGCAGTAAAGCCCGTGAGAGAGAAGTCGCGTGACACCCGCCTACGCAAGCTCTGGTGGCTTCATCGGAGACCCGCACCTGATATGCGCGAGGCGGTGCGCACGCTTCAGAGGTTCATAGTGACGCCATCGGTGGCCAAGCATCGAGTCTTCGCCTGGCTTGAGAGCGACACCATCCCTGACCATCAGCTGTATGCTTTCGCTCGTTCGGATGACTACTTCCTGGGCGTACTGCATTCGTCGGTCCACGAGGCGTGGTCACGAGCCACCGGAACACAGCTTCGCGATGCCGCAAGCGGGTTCCGCTACACCCCCACCACCTGCTTCGAGACCTTCCCCTTCCCCTGGCCCCCAGGCCGGGAGCCCGGCGAGGAGGAGGACCCGCGCGTCGCCGCCATCGCCGAGGCCGCCCGCGAGCTGGTGGCGCAGCGCGACCGCTGGCTCAATCCGGGCAGCCTGCCGGCGAGCAAGCTCAAGCAGCGCACGCTCACCAACCTCTACAACCAGCGACCGACGTGGCTGCAGCTCGCCCACGAGAGGCTCGATCGCGCCGTGCTCGACGCCTACGGCTGGCCCCACAACCTCGACGATGAGGAGCTCCTCGCCCGGCTGCTGGCGCTCAACCTGGCGCGGGCGGGAGCGGCGGCGATCGACGACTGATCTCAGATCAGACGCCAGGTTCTACGATTGCAGCGGCTTCAACTGACAAGAGCTTGCGCCGGACGCAATCGGGACGATAGCGCTACGGCGACTCCGTCCTAAGCCATGTAAATCGGGGCTCCGGTCGTCCAGCGAGAGCCATGGGCCTCAGCGTCTTGACGCCTCTCGGTGCGCCCCCGGGCGGGTCGGCTACCCGCCCCACATGCTCTGATGTAGGTCGGAAAGCCGTTCCGACCTCTGCCC
>CAZYYC010000341.1:1160-4341 GCA_964650935.1 uncultured Anaerolineales bacterium
CGGGTCAGCTACCCGCCCCACATGCTCTGATGTAGGTCGGAAAGCCGTTCCGACCTCTGCCCCCCCTCGACCGGGCTCCGGCGGGTCAGCTACCCGCCCCACATGCTCTGATGTAGGTCGGAAAGCCGTTCCGACCGCCCCTCGATAGCGGCTCACCGACGACGCCGAACATCAATCACCGCCAGACCAGCAAGCCCCAGCCAACCGAGACCGGCCACGAGGCGGAGGCTACCGCGTCCCGCGAGGCCCTGCAGGGTCACGGCAGTTGGGCCCGCAACGAGGATCGTGTAGTCCTCGGCATCTCCCCAGAACGTGCCGGAGCCGCCATTCGGCGGTGGGGTCTCTCCGTTGAGAGCGTTCATGACGATGCGCATGCGGGTGCTCCCCCCGGCGGCTGTCGCCGGCACGTCGATCACCGCCGACGCCGTGTTGAGACCCAGCGCGCCGAGATCGGTACCGATGACATACGTCTCCCCGTCGTCATCGAAGCTGTAGTTCTGGTTCCAGTCGATCCAGGCGACCACACTAGCCGGGTACTCCGGGTCGCCCAACATCACCGTCACCGTGAGTGTCTCGTTGCCCCCGGGCACCACCGTGGCGCTCTGAGCCGTATAGTCCGCGTAGCCGGCGTCGTCACCCGAACTGTGATCAATCCCCGCATAGGCAACGTGGGTCACATAATCCCCGAAGCTCGTATCCCCACCGGTGATCACAGCATACGCTGAGACCGTGATCACGAAGGTACGGGCAAAGTCGTAGGTGCCGTCGTTGACGTTGACACGGATACTGTAGGTGCCGGGAGCCAGCGACAGCGAGTTGCGCAGTTCATCACCGGCGATGTAGAAGGAGCCGTTGTCCGTATCGCCGGCGCCGCTCACCAGCGTGTAGGCCCAGGTGTCGTGTTGGTTGCCGTCCACCGCTGAAAGCGTACCCACCAGTGTGTCCGGGGGATCAGCCGCGCCCAGCTGCGCACTGCTCAACAGGATGTCGGTGGGAGCAACGGGGATCTCCTGACCGCGGATATAGATGCCGCCGATCATGCTCTGCGCATTGTCGGTGAACCCGTCGGTGCCCACCGAGGCATTGCTGGACATGATCCAACGCAGATAGACATCGGGCTGGTCATCCAGGGCAGCCGGCAGGCTCAGGTCGGTCAGCCGCCCACCGGCGGTCCAGCTGCCGCTCAGCGTCAGTCCACCGCCGGGAACGTCCGTCCAGGTGCTGTCATCCAGGCTGTACTGGACTTTGAAGTCGCGTGGACCATCCCAGCCGTAGAAGCCGTCATCGGTGCTCTTCTGCTGGGAGGATAGCGTCAAGTCCTCAAAGCCGGTGCCGGCGAAATGTACCTTCCAATACTTGGTGCCACTTCCACTCGCCCAACCGGTCGAGACGAAAACGTTGGACTCACCAGGAGGGGCCCCGGTGGACGTCGCGAACGTGCCCGTCGTATTGGTAGACAGGAGCGCGACGCCCTGATTGCCGGGCGTGCCCGTGCTGGCCGTCCAAGCTTGGCTCGACCACCCCGCCACGATCCCACCTCCGGCAAGGACCGGGCCGGCTGTCAAGAGCGTGCCGGCGACCAGGCACAGCGTCACCGCCAAATACTGTAGTTTCCCAGATCGCGATGTCATTCCTACCTCCGATGTGAGTGCAATGAGAATGAAAAGGGAGACGGGCGAGCTTGTCAGCGGCCCAACCAAGTTCTAACTATTTTACAACCTAACGCGGGGATTGGCAAGCGGCAGATGCCGCCAAGACCTCGAACGGCTTACCCGGCGAGGCCCGGCAGGCACCACGATGGGTCCCTATCCGCGGTTCCGTGAGGCCACCCAACGAACGACAACACCGGCTCGCTTGACGCTCCAACGCCGCGTGCTACACTCCGGGCAAGGGGGTAGAGCTGATGACCCAAGCGTCAACCGGCATCGACGAGACCCGGACGGGTACGGATCTGCACGCCGCGCTCCTCGATCTGTCGCGGCGCTACAACCTCGTGGCCCTCTACGCCTTCGGCAGCCGCGCTCGGGAGATCGCCGCCCGGTTGACGGGCGACGCCGCCCGGATGCCGGGCGACGAGGCCAATGACGCAGCGTCGGGCTCAGACGTGGACATTGGCGTCCTGCCGCCATCCGGCACCAAGCTCTCCGTCAGGGCACGGGTGGAGGTGTCGCGGGCGCTGGAGGACCTCTTCGATGTCCACCGCGTCGATCTGGTCGTACTCCCCGAGGCCGACCCCTTCCTCGCGGCCAACGTCATCCGTGGGGAGCGGCTGTGCACCCTAGATGCCTACCCAGCAGACGAGTACGACCTCTACGTCCTGCGACGAGCCGGCGACCTGGCGCCCCTGGAGCGCGAGCGCATCGCCCTCATCCTGGGAGAGGACGCATGACACCCGGACCGCTGCCGAGCAAGTGGCGGACTAACAGTCCGCCCTACATTGCTCCGTAGGTCGGGCTGCCAAGCCCGACACCTCCCCTCGCCCACCACCAACCGGCGGAGGTGCACTCCGCCCTACACCACGCCGTAGGTCGGGCTGCCAAGCCCGACACCTCCCCTCGCCGACCACCAACCGGCGGAGTACCACTCCGCCCTACATCACGCCTCCGTAGGTCGGGCTGCCAAGCCGGACACCTCCCTCAGTGCCCTCATCCGCCTCAGTGCCTCAGTGATTCGCGCCCCACAGCTTCTCCCGCAGGAAACGGTCGCCGTCCACCGCGATCAACCCGATCCCGATCGTGTCGATCACGCCGTGGGTCAGGATCGCCGTCCAGAGGTTGAAACCGCTCAGGACGAAGAGGATCCCCAACAGCGCGCCCACCACGCCCGTGCCCAGCATCCCGGCGCGGCCCTGGTAGCCGTGCGAGAGCCCGAAGACGACCGAGGTCACGAGCACGTTGACCGCCAGCGCGCTGGGCCCCGTGCCCAGCACGCGCGCGATCTCGGTCATCAGGAAGCCCCGATAGAGGCCCTCCTCCAGCGGCGCCACCAGCAGCCAGACCGCGACCAGCAGCCCGCCCAGCGCCCGCCGGTTGCCCCGCACGCCGTCGAGCACGCTGTGATCGGCCCGGCTCCCGGTCAGCTTCTCACCGAGCGGCTCGAGCACCGTGACCGCCAGGAGCTGAATCCCCACGCCGAGCCCCAACGCGACCAGCGCCGCGCGCCCCCAACGCTCCGGCGGCGC
>CAZYYC010000342.1:0-4339 GCA_964650935.1 uncultured Anaerolineales bacterium
CCCTGCTGTGGCTCATCAGCATCGCCGCCGCGCTGATCGTGTGGATGCGGCAGGTCGAGGCGCCACACGGTCGGCTGCTCTTCCCTGCCCTGGGTGCGTGGGCCCTCCTCCTCACCCTCGGCCTGCGCGAGGTAACCCGCATCGCGCGTCCTTTCGGACGCGGTGCCACCACATGCCTCCTGAGCTTCTGCGCGATCTTGAGCACGCTTGCGCCCGGTACGCGCCTGGCCGCCACCTTTGCCCCACCCCGCCGCACCACGCCGAGCGAGATTGTGCGCGCTTGCCCTCACCCCATCGACCTGCGGTACGATGGCAAAGCCGCCTTGCTGTGCGCCGAGGTCACGCCCGAACGGGTCCGACCGGGCGACAGCGCGACGGTCCGCGCGTGCTGGACGGGCTTGGCACCGATGGAGCGCGACTATACCGTCTTCGTTCACGTGATCGGACCCGAGTCCTCGCGCGTGATGGAACGGTACACCTATCCGGGATTGGGACGCTATCCGACCAGCCTGTGGCAGCCCGGGGGGGCCTTCTGCGACACCTACGTCGGCGACATCGAGACGTGGGCGCCGGCACCCATCCGCTATCAGGTGCAGATCGGCCTCCTGGATACCGAGAGCGGTGAACGCCTCATCCCCTCCACCGGCGACGGGACGCCTCTCGATCCGGCAGTCGTGGGATCCATCAGCGTGGTGCCTGACGAGCACCAGGAGACCCCGGATGCAAGCAGGGTCGACGTTGCCTTCGATGACGGCATCCGGCTCATCGGCTATCGAGCCCCCGAGGTCGCCCTACCCGGCAGCACCGTCACGATCACCCTCATCTGGTCACCCACGGCGACACCTACCCACGACTACGTCGCCTTCGTTCACCTCTGGCAGCCGGGCGATCCTATGCCGCTCGCGCAACACGATGGCCGACCACGCGAGGGCTGGTTCCCTACCCTAGCTTGGCGAGCCGGCGACCTCATCGAGGACGTCCATGAGCTCACCACGCCGGGAAACCTCGAATCCGGAACATATCCCCTCTGGGCCGGTCTCTATCGACCCGAGGATGGTGAACGACTACCGGCTTCCGACGGTCAGGGCCGCCTCTTGTATGATCTTGTGCCGCTCGGATCGTTGCAGATCGAGGCCCACTGAGGTATGATATATGGCTGAGAGGTCGCCCTGGTGGGCCGCAAGGAACGGGGGAGTCAACCGATGATGACCGATGAATCACCCATTCGAGTGCTGATTGTCGACGACCACGCCGTCGTTCGAAGTGGCCTGGGCACCTTCCTGATGGTCTACGAGGACTTGGAGCAGGTCGGGGAAGCCGGCAGCGGCGAGGAGGCCCTACGTCTGTGTGAGAAACATCAGCCCGACGTCATCCTGATGGACTTGGTGCTGCCGGGGCAGGACGGGGCGACCACAACGCAGATCATCCGCGAACGCTGGCCCGAGACCCAGGTCATCGCCCTCACCAGCTTCAAAGAGGAAGAACTGGTCCAGAGTGCACTCCAGGCCGGCGCGATCAGCTACCTCCTCAAGGACGTCTCAGCCGACGATCTGGCCGATGCCATCCGCTCGGCCCACGCCGGGCGCCCGACGCTGGCCCCCGAAGCAGCGGAGGCCCTGATCCAGGCAGCCCTACACAGGCCCACGATTGGCGCCGACCTCACAGATCGGGAACGCGAGATCCTTGGTCTGATGGCCGAGGGACTCAGCAACCCGGAGATCGCCGAACGTCTCGTGGTCAGCCGCTCTACCGTGAAGTTCCACGTCAGCAACGTGCTGTCGAAACTGGATGCTGGCAGTCGTACCGAAGCCGTCGCCATCGCCTTCCAGCACAAACTGATCTGATTCGACGGTCGGGGCAGGTCTGATCCGTCTGAGCGACCACCGGCCCCGGTTGATCGGATCCGCTGCAACCTCACGCCTACGCCCACGTAGTGTATAGGAGGTATGAACCGGCACCAAACCATGTCGTGGAATCCGGCATGGCCGACAGTCTCACCAGCGAAAAGGAGTACCCTATGTCCACAAACAGGCGCAAGAACATCACGTCGGGCATCCTGTTGATCTTGATCGGCCTCACCTTTTTGGCATTTCAGGTCTTCCCTGGCTTACGCATCTGGGCCGATCGCGAGTTCACGTGGCCCATGACCATCATCTTCGTCGCCTTTGGGCTGTTGGTCCTCGGCGCGTTGACCGGGACGGCCGATCTACTGGTACCCGCCTCTATTGTCGGCGGCATCGGGGGCATTCTCTACCTCCAGAATGCACGCGTCCTGACGTGGGAGAGCTGGGCCTACCTCTGGACCCTGATACCGGGATTCGCCGGCATCGGCGTCTTCCTGGCCGGATTGGTCAAGTGGAGGCGCAAGGAGATCATTGACGGCCTGCAGACCGTCCTGGTGAGTGGCGTCCTCTTCTTGGTCTTCGGTTCGCTGATGGGTGATATGTTCGGAAGCTTTCCCTTCCGCGACTATCTACCGATCCTCCTGATCGCCTTGGGGCTCTTTCTCTTCGTCCGCGCGCTGCTCGATCGACGGCACTAGGCTCCGTCCTAGGTTGTACATACGTAGGGAGGCTATTCGATGAAACTCTTGCATTCGAGGGCGCTGTGGGGCGTTCTGCTCATCCTCGTCGGCGTGCTCTTTCTACTCGAGAGTCTGGCGATTATGAGCCTGGGCAACGCCTGGGCCGTGCTCTTTGTCGCCGCAGGTGCGGCCTTCGGCTACGTCTATGTCGAGGATCGCAGCCGTTGGTGGGCGCTGATCCCGGCGCTGACGTTGGTCGGCATAGGAGGGCTCATCGGCATCACAAGCCTCTTCCCGGAGATGGGCGGCGCATGGGGCGCCGGCTTCTTCCTGGCCATGCTGAGCCTCGGCTTCTGGAGCGTCTACTTCACGACCGGGCGGGAGCAATGGTGGGCCATCATCCCGGGTGGGGTGCTGTTGGCCCTGGGATTGGCGATTGCGTTGGAGCCCTTTCTCGTAGGCGAGGGCTTTGTGGGCATCTTCTTCCTGGGGATGGGGCTTACCTTTGGCTTGGTCTACGTGCTGCCCACGCCTGAGGGGCGTATGGGGTGGGCGCTCATCCCCGCGGGCATCCTGGGCGCGATGGGCCTCATCTTCCTCTCGCTCGCGACCCCGCATGCGGGCCTCGTCTGGCCCCTGCTGCTGATCCTGATCGGCGGCTACATCCTGCTGCGGAACCTGCGCGACGAGCGATAGTGAAGGGAGACAGATGATGGAACATCGCCGCATCAGCCTGGTAGGGCCGACGCTTCTCGTCGGCGTGGGCGTGATCCTGTTGCTCAACAACCTCGGCTACCTGAACTGGGGATTCTGGGACATCCTACAGCTCTGGCCGATCCTGCTGATCGCCGCCGGATTGGAGATCCTTCTTGGCCATCGCTCAATATGGGCCTCAGTCGTGGCGGCGGTCATCGTCCTAGCCCTTCTCGTGGGCGGCGTGCTCCTCGTGGGACGAGGCACCGGCGCCGTCACCGGAGCCGGTGAGCAGGTGGACATCAGTTACCCACGCGATGGCGCCTCGAGCGCCACGATCGTCCTGGAACCGGCGGTGACCAGCCTCTCCATCGATGCCTTGATCGACGCTCCCGAGCTCGTCGCCGGCACCGTGCGCGTACGACGCGACGAGCGGCTGGACGAGCGTTTCACCGGCGGCGACCACGCGGAGCTGGTGCTGGCCTCGCAGTCGATCGGGCCCCGCAGCTTCGTCGGGCCCGCACGCTACGCAGCCTGGGACCTTGCCCTGAACCCCGATGTGTCTTTAGACCTGAGCGTGCAGCTGGCTGTAGGCCAAGCAGAGGTCGATCTCACGCGATTGACGATCGAGCAGGCCAACGTCAGCATCGGGGTGGGTCAAGTCGAGGTCACCTTGCCCGCAACCGGCGCCTCGGACATCGACATCTCGGGCGGCGTGGGCACCCTCCGCATCAACATCCCCGAGGGCCTGGGGGTGCGGATCATCACCGAAGCCGCGTTGGTCACCCACGATCTGCCGTCGGACTTCCTGCGCACCGACAACGTCTACACGTCGCCCGGCTACGATCGCGCGGACCATCGGGCCACGGTGACGGTGGGCCTGGAGGTCGGCACGATTACGGTTAGGCACGTAGCCGGGAACTAGGTAGAGACAGGCTTCCGGGAAGCTCAACGAGCCTTACTCAACGCAGCGAGGGCGTCGAATACCTGAATCCGCACGGCGCAACGGGCCGGCTAGCTTCCCGAAAGATCATATGCGATAGCCCTGCCGAGTGTTGACAAGCCGACGGTTTCCCGTATAATAACCATCGCTGGAGCCCGAGTGGCGGAATCGGCATACGC
>CAZYYC010000343.1:0-3767 GCA_964650935.1 uncultured Anaerolineales bacterium
AGATAGGCCCTTCCAACCACGTTTGGTTAGAGGGTTAGAATCAGGTTTGCGTGCAGATGAAACTCTCCTAACCATTGGTACTTGCATTACTGAGACAATACCGTATAATGTAAGTAATCAGGAACAGCAACACTATGGAGGGACATCACCATGCGTAGTCAACGCACGCAGCCTCAAGAGGGAATACCCGGACTTGGTCGTGATCGATCCAGACTACAAAGGCGTGGCGCCATCATGTCGGTGCTTGCCATCCTCGGTCTTCTGGCATCATTCATCGCTTTCCCGCAGCCAGTATCGGCAGATCCCGGACCGCCGACCGTCAATGGCCTTTTCTGGGGCGATGGTGATCACGAGATCTACGAGTTGTATGCTAAGGCCCGATTCAGTGACAGCAAGATCTATACCTATATCGATGACGGCATCCTGTACGTGGCGCTCGTCGTCGATGGCAACATCAATGACAATGCCTTCGACCAAGTTGTAAGGCCAGACAGGACCCAGTACCTCGAGAGCGCAGGCTGGCCGACGGGCGGCAACGTCCGCAGCTTCGATCACCTGGTCAACTCCGAGTACGCCCAGTTCGATGTCACGATCTGTGGATTACACTACAAGTGGCAGCAGGGCTATGCCGCGCGACCAGGCGCCCTGGACAACAGCGAGGCCGACTGGTACTCTGATGCTACGTTCAATAACACTGAAGGATCGCCCCCTGACGGCTATGTCTCGTCGAGTTCGCTCGTGTGGAACATGAACACCTACGCAGCATCCGAGACCAAGCCGTTCAATATGAACGTCAACGGGAACGGTTCTGCGGTGTGGAAGTCGCCTTGGGCCTCAGCGAATCCAAATGACGTCACCGTCATCGATGGGTGGCCTGACGGCGGCGTCATTTCGGCTACGGCACCGATCACCTTTAGCGAGACCTACCAGTGGGAGTGGGCCATGGTCTATGAGTGGTCCATCCCCCTCCCCGAGGCGTGCGGCGGGATGTCGCTAAGCGGTGTTCGCGATTGGTTGACCATCACCAACCCGACGTCGCATCACTCACCGTCGAAGGGACCTGCAGATGACCAGTTCGACCCACCGCCCACCTCAGTAGCGTTGGTCAACATGGGTGCCCCGATCAGGCGCAGCTGCTGCTCCCCCTTGCTGGTCTACTCGTGAGCGCTGGCGCGGTAACGTCGACCTTAGGATCGAAGCGTCGTCGTCACTAGACAGCTCATCGGCTTTTTCCGACAGGGGGCAGGCTTGCTGCCCCCTGTTCCCTTTCACTGAACCCCGAGCTCAGCGCGTCGCAGGCCTGGTGCACGTGTGAGTGGAGCGCCAAGACCTGAGGAGACGCTCAGAGAGGTACACGCTTGCGCGCTTTTCCACCTTCACAGTATAATGAGCCTGTACGGTGTCCGGTAACACTGATCCGCGAGGCTCTGTGAAGGAGGCTGCATCCATGATATCGAGACGATGGCTGATCATCGCCACGCTGCTGAGCTTGGTGGGGCTGATGTCCGCACCGGTCGGCGCCCAAGCGCCGCTCCCGATTGCCTTCGGCGATCCGGAGCCCAGCGTGGCGAACTGGCCCGAAGCAATCACGGCAACCCTCCTCAATAACACCACCGACACGCTCGAGGTCACGGTCGAGTTCACCGATTTTGTGGCGGAGGAGAGCGAGGAGACGTGGCCCTCCGCGGAACTCTTGAGATCCTATCCTGCTACGATCACCATCGGTCCGGCCGGACAAGCCTCGCTGATGGCCGTCCTCAGCCGCGAGGTCCCCTTGGCGCCGGGCCGGTACACGGCTTCGCTGGTTCTCGCCGTTCCATCCCACGATGCCGTCCTGCGCAAGGACGTGATTGTAGCCGTGCCCACCTCGACGATCTCGTCCGCCGGTGCGCCCGCCGTTGAGACGTGGACGCTCAATGCCGTGCGCATCCTGCCGTTCATCGACCCTATCTGCCTTCGTGGCCTTGCCACCGGCTGTACCCTACCCCTTGCCGCGACAGGAGAGGTCTCACAGGCCTCGACGCGAGTAGGGTACCTGGCCAATCCGCGCGGCGGCGGGTTGGCCATCGACCTCGATGATGCACGCTCCGCCGATGCTGCGGCCCGCCTACGCCTCGCCTTTGACCGGCGTTGGGGACTCACGGGCACGTACGAAGGCACTCTCGATCTAGCGCCACAGGACGCGGGTCAGGGCGATGTAGCCCTCACAGTCAACGTCAAGGACATCATCCTCTGGCCCCTGCTGACGCTTCTGCTGGGCCTTGCCGCCGCCCGCTTCGCGCAACGCTACCTCACCGTACGACGGACGACACTCAGGCTCTTGCGGCGTCTCAACGCCACCGGGCTCACGTTTGCCAAGTTGCGCAAGTCCGTCCACGGTTACACCGTCGCGGAGGATTTCCACGCGCAGAAGGGGCGCCTCGACGAGGCCATTCGTGCTTGGGATCGCGGTCACTTCGGGTCGCTGACCGACGAAGAGCGTGAGCACTTCCAGGCCACGATCCTCACACCCCTCGAGGAGCTCGAACAGCAGACCGAAATCTGGGCCGAGTTCCGTGACAGACTCGATCGGCTGGGCCGCAGGTTGCTCCACAACGCCCGCCCGGCGATCGACCAGGCAGAACCGCCCGCCGATATCGAGCTGGAGGAGCCGCGCTTCTACACCGCGGCACGCGAGTTGCTCAGGGGCACCAAAATGCAGATGGCACAGGTGTCGGCCTTGGCCCGGCGGATCGACAACGCGGCCGAGCTTGCCGTGCTCTGGGGTGAACTCTCGCAACTCACGGTCCTCGTCCGCGACGCAATTGGGGAACTGCACAAGCCCGGCGTCGAGCTGAGCGAGAGCGAGGCGGAGATGCTGGAGACGGCACGCCATCACCTCAACTCCGCAGCGCGCGACCTGTGGGAGGCCACAGACCTGGACGACCTTCAGCGCCGCGAGACCCAACACGAACTGGTCACAGCTCAGGACTTGACGCGCCGTCTGATGGACCCCTTCGTCTACTATGCCGGGTCGGAACTCACCGATCAGATACGGGCCCTGGAGGACGAGGCCGGAGAGACCGCAGCGACCGAGAGTTTCGCCATCCAGGTCCTGGGCAAGCTGCAGCCCCTGGTCCGCGCCTATGCACGCCTCGAGGCCTTCCGCCTACCACACCTTGACCTCAGCATCTACAGATCCTTATCCACCGACGCCGAACGCTTTGCCTTTACCGAACGGGCCCTGCTCGTCAGCGAGCGCTCCATCGCAGTGATCGCCCTGGTAGCCGCCTTGATCGGCGGTCTGGACCGGTACTTCACCACCAACTTCGGCTCGCTGGCCGACTACCTGGCGCTCATCACCTGGGGTCTGGCGACCAAAGCCGGACTCGATGTGGCGAATGTGCTGCTCAGCCGGGTGGCCCGAACCGACAAGTGAGTAGTTGAACAGCTAGACAGACAACGACAGCCGTACCAAGATCGACACATCACGAGCCGCCCGGGCAGCCCTTTCGGGTTGCCCGGGCGGCTCGTGTCGTCTCCTGATAGTTTACGCCTCCAACAGCCTCCGCTCGCCCTCAAGCGCGCGTAGGGGCGCCAGGTTCTGCGTGACCTCGATGGTGCCGCGATAGGTGCCGTCATCATCTCGCAAGGCGAAGTAGCGGATGTGAACGAAGAGCGGCTCGCCCTGGGGTGCCATCTGGATCCAGAACTCGGCCTCGTCACGGACACCTGCACGGAAGTCATCGAGAATCTGCTGCACACGATCCATGCTCTGCGGCGGGTGG
>CAZYYC010000343.1:3777-4321 GCA_964650935.1 uncultured Anaerolineales bacterium
TCTGCACTTTGCGCCCGATGATCGCCGGCGAGCGCTGGAAGATGCGTTCGCGTCCCAGCGTGAAGTACCGCACCTCATCATGCTCATCGACGAACGTGACATCAACCGGCAGAGCCCTCAGCAGGAGGTCGATCTGCGCCGCGGTGAGCACACCGGTGTTGAGCGGGATCCCCCCGCTTGGCGCGCTGGCCGCTGCCAGCTCGGCGCCGGCGCCGCCGTGTGCCGCCTCGGGCGCGGTTACCGCGCCGTCGACAGCCATGCCGGGGACCCACGCCCGTCCGGGTCGTGCGTAGCAGTAGCCGATCTCATCACTCTGATCGCGGATCGCCGCCCAGTCGGCGTCATTGAGCCGCTGGAGGGCAGCCGGGAAGAGGATGTGCTCTTCCTTGTAGACCATCGAGGTGATGGCTTCCGCCAGGGCTTCGGCTTGGGTCAGCAGCGCCGGATCCGGTGCGGCAGGCCCACCCTCCTCCGGCGCTGCTACTCCGGCAGAGAGCGCCTTCCACATGTCCCGGATCTCATCGTGGACGCCCCACATGACCTT
>CAZYYC010000344.1:0-4314 GCA_964650935.1 uncultured Anaerolineales bacterium
GCCTGAACGAGCGATTGACCGGGATCGGAGCACATATAGCGGTGTTCCTTGGCGATGGCGACGCCCGGTAACGTCTCTGCATAGGCGACCACCTCGGAAGGCGTGATCACACTCGCGATATTCGATCCACAATGGCAGACATAGACGCCGATCCTGAGCTCCTCGGCCTCCGGGGCCAGGCTTGCGTCCTCCGTACTCCGACCGGCAGCCGCCGGTTCGCTGTCCTCAACAGCCTTACGATCAACCACTATTGGGCTCCTTCAATCTCATGTCGGTCGAGGTCCACGCTAACGTAGGGCTTCCTCGGTGACGAGCTTGTGCCGGGCACGCTGCGCCCGCTGATCGGGCGTCGTGAGTTCGAGCGCGTCCTTGGGGCACCAAAGAACACATTGCGGCCCCCCTTCCTCATCCTCACACTGATCACAGATCTCGGCCACCTTCGTCAGGGGATTGATCGAGATGGCACCAAAGTCGCATGCCTCAATGCACCAAGCGCAGCCGTCACAGAGATCTTCGTTGATACGGATGATCCCGGTCTCGTGGTCTTGCTCAAGCGCATCGCGGGTGCACACCGTCACACAGGGAGCGTTCTCACACGTCCTACAGGCGACCGCCGTGATCAGAATCTCGTCCACACGCACGGTGCGGATGCGGCTGCGGTAGGTGTTGTACTCACCGGTCTTGGTGTACGAACAAACGTACTCGCAGAGCTGACAGCCGATGCATTTCTCCGGATCGCACGTGATATACTTGTACTTTGACGTTGAGCTCTTCATCGTGCCTGACTCCTTCCTCGCTAGACCCCGATTTCCTCGGCGATGTCGTTCATCCCTAACTCGATGAGCTTCGCCTTGGGAATCAGGCCATCCCGCGTCCATCCCTTTGCTTCATAGTAGAGGTCCTTCATGTACTCCAGCTCGTCCTCAGTCACGACGTGGCCTGCCGAAGGGCCTTTGGTCATCGGATCGTGGTGCCACCGATAGTTCAGTGCATCGTGTTCGCGCTTCCAGCCCTCGCGAATGTTGAAGGCCTTCTTGATCGTGAAGGCGCGTTCGCCGATGAGGTCGACGTCGCTGATATCAAAGCTCCAACCGGTTGTAGCGTTGATCAGCTGCGCGATCGTGGGCCACGCACCTGCCCGATCGGCCTTGCCGGTGAAGCAGCGGCGAATGAACTTGCAGAGCGGCAGTGTGTCGTAGACAGCCGCGTACTCCTCGGTGTCTTTTGCCAGCGCCCCCCGCGTCTCGTCGACCGCAAATCGATCGACCTCGCCCTTGATATCAGGATCATAGGCCGCGGTTCGGTTATGGCATCCTCCCCGCGTGCCGACGGCGAGGCCAAGCGCGAAGGTCTTCAGTCCACGCGCATCGTAGCCGGGGTTCTCGAGTCCCTTCACGTGCATCGCCCACTTGTAGGACTCAGTACCTCGCTCCTTGTCGATCTGCGCACTGGCGCGCATGGTGCCGAGTGAGAGAAGCGCACCGATGCCCTCGCGGTCGCGGATCAACTCAGTGATCGTGACGCCGGCCTCGCCATTACCGAAGTTGGCCTCAAACCCCTCGGGATACTTGGCGCAGGCAAAGTCCTCCTTCGTAAAGACACCGCGCTCATAGGACTCCATAGCCCAGGAAACGGTGACACCGTTGCTCATCGCATCCATCCCCGCCCGGTCGCAGGTATCGATCATCTTGATAATCGCATTCATGTCGGCAATACCGCAGTTGGGGCCATTCGCGAAAAGGCACTCATACTCAATCCCGGTCATCGCGCCGGCATAGAGTCCCTGTTTCGCCGCGGAGACTTGTTCGCAAGCAATAGGGCACTGCGCACATGCGATCTTCTTGACCTTATGGTGTTCCTCGAGGTACTCACCACTGACCGCCTCTGCGCCCTCAAAGACGCCCTCTTGATAGTTGCGCGTCGGCAGGAGGCCTAGATTGTTCATATTCAGGACGTTGGTGGCGGTACCAAGAAGGCGGTATTTCGACGTGTGGGGTCCCTGGGAAGCCTCAATGATGTCAAACGACATCTTCATCAGCGTGTCCGGATCTGCCACGCGCACGCCCTGGGTACCGCGCACAGAGAGCGCCTTCAGCCGTTTGCTGGCCCAGACGGCGCCGTGACCGGTGCGCCCTGCCTGTCGCCCATCATTGGTGACATTCGCGAACAGCACGCCGTGCTCCCCGGCAGGGCCGATGGTCGCGGAACGCACCTGGTCATCGGCGAGTTCCTCCCGAATGGCCTCCTCCGTCTCGAAGGTCCCCATACCGAGATACTTGTCCGCCTTGCGGAAGAGCACCCGCTCGTCATCGATCAGTAGGTTCACCCAACTATCGGATGCACCATGGATCACGATGCCATCCCAGCCCGTGCGCTTGAGCGCGACCGAGAACCAGCTTCCCGATAGGCTGTCGCCGACCCATCCGGTGAGGGGCGACTTCGAAGCAAGTCCGTACTTGCCCCCTACAGGCACCGGGGTGCCGGCGAAGATCCCGTTGGCAATGCAGATGGGGTTTTCCGGCGATAGGGGGTCGCACCCCGGCTGAATGTTCTCCCACAGCAGGCGTGAGGCCATTGACACGCCCCCGATGTACATCTGGTACCAGATCTCAGGCTTCTCCTCGGTCCACGTACGCCGAGTTGTTAGATCAATATGCAGAATCTTCCCATGATAGCCATACATGCAGCTTCCTCCTTCTTGGGGATGTGGGTGGCTCAGCCGCCAGCCAGAATCGACATCAGGATCAGCCGGTCGCCATGCGACGGCGCCTGATCAAGCTGCGTTGGCTGGATCATATGCTTGCCATTGAGGTTGAGCATATTCGAGGACTTCAAGGCAGCGAAGCTAGGGTCAATGACTTCCCCCACCAACTCCGGATAGGTAGCGCCTAACCTCTCGAGGATCTCACGGAAGGTCGTGCCATCCTCCAGACTCAGGGAGACGCGGGGCTTTCGCGTGAGCACGCGTGATAGACCGGCGAACTCAACGGTTACTTCCATAGCCCTCCTCCAACAGTATCATCACGGAATGCTATGCCCGTCAGGTGTGCCCGACAAGCCGGGCACACCAATTATACTCCAACTTGATGGGCCCAGTAGGGACAATTGTCGCTCTACGGAACTGACAATTAACACGCGCACCGGGGAGGAGCTGGGCTCCAAGCTCGCCGGCTCCTAACTGCATCAAAACGCGAGCCGCCTGCGGCGGAACAACTCTACTCCTGTACCTCGACATCAACCACCGTGCCGGCATCGGCACCCGAGGGCTCCTCATCCTTCACAAGAGCCGGTGGCTGAAGTTGCGGAGGTTTGAGATCCTGAGGCATAATCGTCTCGCCACGGAAATAAGCGCCTTCATTGATCAGCAGTGACTTCACGGTGAGATCGCCCCAGACACGGCCCGTATCGAGGATCTCGACTCGGGTCGCCGTCACGTTGCCCTGAATGGCACCGGCGACAGAGATGTTGTTCGCCTTGATCTGTGCGCGTATCTTGGCGCTCTCGGTCACGACGAGGTTCCCGGTCAGCTCAATCGTACCCTCAACGATTCCATCCACGCGCAGCCCTCCGTCGCCTTGCACGTCTCCCTTAATGTGGGTGTTGGGACCGATCGTCGATTCGATCGGGGAGGATGTAGACGGACGGCTGGGTGCCGGTGTTTTGGGCGATGGATCCAGCGTCGGCTGATTCCTGCCCTTCCCTCCAAGAAACGACATTGACTTCCTCCTTGTGTTGTGTGTGCGTCGCTGACCTCAGCTCTGAGGTGACGATCAGGCCACGGCGTCCGAGGTCAGGGGATAGCCGGAGACCATCATAGGACCTTCGGACAGAGTGTCAAGCCCCAGCCACTCACGTGGGCTACGGCGCGGCAGCGGACCCCATCGTACCACGGGCCTCGGCAAGTGCGCGCTGCTCATCGGCGCTCAGGCTGTAGGTCGAGCGCCAGTTATCAAGAGGCTTTGCGTAGACCCGCACCTCGTCCCCGCTATGTAGGCCTGTGACCACGGCCCCATGGCCTACCGCATCCACCAGCGCCAAGGAGAAGCTCTGATCTCCTCCCACACCCTCAAAAGCATTGTACCGCACCACCCCTACCCCCTGAACCGTATGGGGGACAAGCGCTGCAATACGCTCCTGACCGCGCTCCAGTCGTTGCAGCAGCACGTCGTGGGCATCGAGCCGCTTGACGAGGGGCAACAGAACGGCCTGCTCCGGCACCGCCGAGAGCGCATCGGCGATCTCCAAGAGGCTTTCGTAGCGCTCCTGCAGGCTGCCGATCCGTCGCTCAAGGGTGTAGATCCAGTACGCTGCCAC
>CAZYYC010000345.1:0-4306 GCA_964650935.1 uncultured Anaerolineales bacterium
CGAGGAATCTGCGGGGTGGGAGCGAAGAGGCTTCGCCTGTGACGGGGGCAGCGCGTCTGAAGGCAAGATTCCTCGTTTCACTCCGAATGACACATAGAGGGGCCGTACATGCTTCAACCGGCGCGGCAGGTGGCTACGCTGCGTTGACCGGGAGGTGGGGGCGGGCTATAGTGGGGCTGCTGTGGGTGGGATGCTAACCGAAGGAGGTGGCGGCTGTGGGGCATGAGCTGGTGGAGACGATGATGGGGCGGGCGTCGGTGCGGCAGTACACCGATGAGGTGCCGTCGGATGAGGTGGTGGAAGCGGTTGTGCGGGCGGGGCAGCAGGCGCCGTTCGCGTATCAGATGGGGAGTGTGTTGCTGTCGCGGGAGCGGGCGCGCCATCCGTTCCGGGCGCCGCTGTATTTCATCGTGCTGGTGGATGTGCACCGGCACGAGGCGGTGATGGCGAAGCGGGGCTGGACGATGGTGCAGAATGATCTGTCGCTGCTGCTCTTTGGGATCCAGGACGCGACGCTGATGGCGGAGAACATGGTGCTGGCGGCGGAGAGCCTGGGGCTGGGGAGTTGTTTTCTGGGGATGATCCCGTACCGGGCGCAGCAGATCATCGAGCAGTACGGGTTGCCGAAGCGGGTGTTTCCGCTGGTGGGGCTGACGATGGGGTATCCGGCGGAGGCGCCGCCGCCGCGGCCCAGGTATCCGCTGAACTTTGCGCTCTATGAGGGGGCGTATCCGACGTTCACGGATGAGCAGGTGGGGCGGGCGATGGCAGTGATGGACGAGGGGTATCTGGCGGAGGACTATTACCGGCGGCAGCGGGCGATGATCCGGTTGGAGGGGGAGCGGGAGGAGACGTTCACGTACGAGACGTACAGTTGGACGGAGCATATCTCGCGGAAGACGGGGCAGTGGTTGGCGTCGCCGGATGAGTTGTTGGCGGCGCTGGCGGCGTGTGGGTTTGAGGTGGGGGGAGAGGGGTAGGGAGCGGCGAGCGGGATCCCGCCCAAGGGCCTGGCTGCGGGCCTTGGGCGGTGGTCTGACGGCGGTATCGCGGTAAGCAAACCTTTGATGCCTCTCGAGGCGGGTAACCGCTCAGGGCCCGCGGAAGGCCCCTGAGCGGGACGCCTGGCGAGCGTGCCTTTGATGCCGCTCGGGGCGGTTGGCTTGCTGTTGAGGGGGCTGCAAGCGGGATCCCGGAAGAGGGGAGGCTGCGGATTGTGGGGGGTGTTGTATAATGGCGGCGCCGCTGTGAGAAAGGATGCGTATGCCGAAGACGTATGTGGCGCTGGATCTGGAGACGACGGGGCTGGATGCGAGCCGGGACGCGGTGATCGAGATCGGGGCGGTGCGCTTCGATGAGGACCGGGTGCTGGAGCGGTTCGCGACCTTTGTGAATCCGGGCCGCGCGATTCCGCCGTTTATCACGGAGCTGACGGGGATTCGGGACGAGGATGTGGTGGGGGCGCCGGACGGGGCGACCGCGGCGCGCCGGGTGGCGGACTTCGTGGGCCGTGATGCGGTGGTGGGGCACAACGTGGGCTTCGATTTGGGGTTCCTGCGCAAGTACCGGGTGCTGCAGCGCAACGTGGCGATGGATACGTTTGAGATCGCGGGGATCCTGGTGCCGCACGCAACGCGCTATAGCCTGGCGAATCTGGTGCAGGAGCTGGCGCTGGACCTGCCGGAGCAGACGCACCGGGCGCTCGATGACGCGGAGATGACGTATGCGCTGTTTATGTCGTTGATGCAGCGGGCGACGCAGCTGCCGCAGGACGTGCTGCAGGAGCTGGTGCGGTTGGGGCGGCGGGTGAATTGGAGCGCGACGGGGTTCTTCGGGGATGCGCTCTACGCGCGGCAGCGTTTCGGGTTCCAGGGGGGGCTCGGGGCGCAGTTGGCGGCGCGGTTGGGGGTGGATGCGGCGGGGCCGCTGTTCGTGCGCGAGGAGGAGATCGCGCCGCCGCTGAGGCCGCGGCGCGAGGTCAAGCCGATCGATATGGTGGCGCTGACGGCGCTGCTGGAGCCGGACGGGCCGATCGCGGAGGTGACGCCGACCTACGAGTACCGCGATCAGCAGGTGGAGATGATGCAGGCGGTGGGCGAGGCGTTCAACCGCGGCGAGCATCTGCTGGTGGAGGCGGGGACGGGGACGGGCAAGTCGCTGGCTTACCTGCTGCCGGCGGTGGAGTGGGCGGTGCAGAACGAGCAGCGGGTGGTGATTTCGACCAACACGATCAACCTGCAGGAGCAGTTGGCGCAGAAGGACATCCCCCAGCTGGCGGAGGCGCTGTATGAGTTCCGGGCGCAGATCCTGAAGGGGCGGTCGCACTATCTGTGCCGGCGGGAGTTCGAGGCGCTGCGGCGGCGGGGCCCGGCGGACGCGGACGAGATGCGGGTGCTGGCGAAGGTGCTGCTGTGGCTGCCCAACACGCTCGACGGGGATGGGGACGGGTTGTTCATCCCGACGCCGGGCGAGCGGCAGGTGTGGCACAGGATCTCGGCGGCGACCGAGGCGTGCGATCCGGACAATTGCCCCTTTTTCCTCAACGATGACTGCTTCTTTTACCGGGCGCGGGCCAAGGCGGAGGCGGCGCACGTGCTGGTGGTGAACCATGCGCTGCTATTGGCCGATATGGCGACCCAGAACCGGGTGCTGCCCGAGTATGAGCTGCTGATTGTGGACGAGGCGCATCATCTGGAGCGGGCGACGACGGAGTCGCTGCGCTACAGCTTGAGCCGGCTGGAGATGACGCGGGCGTTCGAGAGCCTGCTGCGGTCGAGCCGGGCCTATCCGTGCCTGTTGGATGAGATCGCTGCCGGGGTGGACACGCTGCCGCGGCAGGCGGCGGCGCGGGTACGCGAGACGCTGCTGCAGTTGGGGGCGGTGGCGGAGCGCACGCAGCGGGACCTGGAGGGGCTGTTCGACGAGTTCGAGGCGCTGGTCCAGGCGGAGGCGTCGAACGGCGGCGGCTATGGGACGCGGCTGCGGGTCAGCGACGGATTGCGTGATGGGGCGGCATGGGACGGTCTGGTGCTGCGCTGGAGCCAGACGGCGCCGCACTTCGAGGCGCTGATCGATGGGCTGGAGCAGCTGGTGGCGGGGCTCGACGTGGCGGTGGAGGTGGAGCTGCCGGAGCTGGAGGGCGCGCGGGCACGCCTGATGGGGATCAGCCGGATGCTGGGCGAGGCGCGGGAACGGCTGCAGGGGCTGGTGATGGGCGCAGACGAGAACGCGATCGCCTGGTTTGAGTCGCGCAACCGCGAGCCGGTGACGCTGCACGTGGTGCCGCTGCAGGTGGGTCCGCTGATCCAGGAGCATCTGTTCGCCAAGAAGCGCTCGGTGATCCTGACCTCGGCGACGCTGCGCATCGAGGGGAGCTTTGACTATCTGAGGCAGCGCCTGGGGGTGGATCCGGAGGCGACCGAGGTCGCGTTGGGATCGCCGTTCGACTATCCGGAGGTGGCGTTGCTCTACGTGGCGACGGACGTGCCTGAGCCGCGCACGCCGGGGTATCAGGCGACGATCGACGAGACGTTGGTCGAGCTGTTCCGCGCGACGCAGGGGCGGGCGCTGGCGTTGTTCACGTCGTACAGCCAGCTGCGGGCGACGACGGACGCGATCACGGCGCCGCTGGCCCAGGCGGGGATCACGGTGCTGGCGCAGGGGACGGGGACGTCGCGGGCGCAGCTGTTGGAGAGCTTCCGCACGGGGGAGCGGGTGGTGCTGCTGGGGACGCGGTCGTTCTGGGAGGGGGTGGATGTCACGGGCGAGGCGCTGAGCTGTCTGGTGATCGTGAAGCTGCCGTTTGACGTGCCGGACGATCCGATTGTGGCGGCGCGCGCGGCCCTGTATGAGGATCCGTTCAATGACTTTATGGTGCCGGAGGCGGTGTTGCGCTTCCTGCAGGGGTTTGGGCGCCTGATCCGCACGGCGGCGGACATGGGCATCGCGGTGGTGATGGACCGGCGGGTGCTGACGAAGTCGTATGGGCGGCGGTTCCTGGACTCGCTACCCGATCCGCGGGTGCAGATGGGCACGCGGGCGGCGCTGCCGCAGGTGGCGGCGCGCTGGCTGGCGGGGCAGTCGCCGGCGACGCTCGCGGACGATGAGGTGTGGGGCGAGGCGTTTGGGGAGGATGAGGAGCCGTCGTGGTTTTGGGGGGCGTAGGGACCAGTTTCCAGTTGTCAGTTGTCAGTTGTCAGTTGTCGCCCGAGCAGCCTCGGGACGTTGTCAGTTGTCAGTTTCTTTCATGGGGCGGTGATGAGGGTGAGGGTGCGGGCGGCGGTCTGGTTGACGGGGGTGGCGGAAG
>CAZYYC010000346.1:0-4287 GCA_964650935.1 uncultured Anaerolineales bacterium
GATTGTACTATGGCTTGGACGGTACTACAAAAGACAATCAGATCTAAATGTCGCCGGGATCAACATCGTGCTGGGCAAGGCGACCATCGCGCTCACCGGCAGTCTGGTCCTGGGAGGCGTTTGCAACACACCGCGCGTCGCGGCACAGATCCGAGAGACCGCACGTCAGTTCTCAACCGTCCGGAGCGTGGACGTCACACTTAATAACCAACCTCTGGAGAGCAGTTTGAGCGAGGAGTAAGCAGCAGCGGGGCCGATAGCCATGGTCAGTGACTTCAGGTGAGGCAACACACGGGAGGCCCAACGAGAACGTGGATACCACCGAGGTCACGCTCAACCCGAATCCAGCCTCCCTCGGGTTGACAACGATCACAGAACCCGGTACAACATGGCTGCAGGCTTAGCGCTGTTCACCCACCGTCGAGCGCGACCACGATTCCCCGCAGCGTTGCAGGCGTCGGCAGTCACCCGTCCGGATCAGCGAGCATCGGAGGCATAGCATGGCCATCATCACCATTTCACGAGAGCTGGGCAGCGAGGGCGACACGATCTGTGATATGACCTGCGAGAGACTCGGCTTCTGTCGTGTCGACAAGGCGGTCCTGATGCAAGTTGCCGAAGAAGCCGGCATCGACGTCGATGCCGTATTGGAGATCGAGAGAGGGTTTGCGAAGCGCGCACGCCTGGTCAGCGGCGAGATGACCTCGCTCTACCGCAAGCAGCGCACCGCTTTCGAGAAAGAGGGCGTGATGGATGACCGTACCTTCGTCGAGGTGCTGCGCGATGCCGTCGAGGATTATGCTCGACAGGGCGACGCGGTCATCGTGGGACGAGGCGGGCAGATGATCCTGCGAGACTGGCCCAACGTCTTACACGTCAGGCTTTATGCCTCGGAAGCGGTGAGAGCCCAGCGCATCGCAGTGCGTGAGGGCATCTCCGAGGCTGCAGCGGCGCGCTTGATCCAGGAATCGGATGAGCAGAAACGCCAGTTCATCCGCCAGATGTTTAACAACGCCGATTGGCGCAACCTCAAGTACTACTCGCTCGCGATTGACACGGCAAGAGTCCCAGCAGAAGCCGCTGCACAGATCATCGTGCTCGCGGCAAAGGCGGTCGATCAGACGTAGATCGTGAGGTGTAGCGCATGCCGCTCAGAAGCGGTGCTCCGGCTTGCGCGTGTGCCGCAATCGAGACGATTGCGCTACACCCTAGCGACCATCGACGCGCAAGATAGCGGGCTATCCCAGCGCGCGCAGCCTCAGTCGCGCTTCCGCGTGACCGGGGGCTAGCTTCAGCAGCTCCTCGAAGGACGCCCGAGCGTCCGTGACCTGCCCCAGTTCGGCTTGCACCAAACCGATGAGATAGATCAGGTGGATCCGGCGCCGGGTCTCCATATCCGCCTCGGCGAAGACGAATTCGGGCACAGACGTAGCAAAGCCCTGCTTAGCAGCCTCGTCCAACTGAGCCGTGGCCTTCTCCAGCATCGTGGTCAGCACCGCCTCGGCCTCTGCATCACGCCCCATAGCCCGCAGCGCCTTGGCGCGATAGATCGCCGCCTCGGAGACCTCACCCTCGCGGGTCTCCAACACGCGTCGGAACGCCGCTTCGGCGCCGTCGGTATCGCCCAGTGCCTGTTTGGTGAGCCCGACCTCGTAGTAGATATCGGCATCGGGCCAGAAGGGGTGCTTGCGCTCGCCCAGTGCCTCGGGGTAGGTGTCCAGCGCACGCTTGAGGTGCCCAAGCGCCGCTTCAGCATGGCCCTCTTCCCGCGCTGCACGGCTCAACAGCAGCAGGGCCTGAGCATATTGTCGTGAGATGCGGCCCGTGCCGCCCTCCCAGGGATGGAAGCGACGCGAGAGCATGTAGTCGAGGGCCTTCTGGGGCCGGCCCGTCTGGTTGTAAAGCGTTGCCAGCTCGACGGAGAGGTCGTCACGGTCACGGACCAGGTCAAGGTGAGCCTCAAGCCGGGCCAGTCTCTCCTCGGGCGACGCACCTGTACGGGCGAGCACCTGATCGAGCTCGGAGAGCACCCGGTCGTCGGCGGGATTCGCGGCAAAGGCCCGCTCGTACAGGCAAAGGGCCTTCTGAGGGTCGTGCTCGATGTTGTAAGCCGCGATCCCCAGGTTACGCCAGGGCGTGGCGAAGTCCGGATCCAGGTCGGCGGCGCGCTCCCATTGGCGGATCGCCTCGGCGTAGCGTTTCTTGTCGTAGACCAGGTTGCCGAGGTAGTAGGCGACGCGCGCATCCTCCGGGTAGAGCTGCCGGACGTGTTCGAGGATCAGCATCTCCTCCAACCGCACGGGGAAGCAGTAGTCGGGCGGCATCTTGGACGCCCGTTCATAGAGGATGCGCCCCTCATCGTCGCGTCCCAGCTGGTGGGCGAAGTAGCCCACCGCGTAGAGGACCGTGGGGAAAGCGCTGCCGTCCTCAGGGTCCACCAACCGTGAGAGCAGGTCGCCCGCCTCGTCCCATAGCGCCGCATTGGCGTAATCGAAAGCCATGTCGAGGTAGGACTGGATCTCGGAGAGAGGGTCGGAGACCGCCATCATCTGGGTGAGCTCAGCAAGCTGGCTTTCGGCCACCATGTCCTCGCCCCGCGCCCGGCTGACCAGCACCGCCTCGTTGCGCGACATCATGTCCAAGGGATCGAGCGCGATCGTCTCGCACATCTCACGCGCCGCCGCGTCCAGACGTCCGAGCCGGCGCAACACCGCGGTCTTCAGGTTGCGCGCCTTGGTGTTCAGCACGTTGGTCTGCAGGGAGCGCTCGAGGTGGTCGAGCGCGCGCTCGAAGTCGCGCCGCGCGCAGTCGATCTCGGCCAGCCCGTAGTAGGCGGGCGCCTGCCAGGCGTAGCTCCAGATCGCCTTGTAAAGGGCAGCATAGGCGCCCTCGAGGTCACCCGATAGCTTGAGGGCCTGCCCCAGGTTGTAGTAGGCCTCGTTATCCCGCGGGTTAGGGTTGCGGCGGGTCAACTTGTCGATCGCCGTTTGGAAACGCTCGATGGCGAGCTCGAACTGACCGCGGCGCAGCGCGACGAGGCCCAGTGCGTTATTGCAGCGCACATCCGTCGGATCCTTCACCAGCGCCGCCTCCCAATAGGGCTCGGGTTCGATGGTCGGGTGGCGGTATTGCTCAAGGTGCAAGCCTGTGAGATAGAGCTCCTCGACGGTGTCGAAGGTCTCCGGGGGCGGCGGTGGCGTCAAGGCCTCAGGTAGCGGGGGCTGTTCAATAGCCTGAGGGGCATAACGGAGCACCTCGTCGCCCTCGGCGTCACAGAGGCGCAGGAGCATGTCGAACTCGGACACGCCGTCCGGCAGATCGAGCTGGGTGACGAAGGGCGCCCCGGGTGCGAGATGCACCCGCTCATCGAGGAGCGTCCGCTCGCCTACGGTCAGGACCACCGCGGCATCATCGAACACCTCGGTCACGGCAACACCGACCTTGGCGCTGCCGCCGGCGACCTCCAGGTTCAGCGCGGCGCGGCGGTTGGCGTTCTTTGCCGGCCCGATCTTCTGCACCGGGTACCAGAACTGGCTAAAGCTCTTGGTCTCATAGGGCTGCAGCCAGGAGAAGTCCGGCTGGTTGTCGGTATAGACGCCCGCCATCAACTCGATGTAGGGGCCGTCCTCATCGGTCAGGTTGGCCTCCCAACCCTTGGCGAACTCGCTCGCGCCCCAGGTGAACATCTTCTTGCCGGGCGCGATATGGCGGTTGGCGACGTGGAGGATCCCCGCGTCCGCACGGTGATCATAGCCGCCGAAGTAATCGTAGTCGGTATCCCAAACGAAGTAGGACGTCGAAGTCGGGACGTTCTTATACCAGCTGATATCCGTCCCCTCGCCATCCTTACCGTAGTCCACGCCATAGTAGGTCTCGCGCGCGATCGGATAGTGAGCCATTGAGCGCTTGGAGTGGTCGGTGACCACCGTCACGTCGGGTGGAAAGACGACCTGGTACTCGTCATGGACGTGCACGCCGACATTGATCCACCAGAGGAAGGTCTGCACCTCGGGCGTGCGGTTGTGGAGCTGTACCTTCATCTCGAAGAAGGCCTTGCCGGGGCGCAGGCAGATGCCCACCATCCCCTTCATGCGCTGCAGCGGATCGTGCTCGCTGCACCAGATGGTGGCGCTGCCGTCGTCGTGCTCCTCGATCAGGTGGTGCGTCGGCATGAAGGTCGAGGGGCGGTGGTGCTGGGGCCAGTTGTACTCGATACCACCTGAGGCCCACGCGCCGAACAGGCCGATCAGCGCGGGCTTGATCACGTGCTGACGATAGATGAAGTGG
>CAZYYC010000347.1:0-4271 GCA_964650935.1 uncultured Anaerolineales bacterium
TTGTCGGGGTGGAGCGCGACCACCTCCTCCAGTCCCTTGATCGCGTCCTCGACATCCCAGCTCTCATAAGAGGCGATGGCGTGATCGAAAAGGCTTTGTGCTTTGCGCCGCTTCACTGTCGCAGATTGTTCCGGGCTCATCACGACCTCCGAGAATGATGACAACTGAGCGAGGACATTATAGCATCGCCTCTGGGGCTGCCAAAAGGCGCTACCACCAACGATCTGCGGCGACCTCCACGCCCCAGGACGTCAGCAACTTCAGGGTCTCGTCCCAATGGCTTTCGTGGACGACGGCAAGATCCTGCATACCCGGTAGAGGGCGGAGCCAGCGGTGCAGATCCGGGTCCGCTCTGCGCAGTTCGTCCAGCGCGCCATACTTCTTGAGGCGTAGCAGTCTCACCTGGGCGGTCTGTCCTGCGCCGAAGTGCTTACCCCACGACTTCAGACGCTTCTCCCAAGGCTCCGGTAACGCGCTCCCGGTCATCTCCTGTAGTTGCGAGATGATCTCCAGGGGATCTGTTCCCAAGTCGGTGGCCCTTCGCACGGACTCGGGCGTCAGCTGCCATCGTCCGTTGCGTGCCTCGGCTATGTGGCGCAGCACGCCGGTTACGTAGAGGCTCGGTAACGCCGTTCGCGAGTCGAGCTCGTCCTCGTGCCATATCAGGCTGTTCGGCAGGTCTGCCTCCGCGCCGTGGGAATGGGCGGCGAGCATCTGGTGCCGGCGCAAGCCTTCCTCGATCGCTGTTGCATCATCGGGCAAGAACCAAGCGGTGCGCTCGCCCAACGTGTGCAGGCGCGGGGCGAGCTCGGGATCCGCCAGCAGCTGCGCCAAGACGTCGGCCTCGGCCACCTGAAGGACCTGAACCGCGCGTCGGATCACGATGCGCTCGAATTGCTGCCCCCATGCCTGGAGGGAGCGCACGATGTTCTGTGGCACGGGTTGGTCGGTTGCTTCCCGGAGGCAGGTGATGATGCCGTCAATCGTTTCCCCGCGTTGCAGCGCCTGATAGACGTGATCTCGGGTGAGCCGATAGGTGATCACGCTTTCGTCGATCTTCTCGCGCGCCGCAAACTGCTCGAGGCCGGCCAGCGTTCTTAGGGGTACCGGCCCCAGGGCGAGCATCTGGAAATCCGGCTGCAAGATGACCTGCCAGGGTGGTTCCTCGGTCTGCGATGGCGTCGGCACGCCGCTCCGTGTTGTTCGCAGCGCCGGCGTGGCTCGCAGGGCTGTGGGTTCCACATCGTCGGGTGCCTGATAGGCTAGATCAACCACGCCGAGGTCGTAGAGTTCCTTGAGAGCGTTGTGGATGATCAGCCGCTCATAGCTCTCCACCTTGGCGATGTGTTGGTTACGGTACCGGTCATCATACCAGCGACCGTAACCGGCAGTGACGTACTGCCACTCAGCGCTCATCACCAGACCACCGCGCTGCCCCGCGGTCAGCAGTTTGACGAGCAGTGAGAAGGAGAACCAGCCGAGATCCGTGACCTGTTCAAGGGTTGAGAGGATCGTCTGGCGGATCGTGGTATCCGGTCTCGGTCCGGAGAAGGCATTGTAGGTGTCGAAGAAGACGGGCGCCGTCTGATTGCCTACCAGCGGAGTAGTGAGTTGGGTATAGGCTCGCACGAGATCGCGTTGCTGTTGTGCGGGCTTGGCCCCCCAGAAGAGCGTGGCGGCATGGTTGTCGACCGCTGAGATGGTCGAACCGTCCTCTGTGATCAGATGGAGCGCTTTGAGCAGCTCATAGAGCCATTGGACGCGCGGTAGCGCAGCTTCCTCTTCGAGACCCAAGGCTGCCGCCAGCCGGCGCCGATCGCGTTTGCCCATCCCACCGGACTTGAGCTGACGTGCCGGTTGCCGTCGGAGCTCCGACCAACAGAAGTGGAGCTCGCGTAAGGACTGCTGTGTCTCGCGGCTCATCACTTCGGAAGGTGCGGGAGGCGTCACATCGCTGATCTCCGTATCGGTGGGAGGGGGCGCGTGTAGGTCCTTCGGAAGGGCATTGCGAACATCGGTGGCCAGGGCTAGCTCATGGGGTATGGCGAGTGTACGGAGTGTGGCGGCGCCCAAGGGCTCGGCGAGGTTGGTCAGCAGCCCCTTTCTCAAGAGGATGGCGATCACGTCGTCGGCAGATGGGCGGCGCCTGAGGCCCGGCTGACCTTCGATGTTGACCAGACCACTGAGCATTAACTGCCTGACGAGGTCATTGTGGGCAAGGGGTGTTTCGCTCGCGAAGGCGATCGCGAGCGCGGCGCGTTCGACGTCGGAGAGCGTCTCAAGGAAGGATTTTGAGCGCACCCGTCTGATAATCTCGCGACCGAGGTGCTCCACCAGCTCCGTTTTGCGGGTGATGCGGCGATCGGGTGCGAGCGCAAGGGTCTCCGCGATCTCCTTGAGCGTGTCCATGTGATACGCCTCCAGAGCTGCCTTCAACTGGGACATCGCTAAGCAATCTCCTTCGGCATATAGCCCTGTCGTGCGAGGTCATCCAGGAGTGACGCCACGCTCTCTCCGCGTAGGAGCACGGCTTCAGGTGTCAGGGTGCTGACGATCGCATCCTGGAAGCTCGGCAAGGCAACACGAAGCTCTTCCAGCGTGATGGCATCGCGCGTCTGGAGCAGCACCTGAGCGGGATAGATGCGCACGTGCCCAAAGCGCGACCACCAGGTTTCCCACCAGGTGACGATCTCAGGCAGGGGGTCAAAGCCGAGACCGGCCCGCCACGCCGCACTCAGGGAGGCCGGATCTTCGCCGCTCTCAAAGGTCTGGTGTAGCCGCTCGACATCCAATCGGTAGCGGGCCATATTCCGCGAGAGTCCGGCCGGCCTGGCCCAGGCTGACATCGCGCTGATGAAGTCCGGGGGAGCCGGCAGTGTAACCTCCAACAGCGCATTCGCAGTGTCGAATCGCACTGCATCCGGGCTGAGATGCCCCGCTGCCTCCAGCGCCACTTCCTCGATCCGCCCCCAGTAAAGATCCTGTAGGCCGCGAAGGCGAAACGCCTTGATGTCCTCGAGTGAGGGTCCGATCTCCACAAGCCCAAATGCCCTGAGCGGTCCACGAAGGGTCTGCAGGAGCACGTCCTCGACAAACCTGGGCCATCCGCCCTGGGTGAAGCTCGGGTTCATGCCCATCAAGTGGCGGTGGGTCTCGGGTTGGGGAAAGAGCTCTGCCAACCACCTCTCGAGATCGTGGGTCGCGATCCAGGTGTCCTCGGGCAGGAGGGAGAGCACCTCAAGCATCGAGCCTCGGAGGTTGACCATACTTCGTGCCATCGATCCATCGATGGAGACCAAGTTCCAGACGCCCTGATAGGAGCGGACGATGCGGAGGTTCTTGGCGCGCCATGCAGGCCACCACACGGCCCATCGATCGGTGTCGCGATACATACTGAAGAGCGCGGTCAGTTGCCGCCCGGGTGTGAGCGCCATCCACGCGTGGACAAGGTCGGGGTCAGTCGTGATCGGGCTACCCTGCAAGATGAGGTGACCCTTCACGAGTAGCGCATAGAGCCACTCAGCCTTGTCCGCCGTCACACCCAGGGCCTCGGCCCAGCCATTGAGCGCCACATCGTCGGGATAGGGTTCGGCCGGCAATAACTCGATGGATCGTTCTCTGTGGACGTTGGTCAGCAGTTTCTTAGCGTCTGCGGGCGCGATCGGCCAGCTCACGAACGGCTCGGCATAGGGGTACTCGGGTGCTTTCCACCGGATGCGGTCTCTCAACCTGAAGGTCTCGATCTGGAGCAGGCTCAACAGCTGCTGGATCCGGCTGAGGATGTCGTGCGGATCGGACGGCGGCACGACGTGCGACGGCGCGCTCGCGGTCGGGAAGTCGAGCTTCAGATGGGGTAGCCTGTGGCGGAGGTCGATGGGTAGATAAAGCCCGTCGTCCTCCGTGACCAAGACGAGCCCGGCATCGATGAGACGGGTCGTCAGCTTGGACCACGTTGTCGAGAAGCCCCGCCACAATTTGCCCTCATCCGGCGCGATGTGGAGATATTGAAGGCCTGACTGGAGTTCCAGATGGGAGAAGTAACGGCGCTCCTCATCCGAAAGCTGCCGAATGGCGGTGGCCAGTCGCGCGGGGTCCATGTAACGACCTGCCAGCTGCTCCGCAAGGCTTCGCCTTGTGCGCCCCTTCGGTTCGATACCCAGGTTTTCGATCTGCTCACGCAGATGGTCAACGCGCCATGCTGCCTCAGTGATATCGTCGGCCAAGACCGCTGCGGGATCGAGCGCCTCCAACTGCCACGAAGGTGTCAGACG
>CAZYYC010000348.1:0-2158 GCA_964650935.1 uncultured Anaerolineales bacterium
CTGGGCGACCCCGAGAGCGACCCGGCGCCGTGAGAGCGCTCAGAACGGGGGGAGGCGGGCAAGCGGTGGCTCTTGAGGACGCGAAGGAGGGGCTCCTATGAAACACATCGAAGGCAGGTTCAAGGGTGTGCGGGATGCGAGCATCTACCATCAGGCCTGGTTGCCCGAGGAGGAAGCCAAGGCTGTGCTGCTCATCGTTCACGGGCTGGGCGAGCATGGCGGTCGGTACATGAACGTTGTGAACGCCCTGGTGCCGCTGGGCTATGCCGTGTACGCGCCGGACCATCTGGGGCACGGCAAATCCGAGGGCGAGCGCGAGGTCATCGAGCGGTTCGCTGACTACACCGATACGCTGACGACTTTCCTTACCCTGGTGAAGGGCACGCACGCGGGACTCCCCATCTTCCTCTTCGGGCACAGCATGGGCGGGCTGATCGCCTCCGTCTACCTGCTCGACCACCAGGACGCGTTCCGAGGCGCGATCATCTCGGCGCCCGCGGTCAAGATCGGCGAAGGCATCCCCGCAGCGACGATTCTGATGGGCAGGGTGCTGTCGGTCCTGGCGCCGAAGATGGGCGTGCTGGCGCTGGATGCCGGTGCCATCTCGCGCGATCCTGAGGTCGTGAGCGCCTATGTTGATGATCCGCTGGTTTTCCACGGCAAGACGCCCGCGCGCCTGGCAGCGGAGATGCTCAAGGCGATGCAGCGCGTCACGGCGGAGGTCGGGCGCATCCGCCTGCCCTTGATCGTCATCCAGGGGAGCGAGGACAGGCTGGTCGATCCGGGCGGCGCGCAGATGCTCTACGACGAGGCAGGCTCGCAGGACAAGACGCTCAGGGTCTACGAGGGGATGTTCCACGAGGTGTGCAACGAGCCGGAGTGCGCCCTCGTGCTTGACGATATCGCCGGCTGGCTCGACGCGCACGTCTAGACCCGCACCGCAGGGCGAGACGCCGGGGAGGCGGGGCAAGCGCGAAGCGATCCGGCGCACGGGAGGTCTGGTTGGACCGAGTCTGTGACGTCGTTGAGGTCCGCACCGGGGTGCGGATGCCCTACCTTGAGCAGGGCGATCCCTCCGGCGTGCCTCTGGTGCTGGTGCATGCCGTGGGTGACTCGCAGCGAATCTTTGAGGGCCTGCTGGACCGGCTGCCCGCTGCGATCCACGCATTCGCGCCGACGCTGCGGGGGCACGGCGATGCCGGCAAGCCGCCATCAGGCTATCGCTCGAGCGACTTCGCCGCCGACATCGCGGCGTTTCTGGAGGCGATGCACCTCGATGCCGCGGTCATAGCCGGCGCCTCAAGTGGTGGCCTGGTCGCGCAACGCTTCGCCCTTGACGTCCCCGACCGCATCCTGGGTCTGGTGCTCCTGGGATCGCCGCTGACCTTCGTGAACAAGCCTGCCGCACAGGCGCTGTGGGACTCCGCCGTCAAGTCGCTGACGGACGCGACGCTCCCGGCTTTCGTGAGGTCGTTCTACGAAGATACGCTCTCGCTGTCAGTCGCGGATGAGCTGGAGGACACTGCGAGACGGGAGAGTCTGAGAGTCCCGGCGTTCGTGTGGCGTGAGACGATGAGGGGCATTCTCGATGATGACTTCAGGGATGAGCTGCACGGCATCGCGGTGCCGACGCTCGTCGCGTGGGGCGACGCGGACACGGTGTTGCCGCGAGAGGAGCAGGAGATGCTCGCGCGCCTCATCCCTGGGGCGCGGTTGGTGGTGTATCCGGGCGCGGGACATATGTTCTACTGGGACGATCCTGGTCGTGTCGCCGGTGACCTCGCGGCCTTCACTGAAGTGAAGCCGGCGCCGTCGATGCTCTCCACAGCGCCGGCTCCCTGAGTTTTATGCAGTCCTGTCGGGGCTGCTGAGCTAGGGCTTGCTAGGCCCGCTCGGCTCACCTACCTGATTGGGCTCGCCGATGTCGAAAGGGCCATAGGGCTCGCAGGGCGCGCAGCCCTCCTCGTCCTCGCAGCTCGCGCCGCACTTGTAGGGCTCGTTCGCCTCGCCTGCCTGATTGGGCTCGCCCGGATCGTTGGGTCCCTGGGCTTCGCCGGCGCCGTTGGGGCCGTTGGGCTCGCAGGGGACGCAATCCTCGTCCTCAACGGCGCAGTTGAGCGCGCACTGGTAGGGACCGTTGGGGCCGTTGGGCTCGCCC
>CAZYYC010000348.1:2258-4267 GCA_964650935.1 uncultured Anaerolineales bacterium
CCGGACCGTTGGGTCCGGTGGCCTCGCCCGCTTGCCGGGGTTCACCGTTGCCGGCAGGTTCGGCGGGACCTTGGGGGCCCTGTGGCTCCGCGGGACCATTGGGTCCCCGCGGCTCCGCGGGACCGTTAGGTCCCCGCGGCTCGATCTCTGTGCCCGCCATCGCGCGCAGCCGCGTCTCTGTGCGGGTCATCGCCTGGATCATCTTGGAGAGGGGATTGTCATCGCAGAGGCCGACCTCCTCGCAGAGCTTCGTCTGAAGCTGTTCCATCGTTTGAATGCGTGCGGTGAGTTGCTTCACGATGCCATCGGCTCCGCTGAGCGTTCCGCCGAGCAGGAGTCCTACCACCAATAGACCTCTCATCAACATCGCCATTGTCACCTCCATCGACTGTTTGACAGATTGGTGCCGAACTTTCCGGTACATCATCTACGACGCAGGAGGATGGGCTGGGATACGGCCACAGCGCGCGCCGGTGACGTGAGTCCGTTGACATCGGGGGCAAACGGCAGAGGGGTCCACGACATGTGAGAGTCACCGGCAGGTCACCTGGTGGCTTTTGGCAGTCTTGTGCTGCTATCATCGTGAACGTAAGGGGCCGCGCATACGGCCTACGACAACGTTCTGATACCCAGGGAGGTACCTATGGAGATAGACAGCGCCGTTCGTGCGGCAGCAGCGGATCCCGAGAGGCTTGAACAGCTCTATCGGTCGGCGAGACAGGCGGGGCGGGCGGACGCCTTCGAGGCTGCGATACTGGCCTGCTATGGGGCGTCGCCCGACAACGTGCTCTATGCTGCCTGGTTTCACCGCTTGCGGTGTGGGGCCGATGGGGGCGAACAGCAGGCCCGGTCGGGCCCCAACTGGATCGCGGCGGTTCCGCTGAGCCTCATGACGGGGTTGATCTTCTGGGCGCTCTCCGACTTCGAGCGGCTGACGCTGTTGGGCGGAACGCCTCAGCTCTTCCTCTGGTGGTCGCCGATCGCGGCGATGAGCGCCCTGGTCTACCTGACGGTCACGTCTCGGCGCGCCCACCGTCGTGCGGCGGCGCTCGGTCTGGGGCTGTCGGCTGCTGCCGCCTACGTCGCGCTGCTGGCGCCGTCGCTGTATCCGGCGTGGAAGGGGTCTCAGTTCGCGCTGCTGGGCGTGATCCACGTCCCACTGCTATGCTGGGGCGCTCTGGGGATCCATGTGCTGGGCCTGCGATCGAGCACGGAGGACCGGTTTGCCTTCCTGATCAGGTCGATCGAGGTGGCGATTACAGCGGGGCTCTTTCTGGCGGCGGGGATGGCCTTCGGCGGCATCACGGTGGGGATGTTCGCGGCGTTGGGCATCGACCTCCCGGAGATCTGGCTGCGGCTGGTGGCAGCCGGCGGATTCGGCCTGTTGCCGGTGTTGGCCGTGGCGACGACCTATGACCCTCGCGTCAGCCCTGCGGCGCAGGACTTCAGCCAGGGGCTAAGCCGCTTCGTCGCCACGATGATGCGGCTGCTGCTCCCGCTCACGCTGGCGGTCCTGATCGTCTATGTGGTCGTGATCCCGTTCAATTTCCGGGCGCCCTTTGAGGACCGGGATGTGCTGATTGTCTACAACCTGATGCTCTTCGCCATCCTCGGCTTGCTGTTGGGGGCGACGCCGATCCGGGTGGAGACACTCTCGCCGTCGCTGCGGCGGTGGCTGCGGGCGGGCCTGCTCGCCGTGGCGGTGCTGGTCGAGCTGGTGAGCCTCTACGCGCTTTCTGCCACGGTCTATCGCACGATTCAGGGCGGCTGGACGCCGAACCGGCTGACGATCATCGGCTGGAACTGCATCAACATGGGGATCCTGGCGCTGGTGCTCGTCCGGTTGTTGAGGGGACGCGATGAGGCGTGGGTGGAGGGGGTGCAGGCGGCGTTCAGTCTGGCGACAAACGCCTATCTGGGCTGGGGGGCGTTCCTGTTGGTGGCGGTGCCGGTGCTGTTCTGACGGCTCGGAGGGGCCGCCGCGTCCGACACCCCGAGACGGGGCTACA
>CAZYYC010000349.1:0-1175 GCA_964650935.1 uncultured Anaerolineales bacterium
GTGGTGCAGACCGAGGGCGCCGATGGTGCCTACACGGTGGCCCGGCGCGAGGACGGTTCGGTGGACCGCTTTCACACCCCGGCCTTTACCTGCCACGTGATCGACACGACCGGTGCCGGCGACGTCTTCCACGGGGCCTACATCGTGGGTCAGCTGCACGGTTGGGATCTGCGGCAGACGGCGACCTTTGCATCGGCGGTTTCGGCTCTCAAGTGCATGCGGCTCGGGGGGCGCAAGGGGATCCCAACCTTCGACGACGTGATTGCCTTCCTGAACGAGCGCGAGATCCGGCTACCCGAACCAGGCCAAGGGGCCTAGAAAAGAGCACGTAATCTATGGAGGAGAACTGATATGCCACTCGTCTCAATTGGGGAGGAAGTCAAGCGCGCACAGGTCGGAGGTTATGCCCTGCCGCTCTTCGACACGTCGGATGTCCAGAGCACCGAGGGGATGATCCAGGCGTTGGAGGCGCACAATGCACCGGCGATGATCGCACTCTACTCGGGCGTGCTGGAGCGGCCGAATGGCGTCGCGCTTGCAGCCTACGTCCGTGTACGTGCGTCGGAGGCGAAGGTCCCGATCTCGCTGATGCTCGATCACGGCTCGAGCTTTGAGCTGGCGATGCGCGCGATTGCCGCGGGCTTCACCGACGTGATGTATGACGGCTCCAGCCTGCCGTTGGAGGAGAATATCGCGCAGACCAAGGCTGTGGTGCGTGCGGCCCACGCCGTGGGCGTCTGCGTAGAGGCCGAGCTGGGTCACGTGGGCAGCGGTCGCGAGTACCAGAGCTTTGGCGCGCTGCGCAAGGGGTTCACCGATCCCGACAGCGTCGAGCGCTTCGTCGCCGAGACCGGTGTGGACATGCTGGCGGTCGCCATCGGTACGGCGCACGGGATGTACGACGGCGACCCCGAGCTCGACCTCGACCTGTTGCGCGAGATCCGCACCCGCGTCGATATCCCGCTGGTCCTGCACGGCGGTTCGGGCTGCTCCGACGAGCAGTTTCGCGCCGCGATCGCTGCGGGTATCTCCAAGATCAACGTAGCGACGGATCTCTTCCGGGCAGCCGGTCAGGCGATCACCGATGCGGTGCACGCGGATCAGACCTCGTACTGGGCCTTCAGCAAGGTGTCTACCGAGGCGTTCGCCGAGCGTGCCGGCTACTACGCGGATCT
>CAZYYC010000349.1:1275-4234 GCA_964650935.1 uncultured Anaerolineales bacterium
GTTTTGATGCGATTCCACATACTGAAACGAAGGAGCCAATCTCATGAAGTTCAACAACCGGGAAGACATCATCCAGTTGACGCCGTTGTGGGAGGGGGAGCGATTCGAGGACGGGCGCCCCAAGGTGCCCGATGACATCCTCCGCCGTATGGAGCGGGTGATCACAGAAGAGGCCTGGGCCGTCCTGTGGCGCCACGGCTACCACTTCCAGTTTGAGGGGGGCTGGACCCGGCTGCATCCGCACCGCAAGGTGGTGGGACGGGCCGTCACGGGTGTCTTCGTACCGCATCGGCCTGACCTGCACGACTACCTGATGGATTATGGGCAGAATGAGGAAGGGCGTATCGGCGCGATGAACTCCTGGGTCATCGAGACGCTGCGCGAGGACGACGTGATCGTGATCGACCTCTTTGAGAAGGTCTACGAGGGCACCTACTCAGGCGCCAATCTCTCGACCGCCATCGCCAGCCGCACGAAACGCGGGCAGGTGATCTACGGTGGCATCCGCGATGCGGAGCAGATCATCGAGATCCCTAACTTCGCCACCTTCTGCCGGGGGATGGATCCGACGCCCATCCGCAATGTGACGTTGGTGGGCATGAATGTCCCATGTCGGATCGGGGCCGCCACCTGTATGCCGGGTGATGTGGTCCTGGGGACGATGACGGGTATTCTCTTCATCCCGCCGCATCTCGCCGAGGAGGTCGTGGAGCACTCCGAGCGCACCCAGCTCCGCGAGAACTTCAGCCATCAGCGGCTTCGTGAGGGCATCTACAACTCGAGCCAGATGGATACGAAGTGGACCGAGGCGATCGAGGCTGACTTCGAGGCGTGGCGCCAGACGCATACGTTAGAGGAGTTCGAGCACATCGACTGGGACAAGCCCGAGGCGGGTGCCCCGGGGGAGGGCGAGGAGACACTGCTCGGGTAGCGTCGTTGAGAAGGGGCCGCAGACGGTATGCCCGCTCCGCTAGCGGGGCCTCTGCGGCCTCGTGGCACACAGGGGAGCTTGGACGTGGGTGAGCTCCAGGGAGTAAGCGATATGGGAGCATCTTTTCACAATCGGATTCTGCGGGTCAACCTGACGGATCGGACGACCTCGGTGGAGACACCGGGGCCGATCTATTTCCGCCGTTACTTCGGCGGCTGGAACGTGATCGCCGACGTGTTGTTGAGAGAGGTGCCGGCGGGGAGCGACCCGTTGGGACCCCACAACAAGCTGGTCTTTGCCCCGGGCGTGCTGACGGGGCTGCCGATCTCGGGGGCATCGCGCAGTGCGGTAGGCGCCAAGTCGCCGCTGACGGGGGCTTTCGGCGCCGCGGAGGTCGGCGGCGACTGGGGCGCGCAGCTCAAGCGTGCGGGCTTCGACGCCGTCATCATCGAGGGCGTGGCCGATGAGCCGGTCTATCTGTGGATCAAGGACGGCGAGGTCGAGATCCGCGATGCGGGTCATGTGTGGGGCCTGCCGACCAAGGAGACCGAGGCGCAGCTGCGTGCGGAGCTGGAGGACAAGCGCGTTCAGGTGACGATGATCGGACCGGGCGGCGAGAACCTGGTGCGGTACGCCTGCGTGATGAACAGCACGAAGGATGCCGCGGGCCGCACAGGGATGGGCGCCGTCATGGGCTCCAAGAAGCTCAAAGCCGTCGCGGTCCTGGGCACGCAAGGCCTGCAGGCCCACGATCAGGCGGCGCTGATGGGGCTGGCGCGGGAGATGGCACAGGCGGTCAATGCCGGCGAACAGGCGCAGGGTCTCCATACCTGGGGCACCGGGGTGGGGCTCGATGGCGGTCTCGCCGGCGGCAACCTACCGGTGCGCAATTTCCGCGACGGAGAGTTCGAGGGTGTCGACAACCTGAGCGCCGACCACTACATGCCCCGGATCGGCATCGGGATGGAGGGCTGCTTTGCCTGCGCCGTGCGCTGCAAGAAGGTGGTGCAGGTCGGGGCCGGTGAGCACCCCCACTTCGAGGTGGATCCGACCTATGGTGGGCCGGAGTACGAGTCGGTCGGAGCGCTGGGATCGACCTGTGGCGTGAACGACATCGTCGCGGTTTCGAAGGCGACCGAGCTCTGCAATGCCTACTCGCTGGACACGATCAGCACCGGCGTCACGATCGCTTTCGCGATGGAGTGCTTCGAGCGGGGCTTGCTCTCCCTGGAGGACACGGAGGGCGTCGATCTCCGCTTCGGCAACGGGCAGGCGCTCGTGGCCATGGTGGAGAAGATCGCGCGTCGTGAGGGCATCGGCGACCTGCTCGCCGAGGGCTCGCTCCGCGCTGCGCGCAAGATCGGTGGGGGTTCGGAGGCCTTCGCCGTGCAGGCCAAGGGACAGGAGTACCCGATGCACGAGCCGCGGCTCAAGCGTGGCTTGGCCATCGGTTACGCGATCTCGCCGACGGGCGCCGATCACTGCCATTCGCTGCACGACACGGGCCTGGTCAATCCCGACGAGCAGGGCTTCACACAGAACGGGGGCCTGCGTACGATGGGTGTGCTTGAGCCGCTGGCGCTAGAGAGCCTCGGGCCGGACAAGGTGCGGGCCGCGCTCTACCATTCGTTACGCCAGGTCTCCATCAACTGTCTATGCCTGTGTCTCTTTGTGCCTTGGAGCGCTGACGACCAAGTGCAGATGGTGCGGGCGGCAACGGGGTGGGATGTCAGCGCGTATGAGCTCTTCCGGGCCGGTGAGCGCGCCCTGACGCTGGCGCGGGTCTTCAACGCGCGCGAGGGCTTCGGTCCCGAAGACGATCGCCTGTCGCAGCGTAGCTACGAGCCCACGACGGGCGGCGCGCTGGCTGAGGGTGGCATCGACCCGGATGCGCTTCGTGAGGCGATGCACACCACTTACGCGATGATGGGATGGGATCGGGACTCCGGCGTGCCGACGGCGGATAAACTGCACGAGCTCGATGTGGGCTGGGCGGCCGCGCAGCTGCCGGCGTAACCTCAAGGAGCG
>CAZYYC010000350.1:0-4211 GCA_964650935.1 uncultured Anaerolineales bacterium
TATGTTGTGGAATGAGGGGTGAGCGTGCTTGTCAACGCTTTACTGTTAGTGCTGAGTGTCTTCGCCGCCTCGACAGCGGTGATCATGATCAAGGCAAGCACCTTACCGCCGGTGTTGTTGGCGTCCTTGCGTCTCTTCGTCGCGTCGTTGGTCCTCCTGCCGCTCTTCGTGCGGGACCTTCGACGCCACCGCGACACGTACACGACGGCGCATCTGCAGGCATCTGTGCTACCCGGGCTGGTCCTCGCGGTACATCTGATGACCTGGATCGTCGGGGCGCGGATGACGCCGACGGCCAATGCCAGTCTGATCGTCAATCTCGTGCCGTTGGCGATGCCTTTCTTTCTTGTATGGCTGGCGAACGAAGCGCTGACGCGTCGCGAGATCGCCGCGACCGGGGTAGCCTTGACGGGCGTGGTGATCCTGACGGCCACGGATCTTAACCTGAGTTCGGCCTATTTCGCCGGGGATCTGATCTGTCTTGGCTCGATGCTCTTCTATGCTCTCTATCTGGCCCTGGGCCGTCGTAACCGGCACCATCCCACCGTCTGGCTCTATCTCGTGCCGCTCTACGCCGTGGCGGCGGTGACCAGTATGGTCGTCTTCGTTCTGATGGCGACGCCGCTTCTGCCTGCCGGCTCGGATGATCTCGCGCGAGAGGTGGCGTTGGTCTTGGGATTGGGCATTGTGCCCACGGTGATCGGCCATTCGTTGCTCAACCGTTCGATGAAGTACTTCCGGGGTCAGCTCGTGAGCCTCGTGAACATGGGGCAGTTCGTCTTCGCGGGGGCCATGGCCTTCTTGCTGTGGCGTGAGGTGCCCGCAGCGACCTTCTATCTCGCAGCGACGATGCTCCTCGCCGCTGCGTGGATTGTGGTGAGGTCGGGGCGCGAAGGACGGTGGGTCAGGCGGTTGTCGTAGTGTCTGCTCGTTGGTGTTATTGGCGTCTACAAAAGGGAGTGAGTTAAGACATGGACTACAGAACGCTTGGACGTACGGGCTGGAATGTCTCAGCTGTCAGCTTTGGAGCATGGGCGATCGGCGGGAGCTGGGGGCCGGTGAAGGATGCGGAGTCGATCGCTGCTCTCCACACGGCTGTTGACCTGGGCGTCAACTTTTTCGACACGGCAGATGCCTACGGTGATGGCAAGAGCGAGCGCCTGCTGGCGCAGGTGCAGCGTGAGCGTGATGAGGAGATCCATATCGCGACCAAGATTGGGCGGCGGTCCAATCCTCACACCGCCGAGAGCTACAACCGAGATAACCTCACGGCCTACGTCGAGCGCTCGCTGCGCAATCTCGAGGTGGAGGCGCTGGAGCTCGTGCAGCTCCACTGCCCGCCCACCGAGGTCTACTACAGGCCCGAGGTCTTCGGCGTCCTCGATGACCTGATGGCTGCCGGTAAGGTCATGCACTACGGCGTCAGCGTGGAGAAGGTAGAAGAGGCGCTCAAGGCCATCGAGTATCCGAATGTGAAGAGCGTGCAGATCATCTACAACATGTTCCGCCAACGCCCTGCTGAGCTCTTCTTCGAGCAGGCCAAGAAGAAGCAGGTGGGTATCCTGGCCCGGGTACCGCTGGCCTCGGGTCTCCTAACGGGCAAGATGACGGCAGCGACGACCTTTGCGGAGGACGATCATCGCACCTACAACCGCCACGGCGAACACTTCGATCGCGGCGAGACCTTCTCCGGCGTACCGTATGAGGTGGGGTTAGAAGCTGTCGAGGCCCTGAAGGCGATCTGTCCTGATGGGCTATCGATGGTGCAGTTCGCCCTGCGTTGGATTCTCATGGACGACGCGGTGACCTGTGCGATTCCCGGCGCCAAGCGTCCGGCTCAGGCTCAGGAGAACATCGCCGCCGCCGACGCGCCTGCGCTCTCCGACGAGGTGATGGCGGGGGTCCGCGATGTCTACGACCGCTATGTGCGCGAGCACGTGCACCAGGTGTGGTAGGGGCAACCGACCGTCAGCCGGCAGCTGATGGCGCTCTGGAGGACATATGACCCAACGCGATGTGGTTTGCACCGCTTTGGCCGGCGAGAGGCCACCCTATGTGCCATGGTCGATGGGCTTCACCGTGGAGGCGACGGAGAAGCTTGCCGCCTACTACGCTCCCCGTGATCTGGAGGAGGTCCTCGATAACCACCTGGGCGGCGCCGGCAGTGGTGTGGGGTTCTTTACCGACCTGGGCGATGACCACGTGCGCGACGTCTTCGGCGTCGTCTGGGACCGCAGTGTCGATAAGGACATCGGCATCGTCGTGGGGCAGGTCCTGCCCGATCCCACGCTCGGCGGCTATGAGTTTCCCGACCCGTTGTCGCCCCTCTTCTTCGATGGGGCGGAGGAGAGTCTGACGGCTCAGGCCGATCGCTATCGCGTCTTCAGCATCGGCTTCAGTCTCTACGAGCGAGCGTGGACGATGCGCGGGATGGCGCAACTGATGATGGACTTATACGATCATCCCGCATTCGTGCACGAGCTGCTCAATGCGATTGCGGACTGGAACATCGAGCAGGTGAAGAAGGCGGTGACCCTCGATATCGATGCCGTCCACTTCGGCGATGACTGGGGCCAGCAGAGGGGCTTGCAGATGGGGGGCCGGTTGTGGCGCGAGTTCATCTATCCCCCGCTCAAGCGCATGTATGCGGCGGTGAAGGAGGCCGGTAAAGCGGTCTCCATCCACTCGTGCGGTGACGTCGATGAGCTCTTTGATGATCTGATCGCGATCGGGCTGGACTGCTTCAACCCCTTCCAGCCCGAGGTGATGGATGTTGAGGCGCTGATGGCGCAGTACCGTGGGCGGCTGAGCTTTCATGGGGGGATGTCCACCCAGCGGACGCTGCCCTATGGCACCGTCGATGAGGTCGTGGCGGAGACGAGGCGATTGCTGATGATGGGTGCGCAGGGTAACTACATCTTCGCACCGGCGCATGCCGTCGAGGGCGACGTGCCTGTCGAGAACATCGTGGCGATGATCGAGACGGTACAGGCGCAGCCTGGGTATCAGGCTCGGTGACCTTCCGGGTGGCTCCGAGCTTGGTGTCCTGTGCGGGTGGCTGCTCGCAGCTACCCGGAGTTCAGAGACGTGGAGGTCGCGATGGATGCACCTGACAAGGGCTGGACTACCGAGGTTCAGATCCATTATCCCCTGATCACTGAGACAGCGCTTTCGCCCGACGGCACTGCGGTCGTCTACGGTGTGCGCGAGCCCTTGATGACCGAGTCGGAAAGCCGTTTCGTGACCCATCTCTACCTGGTATCATCCCATGGTGGCGATCCGGTCCAGCTTACCTGCGGGGAGCACAGCAACGACCACGCGCGTTGGTCGCCGGATGGGAGCTATCTTGCCTTCCTCTCCGACCGCGGTGGCAAGGCCAACGTCTACGTGATGCGGATGAGGGGTGGTGAGCCGTGGGCGCTCACTGACTACGAGGAGACGAGCGTCACGGACGTGAAGTGGTCGCCCGATGGGCAGCGGTTGGCATTCCTGATGGTAGAGCCTCCGACCGAGGTGGAGCTGGCTGCGCGCAAGGCGAAGGATGATGTCAAACTGTGGGATCAGGAGTTTGACTTCGCTCACCTCTTCTCGGTGCCTTTCAAGGTCATGCCCCGCACGCAGCCCGACGCCGAGCAGATCACAGGAGGCCGTGCTCACGTGGTGGCGTACAATTGGATGCCGGACGGTGGGCACCTCGCGTTGGTGGCCCAGCCGACACCAGGCGCCGACGACTGGCCTGAGGCCCGGCTCTACACCGTGCCGGCAGACCCACCCGACGGAGAGACGGCGAGGACGCCCTGCGATGTCGACGCTTGGACCGAGCTCGCCGTCGTGGCCGACTGGGCACCCGAGCCGATGCCGTCGGCGGATGGGCGTTGGATCGCGTGCGTGACGGGGGATCAGCCGGCCCGCTGGGGTGGCGCCGGTCGGGTGGTGCTCTACCCTGTTGACGGTCAACCTCCGCGGCCCTTGGCTCCTACGCCGGACGGACAGTGCCGGTTGGTCGGCTGGTCGAAGGAAGGCGATCGCGTCTACGTCCAGGAGAGTCACGGGATCGATACGGAGCTGTGGGCCATGCCCATCTCGGGCGGCGAGGGTGGGCCTGTGCTGGCGACGCCGACCTGTAAATGGGCGTTCCATACGCCGGGCAACGACGCGTTCGCGTTCACCCAGGAGACCTTCAGCGACCCCAATGGGGTGGTTGTGTGGCG
>CAZYYC010000351.1:0-4209 GCA_964650935.1 uncultured Anaerolineales bacterium
TTATAGCGGACAATCTGCCTGTATACAAGCCGCGAGGCGATATACGCGGCCAAACACACAGGTTAGGCTTGCGCAGGCGCGACCTGTCCGCAGACTGAGGTGATCTGCGCCAATGGCTGCATGCCAAGACTGTCCTACGTCGCCCCCCAACAGAGTTGTCCTCCCTGATGAGTGAGAGACATATGAGACGGCGGGAACTGGCCCCACGCCTCGGATGAGCCTATAATCGGTCGGAGCAAGATATCACCCCGACCAAGGTAGTCGTCCAAGCTAGTCACAAGGAGGAACACCATGAAACTGGGATTCGCAAGCGCCATTCTACCGGATCTATCCCTCGAGGAGGTCGCAGCCTTCGCAGCGGAGACGGGCTTCGACTGTGTGGAGTTGATGTGCTGGCCCAAGGGCAAGGCTGAACGCCGCTATGCCGGTGTGACCCACATCGACGTTGCCGACTTCACGGCGGACGATGCCGCCCAGGTCAACGCACTCATGGCCGATGCAGGCGTCGCCATCAGCGCCCTGGGTTACTACCCCAACGCGCTGGCCCCGGATCCGGAGGAGGCCGCCATCGCCGTCAACCACATCAGGCACGTCATCCGGGCAGCCGCGCTGCTGGGCGTCGGCGAGGTCAATACCTTCATCGGGCGCGATTGGACCAGGTCCGTGGAGGACAACTGGTCGCGCTTCGAGGAGGTCTGGCCCCCGTTGATCGCTTTGGCGGAGGAGCAGGGCATCCGGATCGGCATCGAGAACTGCCCCATGCTCTTCACCGCCGACGAGTGGCCGGGCGGCAAGAATCTGGCAACAACGCCCGCCATCTGGCGCCGTATGTTCGCGCGCATCCCCAGCCCGAACTTCGGCCTCAACTACGACCCCTCGCACATGGTCTGGCAGCAGATGGACTACCTCAAACCCGTGTGGGACTTCGCCGACCACCTTTTCCACGTCCACGCCAAGGACGTCCGCGTGGATCGCCACCGTCTCGATGAGGTCGGCATCCTGGCCCATCCGCTCCAGTACCACACGCCGAAACTGCCGGGCCTCGGTGACATCGACTGGGGTCGCTTCTTCTCCGTCCTCACCGACGTCGGCTATGACGGACCGGTCTGCATCGAGGTCGAGGACCGCGCCTACGAAGGGTCGCTGGAGAGCCGCAAAGCTGCTCTACGCCAGAGCGCGCGCCACCTGAGGCAGTTTATAGGCTAGGCGCCGAGCGCGCTGTTTCGCCAACGCCTGCCTGAGGACATCGCCGCCTAGGGACAAGATCATCAGCGTAAGCGAGGGCGGCATCGCCCTCGCTTACCTCGACGTTTCCTCGAGGGCACCCCACGCCTGCCACGAGAGATCGCGTCCGGGGAACACCGGTCGACGAAAGGGCCAGACATCGGCTAGCCACTGATGCAGGAAGGCGCCCAACGCCTCCTCGAGCCCCTGCGCTTTCTCGCGGTCGCGCACCCAGTAGTGGACCCGCGCGTCATAGGGTCCACGCTGACAGGGATAGATGTAGACACATCCTAGGCAGCGGCTTCCATCGGGGGTCTCCATCGTGTAGGTGAATCCACGACGCATCTCGAAGTCCTGCTGATGTCTCGCGAGATCGCGGTAGTTGTCTTCCAGTGTCATATCATCGGCGGGCCACTCAGCATCAACCTCAGCGAAGACGTGGCGCAGACTCTCGCGACTGGACATCACCGCATCGTAGTCGTTCTCCACATCCCGCGTCGTCAGCGGGCGCAGCACATAGCCCTCTCGCTCAACGCGCGTCGGGACGACGAAATCCTCGGGTACAAAGGGCATCGCCATACTCAGTACCGAATCGAGACCGGGGTGCCGATCTCGACCCAATCGTAGAGCAGCTTCGCCTCCTGGGTACCCAACACCACGCACCCATAGGAGATCGGCGTACCGAGATAGCCGGCCCACAGCGTCTGCCCGTTGGCCATCACCGGCAGGGCGTGAATCCCGTTCTCGATCGACCCGGCCCAGTAGATCCCCAGCCACCACGGCATCCAGATGTTCCACGTCGACCCATAGGCGTTGGGGATCTTGCTCTGGATGCGGAACTCACCCGCCCGCGTGTAGGAGGGCGCCGCCCCGGTCGAGGCCACGAATGAGTAGATCAGCTGGTCACCCTGGTAGGCCCAGAGGTGCTGCTGGGAAAGGCTGACGACGATCAGTTTTCCGGCGCCCGAGATGACCGGCGCCGTTCCACTAAGACGCAGCACCTGCCCCACGTAGATCTGCGAAGGGTTCGCGATGCCGTTCAACTGGGCGATGTGCGCCACCGTCGTGCCCAGACGCGCAGCTATCTGGGTGAGCGTATCCCCGTGCTGGACCGTGTAAGTATCCGCGCCGGCGGTCGGCTCCGGCGTTGCCGTCGCCACCGGCTCGGGTTCTTCCACCGCCTCGGGTACCTCCGTCGCCGCCGCCGTCGGCGTGGCCGCGGGCTCTGCGGGGGCCTCTGCACGCTGCGGGATCAACAACTCCTGACCGACGTAGATCGTGCTCGCCCCCGCCAATCCGTTTTCGCGCGCGAGCGCCCACGTCGAGACACCGATCCGCGCTGCGATCACGCTGAGGGTATCCCCTGCCCGGACCTGATAGGAGCGCGCATCCAGCCCCGGCATCGCCGGCGTCGGCACCGGTGTGGGGACCGATCCGTCTGGGGGCGGCGTCAGTGGCGCCGTCGGCGGCGCGACCTGCGCCGCGTTCGGGACCACCAGCTCCTGACCGACGTGGATATAGACGGTCGCCAACCCGTTCGCCGCCATGATCTCGTCGACGGTCGTGCCGTAATAGAGCGCGATGCGGAAGAGGTTCTCTCCCGCGCGCACCGTATGCGTCACGCTGCTCTGTGCGCGCGCAGGCTGCCCCCACAGTGTGAGGCCCAACGCTATCACCAAGACCCAAGCCATCCAACGCCTATGTCGCATAGCAGCCCCCCCGTCTAGTGCGTCGCACAGGCAATGCAGGGGTCAAACGCCCGCACCACCCGTCCGACCGCACGCTCCAGCTCCAAATCGACCCGTTCCGCGGTCACATAGCGCTCCGCCGCGACCCGTAACGCACGCTCAATCGCGAGCAGATTGTGCACCGTCGGGATAATGAACTCCGCATGCGCGATCTCGCCGTCCTCCACTTGATAGTGATGGATGAGCGGTCCCCGAGGCGCCTCGACCAATCCGTAACCCTCACCGTCGCGCGGCGTATAAGGCACCTCCGTCACGTCGCCGTCCAGCGGTTCCGCGAGGAGCTCCATCGCCCGCTCGATCGCGTAGACCAACTCCACGCCCCGCGCCAGATCGAAGAGCATCAACGCGTGAGCAGGTCTGCCGAAGGCCTCCCGGAACGAGCGGAGATAACTATCAGCCCGAGGCGTGCCTAACCGTTCGACAAGGTTGATGCGCGCCAGGCTGTTGGCGCGCAGAACCTGGCCTTGGTGGCTCGTCTGCTTAGCATAGCTGTACTCGGTCTCCTCGACCGTCAGGAACCGGCGATAGTCGCGTGCGTCGAAGACCGAACAGACCTCATCGCCGTCGCAGCCCAACACGCGCACCATATCACCATAGTAGTTCGGATGATCGGGGCCGATCGCCGAGATGTAGCAGGCGGGCGCGTCGTCGCCCCAAGAGCCCAGCCGCTCCCCCATCGCCAGTGAGGCCTCCCAATAGGTGTCGACCAGCTCACAGGCTACCGGCAGTGCCCAGGCCAGCTCCGAGAGCATCTTCGCACCGGCTTCCCTACCGATGCCCGACGTGACCCCACCGACCACGGCCTTGACCGGATGGATGAACTGCCCACCCGCCAGGGTAATCAGGTGGGTACCCACCTGGCGCACCTGAAGCGCGCGCGTTGCGAGATCCGCCGTCGCGTCGTCCCCCACATCATAGAGACTGGCGACATCGTACCGATCAGGCAATGTGAAGATAAAGAGCGAGGTCGCCTGATTCTGCAGCAGCTGCCCCAGCATCAGGAGCTCGCGGATCTGCAGCGCCAGAGGCGGCGGCGTCACACCATAGATATTCTCCAGCGTCTTCACCGCCGCGACGTGGTGCGCCGTCGAACAGACCCCACAGATTCGCGGCACAATGACCGGCATCTGATCGGCCGGCCCACCCTTGACCAGGTACTCAAACCCACGATACTCGGTGGCTTGAAAGTGCGCCGAGACCACTTCGCCCCCACGCACCTCGATCACCACCCGCGCGT
>CAZYYC010000352.1:0-4175 GCA_964650935.1 uncultured Anaerolineales bacterium
CGGCTCAACTTCAACGCCGTGCGCACCAGCCACTATCCTGACGACCCGCGCTGGTACGATCTCTGTGACGAATATGGGCTCTACGTGATCGACGAGACCAACATCGAGACCCACGGCGTCTACGGCGACCTGAGCAACGATCGGCGTGGGCGCAGGCCTACCTCGACCGCCTGGTGCGATTGGTACAGCGCGACAAGAACCATCCCGCGATCCTCTTCTGGTCGCTGGGCAACGAGTCGGGCGTGGGGCCCCACCACGCGGCGATGGCAGCCTGGGCGCGGGCGCACGATCCCACGCGGCTGGTGCACTACGAAAGTGGCGGGCCGGGTCCGGAGGTGAGCGATGTGGTCTCGGTGATGTACCCCGACCTGGAGGCCATGCGGCAAAGACTGGCGGATCCCGCCGAGACGCGGCCCATCCTGATGTGTGAGTATGCTTACGCCAAGGGCAACAGCTCGGGCAACGTCTTCAAGTTCTGGGACATGGTCGATGCCTACCCCCGCTTCCAGGGCGGCTGCGTCTGGGACTGGCATGACAAGATGATCCGGCACCACACGGACGATGGGGTGCCCTTCTTCGCCTACGGTGGGGACTTCGGCGGGGGCTACGACTACACGCGCGACAACGAGGACCCGCAGATGTGCGCCAACGGCGTCGTGGGCCCCGTGTTGGGGAGCGACGATCTGTGGGTGCACCCGGGCGCCTGGGAGATCAAGCAGGTGCAGGCACCGGTCGCGATCGAGGTCGCGCTCGGCTCGCGCGAGGCCTACACGCTGGCGGACCCATATGGCACGGCGCCTGACTTGCGGCTGCTGGAGCGTCTTTTCACGGTGACCAACAAGTATCACAGCCTGGATCTTAGCCACCTGGCGATCGCTTGGGAGGTCACGGAGGACGGCGTGACCATCGAATCCGGACGCCTCGACGCGCCTGAGGTAGCCCCCGGCGAGCGCCACGATCTCGTAATCCCCTTCGCGAAGCCCTCAGCGCTTGCACCGGGCGCCGAGTATCACCTGAACGTGCGCTTCGTGCTGGCGGAGGCAACGCCGTGGGCGCCGGCAGGCCACGAGGTCGCGACGGCGCAGTTCCTGCTCCCCTACCGGAAGCAGCGCGGCCCGAGGGTGAACCCTGTCTCTGCTGCTCCCCTACCGGCCGGCGCACGGCTGATCACGGAGGAGCGAACCGACGCGATCCGGGTGCACTCGGCGGACGACAGCTCCGGAGCCGGTGGCATCGCGGTTGTCTTCGACAAAGGGAGCGGGCTGGTGACGTCGTATCAGGTGAAGGGCCGCCGGCTGCTCACGCGTGGGCCTCTCGAGACGGTGTATCGCGCGCCGACCGACATCGACCTGATGATGGGCAACCCCGAGGCGAACGCGCGCAAGTGGCGGCGGGCGGGGTTGGATCGGCTCGTGCGCACCTGCACCAAGTTCCACTTGGTGGGCCTCGACGAGGGCCGGATTCAGGTGCGGGTCTATGCTACCTTGAGCGCGGGGCCGGACACCCCGGACATCGAAAGCGTGGTCAGCTATCGGATCGAGGCGACGGGTGAGATCCTGGTTGAGGCCGACATCGATATCGATCCGTGGATGCCCTTCGTGCCGCGCGTGGGCGTGGAGCTTCGCGTGCCGGGCGGCTATGAGCAGTTCACCTGGTACGGGCGCGGCCCGCACGAGAACTACGTCGACCGCAAGTGCAGCGCGCTCGTGGGGCGCTACCGGTCGACCGTGGACGAGCAGCTGACGCCCTATGTCTATCCCTCGGAGTGCGGGGGCAAGGAGGACGTGCGCCGGCTGAGCCTGACCGATGAGGCCGGGCGGGGGCTGGTGGTTCGCGGCATCGCGCCGCTGCACGTCAGCGCCCTGCACGCCACGACGGAGGGCCTCGCGGCGGCGCGGCACCCGCACGAGATCAAGCGCACGCGGGAGACCATCCTGCATCTTGACGCGTGCCATATGGGCGTCGGCGGCGACGATGGCTGGACCTCCCAGGTGCATCCTGAGTTTCGGATCTACCCGGGGCGCTATCACCTGGGTTTCCGGCTGAGCGGGGCTAGCTGCGGAAGGGCAGGACCTTCACGGGGATGTTGATCTGCCGGGTGACGCGGCGGTGATCGCTGGGGACGGCGGTGAGGGTGGCGGTGAAGATGGCCTCCAGGGGCTCGGCGAGGTTGCGGGCGTAGAGCGTGAGACCTGGGCCGGGCTGGGTGTCGGCGTGGAAGGGCACGCTGCCCCGTTCGTGCCAGTCGAGGACGAGATCGAGCTCGGGAGGCCACATCACCCAGAAGGGGGCCACATCCTGATGCAGGTGGGGCAGGGCGCCCAGATCGACGCCCGCCTCGGTGTTGAGGGCGGTCGGACGCTGCCAGAGGCGTGGCGGGCGGCCCTGGGTGACCCACGGGCTGGGGCAGGTCAGCCACACGTTGACGTCGTCGAGCTCCCTCCCGGTCCCGTTGGCGACCAGGAAGCGGAGCGTCAGCGGCATCGCCCCCGGATCCCAGAGAGCCTCAAGCTCCCAATGTCCCCACAGCTGCTCCGGGCCGTAACGACGGAAGACGATGCCGTCGCTGCCGAGGGCGGCGGTGGTGCGGGCGACCATCGCGGTCTCGGGCAGGCCCTCGGGCGCGTCGCCGTCGACGGCGGTGTGGAGCATCTGGAGCGTTGTCCCGGGCTCCACCCGCCCCGCCCGCCAGGTCAACGGCCCTCCCGCGCCCGTCAGCGGCGGGCGCAGGCCCGGGCGCACGATCCACGGTCCGGCGTGGTGGTTGGTGATCCGGATCAGGGTGAAGCGCTCATCGGGGTCGTCGCTCTGCCACGGTGATACCGCTCCGGTGTCGATGGCGGCGTCCGATGTCGCGGCGTCGTTGCCGGTGCTCGGCGACTCCTGCCAGTGGATGTCGAAGCTGTAGGGTCCGGCGCGGAAGCCCTGCCAGGTGACGCGGGTGGGGAGACCTCGCGGGGCGATGGTGAGCGTGTGGCTGTCGGCGTCGACCTCCAGGCCCAGCCAGAACCTGAGGTAGTGCCAGGCGTAGGCGCCCTGCCCCTGACTACAGCGGGTCAGCGAGCGCTTGTACTCCAGGCCGTGGGGCCACCAGAAGAGGCTGCCCGTGACCTCGTCGACGGCACGATCAGACAGCGTGTGTACGGCCTCGAGCATCTCCCGCGGCGTGATACTGCCTGCCAGGCGCGAGACGAAGGCGGTGCCGTCCAGCGCACCGCCGGCGAAGCCCCTCGGACTCCAGCGGAGCGCGCCGAACTCGGGATCGAAGTTGGGGCACCAAGGTGACCGCGCGAAGCGGTGGTAGTTGACCCATTCGGTGTCGCAGAGGTCGACGAGGCCATAGGCGGGGGCCAGCATCGTCGAGGTATCCTCGCCATCATAGTAGGGCGCACCCTTGCCGGGCGCGCTCTCCGCCAGGTAGAACTCCCCCGGCTCCTCGCCGAGGTTGGTGCCGCCGATGACCTGTCGTCCGAAGGGGCCGTTACCGGTGAGACAGCGGGCGATGGCGGCGCGGAGGGCTGCCGCCGTCTCGCGGTAGCCCGCGGCGGCGTGGGTGTCGCCGGTGTGCTGGGCGAGGTAGGCCATCGAATCGAAGGCGTACCAGACCTTCGCGTTCGTGCCGTAGTCGTAGCGGCGCCCAACGGCGCCGTCGCTGGCATAACGGGTGGGAAAGAGCGTCTCTCCAGGCGCCTTGAGCGCCAGCACGTCGTCCATGATGCCGCGCAGCGCACCCATCAGGGCCGGGGCGCGCGCCAGCCGTTCGGCATCGCCGGTGACCTGGAGCCAGCGTCGGGCGATGATCACCGGCGCGACGAGGATGGGCAGCGAGTGGTCGGATGGTCCCTTGGGCGGGCGGCTGCGCTCGGCGAAGAAGCACAGTGTAGCCCAGGCAAGCTCGGGGCAGATGTGGACGATGCTGGTGGCCGTGGGCTCAACATCGATGCCCCAGACCGTGCCGTAGCCGTGGGAGGGCGCGCCCTGCCAGTGGGCGAGCAGCTCGCCGTCGGCGTCGGTCTGCAGGCAGTTGAAGTTGTCGAGCAAGCTGCGCACGTAGATGTCGCGGCTGCAGGCGGCCTCGTCGCCGGCGTCGAGCGCGTCGACGGAGAGCGCACCGAGGCGCTCCCGCCAGAAGGCGCCGGTCATGTCGAGCCACTCGAGCGCGCTGTGCATGTGCA
>CAZYYC010000353.1:0-4152 GCA_964650935.1 uncultured Anaerolineales bacterium
ATCGGCGCATTGTCGTACCAGGTGCCGACGCCGTTCATGCTGACCTGGATGTCCTTTCCTTCCAAGAGGTTTTGGTTGATCTTCCACCTCCCCGTAGAGTGTACTATATCGCACTTGCGACTGTCCACTTTTTCGGGGGAAGATCACTGTAGCGAGTTTGACCGACGAGGAATTCCAAGACATTCTGGATTATGCTAAGGCGAAGTCCGAAGAGCTAGTAGAGGAGGACAGCTTCGAGACGCGGCAACGAGTCGTCGAACTGCTAGATGTGACTGCGGCACTCTCTGTAGAGGGTGAAGCCAAGGTCGTCGAAGTCCGCTGTGTGCTTGATCACGCGAAATTGGTCAACTATGGGGGCCATTTCGCGAAGTGCGGCGTCAGCCAGTTCGCGTCGACGGCGTAGCGATGAAAGCCGCCGCCCAGTTGGTCGTAGATGCCGCCACGGGCCATCGCCTCCAGCGTGCGCGCCACCATGCGCCCGATCCGGGGATCGCCGGTCGTCGCGTTAACGCGCAACAGGAACTCGAGCGCCATCGGCTGCGGGAACTTGGGCGCCCCGCCCCAGCCTCCGTGACGCTCGTCGAAGCGCTCGCCCAGCGCCTCGACGGCGCGCGCCACGGTCTCCGGGTCGAGTGCAGCAGCGTCACCGGGCTCACCCATCAGCGGCTGACCGAGCGCCGACACCAGCCGTTCGCCGTGGGCCAGCAGCTCCTCGCGCCGGTCGCGCCAGGCCTCAGCGATCGCCAGGAGCAGCTGCGAGAAGGCGGGCATCTGGTAGCGCGGCTCCTTCGGGAAGTAGGTCCCGCCGTAGAAGGGCGCGCCCCCCGGCGTGAGGAAGACCGACATCGGCCATCCCCCACCGCCGGTCATCGCCTGCACGGCGCTCATGTAGATGCGATCGAGGTCCGGGCGCTCCTCCCGGTCGACCTTGATGCTCACGAAATTCGCGTTGAGAATCGCCGCTGTCGCCCCATCCTCGAAGGACTCGTGCGCCATGACGTGGCACCAGTGGCAGGCCGAGTAGCCGATGCTCAGGAAGATCGGCTTGTCCTCCCGCCGCGCCTTCTCCAGCGCCTCCTCGCCCCAGGGGTACCAGTCCACCGGATTGTCCGCATGCTGCTGCAGGTAGCGGCTCGCCTGACCTGCCAGATGGTTGGGCATCGTGACCTCCTCAGCCGTGATCGCCCTCACACACGCCGATTCCGTCCTGACGACACGGCCACGCGTCCAAGCGATCGGAGCAAGCCCCGCACGGAGCCTGCCCCGATCACCCTCAGAACCCGCGCAGCGCGGTGCTCGAGCGCCGCTCCAAGCCCTCCTTGGGTCGGCGTTGGAGTACCACGTACTCCAGACCATGCTCGGCGCAGAAGGCGGCTTTCTCCGGGACGTCGCCATCGTCGTTCACGGCATAGATGTCGGGGCGGATCTCCTCGACATTCGGCGCCGCGTCCATCCAGCCCATCCCCTTCGTGATGACCGCCTGTTTCACATAGCGGATCGCGCCGACCATATAGCGCCGCTCGTCCTCGGAGAGTAGCGGATGGCCCTCGCCCTTCAGGTGACGCACGTTGGCGTCGTTGCCGACGGCGACGTAGAGGTCGCCCAGCTCCGCGACCTCCTCGAAGAAGCGCACATGCCCGGAGTGCAACCAGTCGTAGCAGCCGGTGACGATCACCTTCTTGGCCCGCGTGGGGCGCTCCCACAGCGGCTCCTGGTCGTCGGGGAAGCCCTCTAGCTCCGCGTCGGCGATGGCGTGGAGCTGCAGAGCACGGGACGCACAGAAGTCGCGCTTGGCCTGATCGGCGTCGCCGGCTCTCACAGCCCACGTCGCGCCCGCCTGCACGGCACCGGGAAGCTCGTCGGGCGCCACCGGTCCCTCGACCACCGTCAGATGCGAGACGTAACGAATCGCGTGCAGCAGGTACCGGCGCTCCGCCTCACCGAATGCCGGTGCCGCCCCGGTCAGTGCGCGCACCACCTCGTCCGACCAGAGCAGCACGTGCAGCGGCCCCAGCCGGGCGGCCTCCTGCAGAAAGCGCACATCGCGCGCCCTGAGGTCATCGAACCCGCCCGACACATAGACAACAGCCTCATGTCCCATCAGCGACTCCCTGGATCTGGTGATGTTCGATGTGTGATCTACCGGTTCCCCGCCTCGCGCACCCGCACCTGGAACCCGCCGGGCACCGGCTCCTCCGAGACAACGTAAAGGTACCCGCCACCACACCCGGAGTACATCGCCCCGGCGTAGCGGGCCTGGTAATGGCCCAGCAGGGCCATCAGATCGACCTTGATCGTCGGATGGCGCACGACGTGCGGCAGCAACGTCTCCCAACAGACCATGCAGTCGTTCATCGAGGCGCCCAGGGCCTTGGCATCCTTGGCGATGATGGCGTCGTAGCAGTCGCGCCCGGTCTGCCCGAGCCGCCGTACCCACGCCGGATCGAGGTTGCGGATCCCCAGGGGATGGTAACCGTCAGGCCGTTGCAGCACCGGCACCATCCAGATGACGCCCTCCAGCCAGCGGGCCACCTCGGGGTCGTTGTTCGACTCGATGTGCCTCGGGAAGTGGCCGCCCTCGTGATCGATGGCGTAGTCGAGCCGGTTCACCCCCGGATAGATCAGCCCGATCATATCCTGCGAGCCCGAGGGGTCGGGGCGGCCCTGGTTCTCCTCGTCGTAGAGCTCTCGCGTCAGGGTGGCTGGATCACGGTCGGGCAGTGCCTCGCCCCAGAGGTGCGCCGCCACCCGGCGCGTGCTCGTGCCCATCCCGCACCGGTCCATGAATCGGACGGTGGGCTCGATGGCCACCACGACCATCGAGCCCGGCGGATCCGGGTCGAGCGCGGAGACGAACGGTTGATCGATCCAACCTCCGGCGAACGCCATCCGGTAGGGCAGCCCGCCGATGACATCGGTGATGCCGGCTCGGCCTTCGTTGTCGTGAGTCATGGCTCGTGGACGAAGTCGGCGGCGCCGGCGGGCGTGTAGATGCCGGCCTCGCGGTCGGCATACTGCTGCTCGATCCAGCGATAGGTCTTCTCCATCCCCTCCCGCAGCGGCGTGTTCGGCTCCCAGCCTAACACCTCTTGGATGAAGGTGTTGTCGCTGTTGCGACCCGCGACGCCGCGCGGAGCGGCCAGATCGTAGTGGCGTGTGAGCTCCACCCCCGCGATCTCCTCGATGACGCTGACCAGGTCGTTGATCGAGACCAGCTCGCTTGAGCCGAGGTTGATCGGTGTCGCGATGAGGTCGTCACAGTGGGCGATCATGTCGATGCCCTTGACGCAGTCATCGATATACATGAAGCTCCGCGTCTGGTGGCCGTCGCCCCAGATCGTGATGTCGAGCTCCCCGCTCTCCTTGGCCTCGATCACCTTGCGGCTCAGGGCTGCCGGCGCCTTCTCACGCCCGCCGTCCCAGGTCCCGAAGGGGCCGTAGACGTTGTGGAAGCGCGCAATCGAGGTCTTGAGGCGCCGCTCGGCCCAGTACTCCTGGCAGAACATCTCCGACATCAGCTTCTCCCAGCCGTAACCGCGCTCCGCCATCGCCGGGTAGGCATCGGACTCCTTCAACGCGCGCACGTTGGGGTCCTTCTGCAGCTCCGTGTTGTAGGCACACGCCGAGGACGAGAAGAAGTAACGGTCGGCCCCCGCCTGATAGGCAGCCTCGACCATGTGCGTGTTGATCAGGATGCTGCGCAGGCACTCGATGCGGAAGCGCTCGATGAAGCCCATCCCACCCATGTCGGCGGCGAGATTGTAGACCTCCTTCGCGCCCTCAACCGCCCGCTCACAGTTCTCCCTGTCGCTGAGGTCCAGGCACAGGCTCTCCACGCCGGGCACACGCTGATACCACTCCGGCAGCGGTTTCTTGTCCACAGCACGCAGGTTGGTGAAGCCCTGGTCGTGGAAATATCGCGTCAGGGCCCCCGCGATGAAGCCCCCCGCCCCAGCGATGACGATGAGATCGTCCTTTTGGATCGTCGTCGCCGCAATCTTGTTCTCTGTCATCTACCCATATCTCCTTGTTCTGCGCCTGACTGAATCCCTGGCGCGCTCACTGTTTCCCTCGTCCGCTCGCGCTCCCGTTAGCTCTTCAGCGCGATCCGCAACACCGTCGCGTGGTCGCACGGCGGCTCAGCAGGCAACT
>CAZYYC010000354.1:0-4138 GCA_964650935.1 uncultured Anaerolineales bacterium
CCGTCGCTCACCGTCGTCTCGATGAGGTTCATGGGCGGCATACCCAGGAAGCCCGCCACGAAGAGGTTAGTGGGATCCTGCACGACGCTGTTGAAAGCGCCTTCCTGCTCGATGCGACCCGCGCGCATCACCGCTACCCGGTCGGCCAGCGCCATCGCCTCAGTCTGATCGTGGGTCACGTAGAGCGCCGTGATGCCAAACCGGTGGAGCAGGCGCTTGATCTCGGTACGGGTGCGCACACGCAGTTTGGCGTCGAGGTTCGACAGGGGCTCATCGAGGAGGAAGAGATCGGGTTGGCGCACCAGCGCCCGGGCGATCGCCAGTCGCTGTTGCTGGCCTCCTGAGAGGGTGCCGGGCTTGCGCTTGAGCAGCGCCTTGAAGCCGAAGCCCATCATCTCCGACGTCACGCGAATCCGCTCCTCGGCCTCCGGATCGGGTGCGTGGTGCATGCGGAAGAAGAAGCTGAGGTTCTCGTGACCGTGGAAGTGAGGATAGAGAGCGTAGCTCTGAAAGACCATACCGATGCGCCGCTCCCCAGGCGGCACATCTTGCATGTCGCGGTCGTCGTAGGCGACTAATCCCTCATAGTCTGTGAGCCCTGCGACCACGCGCAGCAGCGTGCTCTTGCCGCAGCCCGAGGGGCCCACCACCACGGTGGTCGTGCCGTCGGGGATCAGCAGGTGCAGGCCATCGAGTGCATAGACCTCATCGTGGGCAGGCTTGGCGGCATTCTCGGCGTGCTTGCGGGTGCCGAGCCACGTGCCCGCATGGCCGGCGGATCGGAAGATCTTGCTGACGTTCTCGAGACGGATGGTAGCCATAGGACGCTCCGGAATGGGTTGGTCTAGATCGTCAGGGGCCAGATGAGGGGCACGAGGACGATGGCGATCAGAAAGACGACGATCGTGAGCAGCGAACCGACCTTGGTGAAGTCCAGGAACCTGTAGTGGCCGGGACCGTAGACGATGAGGCAGGCGGGCTCAAGGGGGGTGATGAACGAGCAACTGGCGCTCAGGGCGATGATGACGGCAAAGGCCCGGGGATTGAGTCCCAAGCGGAGCGCGGTCTGGATGGCGATGGGAAGGACCAGAACGGCGGCGGCCTGATTCGACATCGGCTGCGTTAGGAGCATGGTGATGAAGTAGAAGAGCGAGAGCAGCGCGATGGGATGGCTGATCCCTGTGAGCACGATGACCTGGGAGGCGAGGAACTCGGCGGTACCGGTATGCTCCATCGCGGTGCCGAGGGCCAACATCGAGCCGATCACGATGAGCGCTTGCCATTCCACCTGGTGGTAGGCTTCCTCGGGCGTGATGCAGCGCGTGAGGAAGACCGCCAGGACTCCCACGGTCACCGCGATGGGCAGACTGAGGATCTCCAGCGCGGCGAGGAGGACGACGCCGACGAAGATCGCGATCGAGATCGGGGCGCGCTTGTGGTTGGGGCGCACCTGCTGCACCATGCCGATGGTGTAGAAATGGTCCGGATTGAGGGCGGCGATGCTCGTGCGTGTGCCCTGGACGAGCAGTTCGTCGCCGGCGCGCAGTCGCGTCTGGCTGAGCTTGCTGAAGATGTCGTGTCCACGGCGATTGAGGCCGAGCACCTGCAGGCCGAAGCGCTGACGGAATTGGAGGGTCTTGAGGGTACGCCCGGCGAGCGGGGAGTTGGGCAGGAGGACCAGCTCGGCGAGCTGCAGTTCGTCGTCCTGGAGTCGCGGATCGGAGAGCTTGACCTCGGCCTTGAACGCCAGCCCCGCCAGGTCCTTGATCTTGAGGACCTCACCACGGTCGCCTTTGAGCAGCAATTCGTCGCCCTCTCGCAGCGCGAGCTGCGGGCGCGGCACCAGGAAGCGGTTCTTGTCACGGACCACGCGCACGACCGTCAGGTCCAGGTCACGTCCCAGCGAGGCCTCGGCCAGCGTCTTGCCGATGATGGGTGAATCGGGGAGGATCACCGCTTCCACCAGATAGGGGCGGATATCGAAGCTGCTTTCGTCGCTCCCGCTGTGGCGATCCGGGATGATCCGGCGTCCGATCGTCGCCATATAGAGGAGCCCGGCAGCTGCGATGGGGATGCCGGCGCCTGCTAACTCGAACATACCGAGCGGTTCCAGCCCGTAGTCGACCATCAGACCGCTGATGAGGACGTTGGTCGATGAGGCCACGAGGGTGATCGAGCTGGCGAGGATCGCCGCGAAGGCTACGGGCATCAGCAACTTCGAGCGTGGAGTCCCCGTGCGCCGACTGATATCGAGCACGATGGGGAGAAAGAGCGCCGCTGTCGCCGTGTTGCTGATGAAGGCGCTCAGCAAGGTCACGATGATCATCACCACAGGCAGCAGGCGGTGGGTATGCTCGCCGACCAGGTCGATGATCCGGCGTCCGATCTGATCGATGACGCCTGTGCGCATGACAGCGGCCGTGAGGACCAGCAGTCCGAAGATCATGATGGCGGTATCGCTGCCGAAGCCTTCGAAGGTGGTGTGCGCCGGGATGAGGCCCGTCAGGCTTAGGGCAAGCAGAATACCCAACGCGATGACATCGGCGCGTAAGGTGTCGAGCGAGAAGAGCACGACGGCGACCGCGATAATGAAGAGCAGCAGTCCTATCTGCAGGGTCATGTCACTCCGATCATGGCCCCTTCGGGGTGCCTTGTGATGTCACACCTCTGTTCGGGTGCTTCCTGCGGATGGCAGGATGCACGGCAGTCTGCCGCGGTCATCCCAGTATACGCATGGGTCGGGACGCCGCAAATAGACGTCCCGACCGGCGGCGACCCGCTCGATAGGCACTGAGGGCTCGCTCGGCGGTGGGTTTTCGTCAGACCACCGCTCAAAGCTCTTTGGGGGCTTGAGTGAGGAGCTGGTCGACAGGTCTACGGGCCCCAGCCGAGGAGCGCGGCGAGGATGGGGATGATCAGTGCCGTAAGCAGACCGTTGAGGCCCATGCCCAGCCCCGAGAAGGCGCCCGCCTCCGGATCTGCCTCAAACGAACGCGCCGTGCCGATGCCATGGGAGGCTAAGCCCATGGCGAAGCCGCGCACGGTGTGATCGTGGATGCGCAGCCGATCGAGCAGCGGGCCACCGATGACCGCGCCGATGACGCCGGTCAGGATCACCAGGACGGCGGTCAGCGGCGGGACACCCCCCAGTTTCTCCGAGATGCCCATCGCGATTGGGGTGGTCACCGACTTAGGCGCCAGCGAGAGCAGCGTGGGCGGTGTAGCGCCCAGGGCCCAGCCGAGGCCGACGGCGGAGGCGATCGCGGTGAGCGAGCCCACGACCAGGGCGCCGGTGATGGGGCCTGCCGTCTGCTGTAGCCGATCGGCGCGCCGAGCGAGGGGGACGGCGAGCGCGACCGTCGCGGGGCCGAGGAGGAAATGGATGAAGCCGACGTGTCCGAAATAGACCTCGTAGGGCGTCCCGGTCAGCAGGAGCAGCGCCGAGATGACGATGATGGAGGTGAGCACCGGATTGAGCCAGGGCGACCCCGTTCGGCGGGCAATGCGCCGCGCGGCTTGATAGACCAGCAACGTCACCGCGAGCCAGAGGAGAGGTGAGCTCTGCAGGATGTGCCATAGTTCGAGTGCTCTATTTGCCATCGGATGTCACCTCTCGACGCGTCGATCGTCGACGCAGCAGTACCTGCATGACCAGGGCTGTCACCGCGATGGCGATGACGGTGCTCCCGATCAGCGACACTGTGATCGGCAGCCACTCCTGTTGGATGAGTGCGTAGTAGCTGACAATGCCGCAGCCCGCTGGGACGAAGAGCAGCGACAGGTGATCCAGCAACGCTTGCGCGGCCCGTTCGAGATCCGACGGAGCACGGTTGACCGACGCCTCATCGGGCGGTCGTGTGAGCTTTCCCCGCACCAGCAGCGCCGCGAACAGGAGGCCCATCCCGATGACCGGGCCCGGGATCGGCAGGGCAAAGCATGTGGCGATGAACTCCCCCGCCAACTGGAAGAGCAGCAGGATCGTCAACCCACCGATCATGGGGTCGTATCTCCCTGTATGGCGTCGCCGTGCCACAGACGGTGCATCTCCTCGCTGGTCTCCAGGAGGTCATCGAGGCGTCCCTCGGCCTCGACTCGACCGTCCTTGAGCACGATGATGTGGTCGGCGCGGCGCAGGGCC
>CAZYYC010000355.1:0-4133 GCA_964650935.1 uncultured Anaerolineales bacterium
GCACCCCTCAGGGCGAGGTCCTCTCTCGCATCACCAACGACGTGGACACGGTCAACCAGACGTTGAGCCAGAGCCTCACCCAAATCATCACCTCGGTCGTGACCGTGGTCGGCGTGTTGGTGATGATGATCTCCATCAGTTGGGTGATGACCCTGGTCGCGCTGCTGATCCTGCCGCTCTCGGCGGCTGTCGTGATGTTGATCGTCAAGCAGTCGCAGATCCACTTCAAGCAGCAGCAAGAGGTCCTCGGCGACCTCAATGGGCACGTGGAGGAGATGTACGGTGGGCATCTGGTGATGAAGGCGTTCAACGGTGAAGCCGCCAGCATCCGTGCCTTTGATGCTCTCAACGGTGATCTGTACACGTCGGGCTGGAAGGCGCAGTTCCTCTCAGGGCTGATGATGCCCATCATGATGTTCATCGGCAACCTGGGCTACGTTGCGGTTGCCGTTCTGGGCGGCTGGCTGGCGGCGCGCAACGCCATCACCGTCGGTGACATCCAGGCCTTCATCCAGTACGTGCGGTCTTTCACACAGCCGGTTCAGCAGCTCGCCAACATCTCCAACGTACTGCAGCAGACGGCCGCCGCTGCTGAGCGGGTCTTCGAGTTTCTGGACGAGCCGGAGGAGATTGCCGAAACTGCCGCACCCCGGACACCCGAGAAGGCCGAGGGCCACGTCACCTTCCGGGACGTTCACTTCGGCTACGATGCTGCAACCCCCATCATTCACAGCTTCAGCGCGGAGGCTGAGCCGGGTCAGAAGATTGCCATCGTCGGCCCGACGGGAGCCGGTAAGACGACGATGGTCAAGCTCCTGATGCGCTTCTACGATGTCAACGACGGCGCGATCCTGGTCGATGGACACGACATACGCGAGTTCAGGCGGCAGGACCTGCGCCGGATGTTCGGGATGGTGTTGCAGGACACGTGGCTCTTCAACGGCAGCATTATGGACAACATCCGCTACGGACGCCCGGATGCCTCGGACGACGAGGTGATCGCGGCAGCGCAGACCGCCCATGTCGATCACTTCGTGCGCACGCTACCCGACGGGTACGCGATGGAGATCAACGAGGAGGCGTCGAATATCTCGCAGGGGCAGAAGCAGCTTCTGACCATTGCGCGCGCGGTGCTGGCAGATCCGCCGATGCTGATCCTCGATGAGGCCACCAGCTCGGTGGACACGCGCACGGAGGTGCTGATTCAGGCGGCGATGGATAACCTGATGGTGGGTCGGACGAGTTTCATCATTGCGCATCGGCTGTCGACCATCCGCAACGCGGACCTGATCCTGGTGATGAACGAGGGCGATATCGTGGAGAGCGGTGCCCACGCGGAGCTGCTGGCACGAAGAGGCTTCTACGCCAAACTGTACAACAGTCAATTCGAGGCCGTGGGTGGTGTGCCGCAGGATGCGGTCCTCGCGGGCGCAGGTGCTTAGGATGAGCGCGATGGATCTTGGGACCTTCCTGGCGGTAAGGATGATACGCAGACGACAAGCAGCACGTGCGGCGACCGTGAAAACTCTGCTGCGCACGGATGCGATCACGGCTGTTCTGGTCGGGACCGGTGGCCCGATGCCCTCCGATCGCGCGCAGAGTTGCACGGCGCTCTTTGTCAACGGGCAGTTTCTGCTCTTTGATGCGGGCGACGGCGCGGCGCGGCGATTGGAGGCACTGAACCTGCCGGTCGACCAGCTCACGGCGGTCTTCATCACACATTTCCATGCCGATCACTTCGCCGACCTGGGTGAGGTGATAGACCGTAGCTGGATTATCGGGCGCCGTCACGTTCTGCCCATCCACGGCCCGCCAGGCATCGGGTCTATCGTGGACGGCTTCCGTGTGGCCTATGCGCAGGAGTACGGCTATCGCACAGCGCATCACGGGTCGGAGGTTATGCCTCCGGAGGGGTCTGAGGCGTGTGCACTGGAGTTTCAGTACAGCAAAGAGGGCCAGGCGACTCCGGTCTACATCTCAGACGGCGTGAAGGTTCTTGCCTTCGCGGCGCAGCATCCTCCCATTGAGCCGAACGTCGGTTATCGCGTCGAATACGCCGGCAAGACCGTCGTCCTCTCCGGTGATACGGTCCTCACGGATACACTGGTGACTCAGAGCCGGGATGCCGATTTGCTGATCTCCGATGTGATGGCGATGGATGCGGTCCGGCAGATCCAAGCGGCGAACGAGGCGGGCGGCAACGCAGCTGTTGCGCGGATCATGCACGACATCCGCGACTACCACATCGGCGCCGAGGAGCTTGGCGCCTTGGCAGAGCAAGCCGGGGTCAAGCGCCTGGCGCTTACCCATCTTGCGCCGCCGGTCGACCAGAAGCTCCTGGTGCGCCGGTTCTTTCAACGGCCTATCGTGGCACGTTACTCAGGGGAGCTCGTCGTCGGGCGTGACGGCACCCGGATCGCCATTCCCCTGTAGCCCCTTCACATTTTTCCATCCCAACCGATTCCGCAGCGCGACGGCGCTCATCGCGGCGGTAGTGAAGGCGAGCCTCGGGCAGCAGGACGAAAGCTGTCAGGGATAAGGCTAGATCCCTTATCCCTGACTTACCGATTGCACTAGCGCGACCAGCGCTCGTGGACGGGCGGGAAGGCGGGGAAGGCGGCGTGCGGTTCGGCCTGGTACCAGTAGGCGACGGAGGCGATGTCGTCGGTGAGGGGTTCAAACTTGCCGTTGGGCCACCAACCCAGCGCCTGGATCGTCACCTTCAGATCCTGCTTGAAGCGGATGGGATCCATCACGTGCCAACGGTAGAGACCGTGCATCGGCACCTCACCCGGTTCTTTGCGGTAGAGCGGATAGCCGAGATAGGGGGTGGAGTAGGTCTCGCCGCCGAAGCCCCACGCGCCGCAGAAGTAGTCCTCAGTGCCCGTGCCGCAGATAGTGGGGTACTCGCCGTCGCCATCCATGAAGAACTTGATCTCGCCCTCGCCCCACCAGCCGTTGGATAGTTGGGTCCAGGCGAGGAAGGTGCCTACATAGTGTCCCTGACCCTTGATGCCTTCGAGGATCACGTGCTCCGGGACCTCGCGGGAGGTGAGACTGCGCCGCCATTGCGCGTGGAAATAGGCGGCGGTTTCCGGCACCTCGGTGAGTGCATAGGTGATCTGGTAGAAGAAGCCGCGGATCGGGTCCTCGTGCTGGTTCTCGATGGTGATGCGGGCTTGCTTGCGGAAGGGCATGGGCCAATAGCTGTTGAAGCCACCAACCGGATTGACTGCGATGGGAAGGGAGTTGACGTTGTAGCGCAGGGCGTGTCCGTTGCAGAAGAAGTCGCCCAGCGGCACCTCGATCGACGGCGTCTCCTCCCCGTCCCAGTAGAAGCGCAGGATCGTGTCGCGATAGGCTTTGGGGTCGACCGTAATCCAGATATGCTGAATCACGCCGGGGCCCCGGATGTCGGCGAGGCACGTGGTTGAGTTCGGCTCCAGCGTGATACAGGGACGCACCTTCCATCCCTTGCCCAACATCGAGGCCGCATTGAACTCACCCGGCACCTCCTTGGCGCCGTTCGCGCGCTCGCCCGTGGGATTCTCGGCGGAGATCGAACGCGTCTCGGCGTCGGTGAGAAGGGGCAGGCTGCCCAGACCGAAATTGAGTTGATTGAAGACGCTCATCTGTGATCCTCCTATTGCACGGTATGACATGATCGGACGGACGGCGCCGATGCGCCGCTTGTCCCGGATGCCCCTATCATAGCGCCCTGAGGTCATTGCACAAGGCGGGCGGCGCGGGATCCACGAAACTCCAACTCAATTCAACCTGTCATCCGTTGACCTGCCCATGTTTCCGTGGTACGATGGTCAGCGAATCGACAAGTGAATAGGAACGAACGCCGAATGCGCGTGCGATGCTCAGGCACCGTGCGGCAGCGGGGAACCCGAGAACGGGGCGAATCGATCGGATCGCGGCGATGACTGCGACGACGTAGGGCGAGCTTCTTCCGCCCGAGCCCGACAGCTAACCTCGTAGGCGTGGAGGAAGGTCACCTGGTGCGATGGGCAGCCGGTCACGGCGCTCGCAAGGTGCCCTTCTTTTTTTTGTGGGGCGCCTCATTGGGTGGTTGAGTCATCAAACTCAGAAGCCACAGGAGGCGAGACATGGCAGAGAAGACAGGA
>CAZYYC010000356.1:0-4101 GCA_964650935.1 uncultured Anaerolineales bacterium
CCTAGGCCTCTCGGGTAGCCTGACAGTCTCCATGATCAAAGCGCTTGCCTTCTCCCATGGCTTGGACCTTGAGCCAGGCGAGGTGGCAGCGTTAGCGTGTCACGTTCATAGCGGTCTGCACAACCTACAGAGCTACGACCCATGCCAATATGCAGCAGCCTGCGGTGGTCTCATGGGTATTGTTGTCGCGGGCAGCGCGATCCGCGTTGCTCCCCTACGGATGAAGCCGGTAACCCAACAGTCGCTTGAGAGTCAGTTGATGCTGTTCTGCGCACCCAAGGCCGATCACCCGTCTGGCGACGTTGACCAAGACGAGCAGAACTCGGTAGCGTCGGTGCAGCCACGGTCGGTACGTGCGCGGCTTGCTCAGGATGTGAATTACAGAGTGCAGAGTGCGCTCGAGCGGGGCGACTGGGTCAGGCTCGGAGACCTGCTGCAGCACACTTGGCTAGAGCAGTGTCGCGCCTGCAACGTAGATCGAGAGAACACTCTCGTGGGGGCCCTTCACGCAGCACGCGACTGCGGTGCACTGGGGGGCCAAGGCACCGCACTTGGCAGTGGACTCCTGGTCGTCCTGTGTCCGGAGAAACATCAACCCGACGTCACTAGCGCACTAACGGCACGTGGACTGAAGCGGTTGCCGCTGGCTCTAGAGCCGGAAGGGGTGCAGGTGATGGAAGCTATGCCCCGCACAAAGCTTACATCGACATCATCTCTGCAGGATCAGCTGCTGCTTCGTAGTCATCTGTCGCGAACGACATAGCTCACGCCTCTGCCCACCCTGACGACCGCGAACCAACCGGCTCGACCGCGAGGAGGCCTCCCTACTCGCTCAGCAGCTCTGCAGCTTGTGCTGCCCATGCCGCTCGATCGAGGTCGCCCCCTAAAGTGTAGCGCGACCAATGCTGGCCGAGCAGACGTGCTTGAGCGAACATCAGTCCCTGCACGACATCAACCGCCTCCTCAGGAAGCCCAGCCGCGACAAGCGCATCGCCGTAGAGCAGCCGCGTGACCCTGTCGCGGTAACCCGCGTCCCACAGCGCCTGCATGTGTGTCAGTGCTTCAGTGTAGCCTCCGCGGGCAAGCGCAAGCGCAGTCAACCGATGTCGCGCGGTAGTGTTTTGAGGATCAACCTCTAGGGCATACTCGAAGTGGGCTTCGGCCTCGCGCAGGTCCTCCTGGCGACGTACCTGATCCATCGTCAGTTCGCCAAAGCGATGTTGGTCGTAGGAGTTTAGCTCAACGCGCGCCTGTGACATCGCGCCCAGGTTGGACCACCAGGCAGAGAGCACGCGGACGGGTGAGACGATCCGCTCGTCGCCTCGGACACCGAGCGCGCCCCACACGCCAACGCTCGTCAAGGCAAGCAGCAGGGCCACCTGTACACAGATTACCCTACGCAGGCGCGCGGGGAAGGCGCCGGACTGCGGCGAGGCTTGCAGTCTCTGCGCGGCGGCAAGTATGCCGAAGGGGACGAAAAGCAGCAGCAACGCGCGACTGCCATAGGCTATGTCGTCGACCAATCCGTGGAGCAAAAGGGCGGTGAGGGAGGCGAGGGCAGACTCGGCGACCAGTCTTCGTATCTCGACATTCGCTTGCTGGTCAGCGGTTTCCGGATCGGCGGCGCTCGGCGCTCCGTTCCATGGCCTGATCCCCAGAGACTGGAAACCCGCACTCATCGTGAGCACAACGAATGCGGCTGCCGCAAAAGCGCCCTGCTCGATGGCCATATCAAGAAACATGTTGTGGCTATGGACGATATAGCCGACGTGAATGAGAAGTGCATAGTTCGACAAGTGCATCTCGTACATGCCGAGTCCGATCCCGGTAAAGGGCATATCGCGTAGGAGCAGAGCGCTCAGATTGAGAAGGCGCAGGCGATTGGCAACGGACGGACGCAGAACTGCTGTGAGTGGCTGAGGCAGCCAGCCAGCCATCAAAGCCCATCCCGCGGCCATAGTCAACAAACTGCCGGCCAAGAGAATGACAGCGAAGGTTGGAGGGCGTCGGGTTCCTAGCGGCTTGAGAAGGCGCCAGAGGATCCAGAGCGCCATTGCTCCCACGAAACCAATCCAAGCCCCCCGCGAGACCGTGACGAGGAGACCCAGCAGCCCAAGACCGAGCCCTAAGGTGCCCAGTAGGGCGACCAGCAAGCGGACGGCGCGCGACACACCGGGGATGGAACGCCGCCAATAGGTGAGAAGTGGCATCGTGAGCGGGAGAGCGATGGCTAGCATACCGCCCGTCACATTCGGGCTGATGCGATGGACATCCAGCCTGGGCAACCGGGCGGTGATTGTGGCGCCCAGACGCGTGAGGACGGCGATCTTGGTCGGTAACGCCTCCCAGTCGGTGGTGAGGAGGAAATACACGGTGAGGCCCACGGTGAAGAGTGCCCAGAAGCCAAGCGCAAAGGTAAGTCGGGTTTCATCCGGCTGATGAGCCAACGCCCAGCAGAGCCCGATCGAAGCGACTATGAGCCATACCTTAGCAAGCGCGAGCTGCGCATCGTACGCCGCCCAGAAGCTGACCCCAACGGAGGCCAGGTACGCAACCATCGGCAGCGTGAAGGCAGAGGGGCGGAGAGCGTGCAAGCCCTCGCGTGCGATCGTCAGAGCGACCATCACAGCCAGCAGTATCAGAGGCCACGATCCGGGCCACGCGCCCTTATACCAGACCCACCCGCCCTGAAGGTACCAGAGAGCGCCGGCAGCAACGGCCAGCGCCAATTCGAGCGTCGGTAGCCAGGGCTTGACAGAGACCCACAGCCGAGAGGCAAGGGACGGCACCTGATGGGTGCCCGTTAGGTCGCCATCATCATCTCCGCGGGAAGACTGCTTGCCGGGTAGTGTCGCATCTGCTGATTCCACCATAGTATCGAATCTTGGCCGCCTCATCGCCTCATCCAGGTCTTGTCTCGATGGTACGTACAGCTCAGGGCCGACTCAAGAGCGGCGTCTGGAGCGCAACGATCGATCCTACAGGTAGACCGGCCCGCGACTGCGTGAAGGATTCTCTCCCACGCGACGCAGGACGCGCGCCGGAACACCACCAACGACGGTGTGCTCCGGAACGTCCTTGGTCACAACGGCGCCGGCAGCCACAACGGCTCCCTTACCCACCCGCACTCCGTCGGTGATGATCGCGCCGGCACCTATCCAGACATCATCCTCGATCACGACTCCCTGCGCCGTGATGCCCTGCTCGATAAAGGGGCGCGTCGGATCGTCGAAGATGTGATTGACCGCGATGATCTGAACCAACGGTGAGGTGTAGACGCCGTTGCCGATTGTGACACCGCCCTGTCCGCGGATGATGTTATGCTCACCGATCAGACTGCCTCGACCAATGTGGATACCCGCGTTGGGCAGGTCACGGAAGTTGTACACGTGCAATACCGACCCGTGCATCACAAGGGTCCCTTCACCGATCTGAATCCCTTGAGGGCACGCGTGCAAGTAAGTGCCCTGGTCGAGGTAGGCACCTCGCTCCAGGCAGATGCGGTTCGCGAAACGCAGTCGTACACCGGACTCAATGGCCACCGGGCCCCTCGTCGTCATCATCAGTCGATAGAGGAGTCCGCGGAGCCCGATCCCCACAACGGTAGGCACCCAGCCTACAAGGCTCTGGAGCGCCTGTTCCAGCACATACCGCCCCAGCGAGTCAGCTTGACGGGAGAGATAGAGCTGCACACCGCCTAAGCTGGCCGATAGGGCCCCCGACGCCTCTGTGTCTGCCTGCATAGCTCACGCTGTTCCATATGCACCGATCAGCTGACGATGGCTGCGTCGCGGACACGTAGCCCGACCACGACCCGCACCCAGGAACCGACATGCCCGGATCATCAATACCGCACAGCTTAGCAGACCTTTCATCTAGGTCAATCGCTCTGCTATGCTGTGGAGCTTCGTCTGTTCTGGCGTATACTAGGCAAATGGCAGCTGACGATGGTGGGCCGGTGATGAGATGGTGCGGCACACCCGAGGACAGCGACACGATCATATAACGGCCACCGACCCGAATCCTTAAGTTAAGGAGAGACGCTCAATGACCGATCAGATCAAGACCACCGCACTGAAATGGATCAACGACCACCAAACG
>CAZYYC010000357.1:0-4094 GCA_964650935.1 uncultured Anaerolineales bacterium
GCCAACCACCCCAAGGCCGAAGCGCCGCTGCCGGCGATCACGGTACGCTCCACCGTGCGGAAGGGCCGTGGGAAGATGCGTCGCAGTACGTGGGCGATCGGCAGTCCGATCATCGCCCGCGGCTCGGTCTCCGCCACACACTGCAAAAAAGCCTGCCGGCCCATACCCGGATCGATCATTACCGGCACAGCCCCCATCTTCAGCAGGGCAAAGACCACAGCGATCAGATCGAGCCCCGGACGGACGAGCAAGAGCACGCGATCGCCACGTCCGATACCCTGCGCATCCAGGCCGTGCGCGTAACGGTCACATAGCTCGTTGAGCTGCAGGAAGCTGAGCTGTACCACCTTGGCCCGCCCCCCGGCATCGCGACCGGCGGGCATGACGATGCCCGGCTGGTACGGCGCGCGCTCCGCCATATCGGCAAGCGCGCTTGCGACATTGTAGGCTCCACTCGCGTGGGATGTCGACATCACTGAGTATCCCTTCATCGTGCAGCGGTCGGCGGATGAGCACACGTGCCGCACCTGGCGCCGGATCGATTACCGGCAGTTGTCTGCTGATCGAGACAGGAACGTAACCATGAGCGGCAAAATCCGCTCATGCGCATCCTCGACCACGTAGTGTCCGGCGTCCGGCAGAACGTGGACTTCGGCTTGAGGGAAGCGCGCCCGCCATCCCGCCAGGAAGTCCTCGACCGTGAAGACCCAATCTTTGGCCCCCCACACGATCAACATCGGATGGTCGCGAAACAGCGCTAACTTCTCATCCACGGCATCGACCGTCGCCCGCGTCGGATGCTCCGCCGTGACGGGGATATCCTGCACGAAGCGATAGATGGCAACCCGGTCGCGCCAGGTGCCATACGGTGCCAGGTAACCGGCACGCACGGCCCGCGTCATGCGTGCCCGATCCTCCACCGCCAGCCGGACGGCAAGGCCCGCGAAAGCGTTCAGGCCACGGACCAATAGAGCACCGAGCACGGGGCTGCGCGCCAGCTTGAGCACCCACGGCACCGCAGGCTGGTAGAAAGCCGACGTGTTGAAAATCACAAAACGCGCGACGGCTTCCGGATGCCGCGTCGCGAATCCCATCCCGATCCCGCCGCCCCAGTCGTGCATCACCAGCACGATATCGCGCAGCTGTAGATGCTCGACAAGTGCCTCGAGATTCCGAATGTGCTGCTCCAACGTATACGTGTAGTCTTGCGGCTTGTCCGACAATCCACAGCCGATGTGGTCGGGGACGATCACACGATAGCTCTCGCTCAGTGCAGGGATCAACGTGCGATAGTAGAAGGACCACGTCGGGTTGCCGTGACACATCACAATGGGCACAGCGTCGCGAGGCCCCTCATCAAGATAGTGCATGCGCTGCCCATCCACCTCGAACTCATGGGAGGTGAATGGGTAGAGCCTCGCTCGATCCAGACGTCCGAACGCCGCTTCTGCTACCACTGAATCCCCAGCACGATGCTGTTGATACCCGAGCCGACACCGAACAGGACGATCCGGTCGCCATCCTTAACGAACCCCTCATCTAGGCCAATGGCCATGGAGATCGGCGCAGCTACGGAGGCCGTGTTCCCCAGATACTGAAGCGTCGGGTAGTCGATCTTAGGGGAGAGATCGAGGGCTCGCAGGGCCACCCGCCGCTGCGGCTCACTCACCTGGTGAGTGAACAGCTTATCGACCATGTCATTCGTCCAGCCCATGCCGACCTTGAACTTCTCCCAAACCTGCGCCACGACCTTCGTCCCCTCTGAGAGCAACGCCGACGACTTCGTCCGCATCCATGTGCGCTGCGCAACGCAGAGCTCACAGTGTGAGGTGTTGCTATAAGCCTCACCTCCCAGCAGACGTTTGCCCGTCTTAGACTTCGACGCGTGTCGCATCACCATAGCCACGGACGCCGCACCCAGGGTGAATGAGGCCAGATTGTCCCGCAGTGTCTCCTTGTCCGGAGGGTTGTTGAGCATATGCTCAATCGTCCAAAGCTGGCCCTCGCGGGGGGCCTCCGCCGCCACGACCATCCCCGTGTCGATCTGGCCTAGCTCGATCATGTTGGCCACGAGGATCATGCCGTTGAGAAACCCCAAACACGCATTGACGACATCGAAGCTGATCGCCTCAGGCGGTAGGCCCAGCTTATTATGCACGATGGAGGCCGTCGCGGGCTCAATATAGTCACGACAGACCGACGCGTTGATCAAACACTGGATCTCGCTACGGTCGACGCCTGCCTCGACCAACGCCTTCTCGCCGGCCCAAGCCGAGCCGTCCGACACGCGAACGTCATCGTCCCACCAACGGTGCTCGCGGATACCGGTGAGACGCTCAATGAACCCCATCGGAGCGCCCAGGGCGTCATAGATGGGAGCGAGTTTCTCCTCGAACCAAGCCGTCTTGACCACACGCTCTGGGAGAACGTATCCCAGACCTTCAATACAGACATTCTCAAATCGCATACCCGTTGCCTCTTCGCTTTTCTCTCAGTAATCCAGGGGGAATTGTACCACCAACCCGGAGGTTCTACCATCAGCGCAGCCGTGGCAGTCGTCCATTCAGCATGTCGCAGCCGTCAGCGGCGCACCATCAGCACGCCGGCAAACACCAACGCCAGACTGATCATAAGCATCGGGCTCAGATGTTCGTTCAACACAAGTGCCCCCAGGACCAGGCCGTTGATCGGCACGATGTACGTGACCATCGTCGTGAAGGTGGCACTCGTGCGAGCCAACAGCGCAAAGTAGATCACGTAAGCGACCACCGTCCCCATCAACGAGAGTGTGACCCAGCTCGCCAGTGCCTGTCCCGACGGCGCGATGGCGAAGGGACGCTCAAGGATGAAAGCCAGCGGCAGAATGTAAAGAAAACCCATCGTGAACTGCCCGGCAGCCGACGCCATCGGCGGCTGGCCCTGCAAACGAGAACGCGCGAAGATCGAGGCCAGAGCATAGGAGGCCGACGACCCCACTATCGCCAACATGCCCCATACCGATGCGTTGAGTCCGACCCGCAGCTCGGGCCACATCAGCAGGCCTACGCCGGCGAACCCCACCACCACGCCCAGGGCCTTCCGCAGGTCGATGCGGTCATCTCGCGTCAGAACGTGGGCGAACAAGATAGTGAAGATCGGCGTTGTGGCCTGCAGCAGCGCCGCCCATCCACTGGGGATATACTGTTCTCCCCAAGAGATCAGCGTAAAGGGCAACGCCCCGTTGAGCAGACCGACCACGGCAAAGTTGCCCCAGACCCGCCGCTCACGCGGAAAGGGGATCCGCCGCGCCCGCAAGAGGAGAGCCATCGACAACGCCGCCAGCCCCAGTCGACCCGCGACCAAGGTGAACGGGCCAATCTCGCTGACGACTATTTTGATGAAAAGAAAAGAAGTACCCCAGATCGAGCCAAGAATGAACAACCATACAAGGTTCACGCGTTCTTCCCCTGATCGAGGCGTTCGCCGGATGGACGCTTCCAGGTCCCCACGACGATGCCCACGAGGATGATCACACCACCGAGCACTGCAGCAGCACCGGGGGGTTCCTGCAACACCCACCACACGAGGATCGTTGCCCCGATCGGCTCCGCCAGCACAGCCAGTGATATGTAGGTGGGCGATAGATGCCCTAACGCCCAGTTGAAGGATGAATGCCCGATGACCTGCGGGATCAGCGCCATCAGGAGCAGCCAGCCCCAGGTCTCAGCGGCATAACCCCGGAGGGGGGCGCCGCCGAGCAGCGCGACGCCCATCAACACGATGGCCGCTATCCCGTAGACCGGAAAGACATAGCCCAACAGGGATAACTTCTGGCGCTGCTGCCGTCCGATCAGCATGTAGAACGCCACCGAGATAGCCCCCAACACCGCGAGAAAATCTCCCAACAGGTAACCGGGGCCCGCCTCAAGATCCCCCAACCCGATGATGACCGTCCCCACCAGCGAGATCAGGATGCCGAGCACCATCCGTGGGCGCACGCGTTCACCGAGCACGAAGTGCGCCAGCACGGCGACAAACAGGCAATTGGTGCTCACCAGCGCTACCGAGGCCGCCACCGAGGTCAGGGCGAGCGACGTGATCCATGTGTAGAAGTG
>CAZYYC010000358.1:0-4091 GCA_964650935.1 uncultured Anaerolineales bacterium
GAGGCCGACGGTTCAAATCCGTCCGCCCCGACACAGGTCTATCGCGAGATGCGCTTCGCGAGACACAAAAAAACCCGCCGATTCGGCGGGTTTTTTTGTGTGCTATGGAGTTGCCTCCCACACCTTTTCGCTGTATGATAGATGAGAAGCAAAACTATCGTAGGATAAGGATAGGGGAAAGATGAAACGCAATCCGCCGCACCCACTGCCGAACCTCGATCGGCCCGCGCCTGATGATGATGTGGATACCTTCGGCATGCCTCCGCGCCTCTCGCGGCGCGACTTCCTCAAGTTCTCGGCGCTCTCTGCGGTGCCTCTGCTGGTGCCGCCCAGTCGCTCCAGAGGAGCGCTCGATTTCGGGTCGCGGCTGCCGGATTTCCCGCGTGCGCCGCTCCCCGCCCCGCTCGGACGCTTGACGCAGTGGTGGCGCCAGCCCGTGCGCCAAGGTCCGTCGACGGGCGAGGGTGTGGTTCGGTGGACCACCCGCGACGACGTCATCCCACTCTATGAGGCGGTCCAGGGCGACCCACCGTGGCCGACCAATCCTGTGTGGTACCGTACGGAGGGTGGCTACATTCACAGCGGTTACGTCCAGCCGGTCCGCGACGAGCAACAGCCCGCCGTGACCCAGATCGCCGAGCCGGGTCTCTGGGTGCAGGTAACGCGGCCCTGGGCCGAGGCAAGGGCGACACCCGCCAGCGCCTACGTCGCTCACAGGCTCTACTATGGCACCACTTACCGGGCGATCACCGCCGTAACCGATGAGGAAGGGCAGGTATGGTACCAGCTTAAGGAGGGCGTCTCGCCGTGGCGACCCGGGCCGTATGCCCTGGGGTCATCGTTCCGCGTGGTGACGCCCGAGGAGTTGACGCCGATCTCCCCAGGTCATCCCGACAAGCTGCTGAAGATCGACCGTGGGGCGCAGACGTTGAGCTGCTTGGAGGGAGACAGCGTCGTTTTCCACACGCGGGTTTCGACCGGCAATCCCAACACGCCGACGCCGCTGGGCGAGTTCCGCGTCCTGTATAAGCGCCATGCGCGCCGGATGACCGTGACCGACATTCCCAGTCCCTATGACCTGCCGGGTGTGGCCTTTCCGACCTATTTCACGTGGAGCGGGGTAGCGATCCACGGGACCTACTGGCACAATGACTATGGTCGCGTGCACAGCAGCGGCTGCATCAACGTCACGGCCGAGGATGCGCAGTGGATCTTCCGCTGGGTCGAGCCTGTGGCGCCCTACGAGGTCTACACGCAGCGGGCGGAGCCCGCTATCACGGGGACCCGCGTTCTGGTGGTGTAGGCGCGAGCCGTAGATCGAGCTACGCTAACGGGCCTTGCCGAGGTCGCTGTCAGACCTCGGCAAGGCCCGTTCTAGTTCAGCTCGGCGCGGCGACTAGCCCGCGACCGGCAGATGGATGGTGAAGGTGCTGCCGCTCGTGTCGCCCTGGCTGCTGGTGACCGAGATTCGGCCCCCCATCGCAACGATCAGCGCCTGACAGATGACGAGTCCGAGCCCCGCGCCCTGTTGCTCCAGCTTGGCCCGGTTCAGCTGTCCGAAGGACTCGAAGAGCCGATCGAGTTGGGCCTCCGGGATACCAACGCCCCAGTCCCGGACCGAGATCTCCACGTGATCGTCCACGGCTCGAGCGCTGACCTTCACCGGTTTCTCCGCGCTCCGTGAGAACTTCACCGCATTGTCGATCAGGCGTGCCAGTGCGTCGCTGAGGAAGAACTCATGGACGCGTACAGGCGGCAGCGCCTGAGGCACGTCCAGGTCCAGGGTCACACCTTGGTGCATCATGCGACCGGTCTCCACCCTCGCCGTGCGCCGCACGATCTCGTGTACGTCATCCTGAACCTCGCCCAGCAGCTCAAATTCCCGCTGGAGTTCACCGGTGTCGAGGCGAACCACCAGCAGCAGATCCTCAACGAGTCGGGTTAGCCGGTCGGCCCCCTTCTTGATCCCCGTCAGGAACTGCTGGAAGTCGCTCGGCGGCAAGCTCGACGCCTCCTCGAGCGCCAACTCCGTGTAGCCGTAGACGCTTGTCAGCGGCGTGCGCAGCTCGTGGCTCAGCAGCGTGATGATCTGCTGTTTGAGCTCGTCGAACTCGTGCTCGGTGACCTGGCGGATCGCCCGCGCCCGCCCGATCCGCGAGTTGACCACGACGACCAACTCCTGAGGATCGAAGGGTTTGATGATGTAGTCCTCGGCGCCCATGGCCTTGCCCCGCAGCCGATCCTCACGCTCTGCGCGCGCCGTGAGGAAGATGAAGGGGATGGGCACCCACTCAGGATTGGCATGGACCGCATCGAAGAACTCGTAGCCGTCCATCCGCGGCATCGAGATGTCGGCGATGATCAGGTCGGGCCTAAAGGTCTGGAGCTTATCGAGGGCGTCCACGCCGTCGGTCGCGGTGCGCACCTCATAGCCCTCGACCTCGAGGATGTCGCGGATCGCCGAGAGGAGCAGGTCGTGGTCCTCCACGGCAAGGATCCGCTTCTTGGGGCTTGTAGGGGTTGTCTGCATCGTCATCTTGTCTCTCCCGTGATCGCGTCTTACCATCTCTCCAAGTATGTACGAAGCCGACCTTCGCGCAAGTCAACCTCGGCGGTTCTGTCCCTAGGGCGTCTCCGCGACGTCGTCCGGAGAGCCGGCGATGGGGAACTTCAGCGGCAGCCATACGCCGAAACGCGAGCCGGACCCGTGATGGCTATCCACGGCGATGTGCCCTCCGTGCCGCTGCACGATCCCCCTTGCGATGGACAGTCCCAGCCCGCTGCCGGGGATCTGGCGGGTCCGTGCCTCCTCTCCGCGGAAGAACCGTTCGAAGAGCCGGGGCGTCTCCTCGGCGGGGATCCCGAGCCCAGTATCGGCGATCTCGCAGACGGCCCACGGGCCCACGCGGCGCACCGTCACGCGGACTTCGCCCGCCGGCGTGTAGCGCACAGCGTTCTCGATCAGGTGGTCCAGCGCCTGATGGAGCCAGTGGGGATCTACCTCGACGATGATCGGATCCGATGCGAACTCCGTCACCATGTTGAGCCCCTGCGCCTCCGCGATCGGGGCAAAGCTGTTGACCGAGGCAGTCGCCAGTGTATTGAGATCGCTGGGCGTGGGTTCCAGGAGCACGTGCCCCGCCTCAAGCCGCGCGATCTGCACGATGCCCTCGACGAGGCGCGTGATGCGTTGGGTGGCCTCCTGGAGCGATGCCAGGTAGCCCTCCCGGCGCTCCAGCACGCCGCGCTCCAAGAGCGATGCGTAGAGCCGCACGGCGGCAACCGGCGTGCGCAGCTCGTGGGAGACGTCGGCGATGAACTGCGACTTCATCCGGTCCAGGGCACGCAGGTGACTCACGTCATGCACCGCCACGACCACCGCGGCGCGCGGCTGCGTCTCGGTCGACACCGGCGCGGCGTGGAGCTCGAAGTCGCGTCCCTCAAAGATGGACAGCGGTTGGGGTGTCGTTGCCGGTGCCATCGCTGCCGCTTCAATGGCGTCGCGCAACCGGACTGCGTTCTCGGCGGACAACTCCCTTTCCAGCCAGCGTCGTGCCACGGGATTCATCTGCAGGATCTGCCCTTCGCTGTCGGCCACCACGATCCCGTCGGAGGTGCTCGCCAGGATCGCCTCCGACCAGGCGGTCCGCGCGGCTAACTCGGCGGTGCGCTCTGCGACCCGCGCCTCCAGCTCCGCCGCGTGATGCTGGGCGGCCTCGTAGAGGCGCGCGTTCTTGAGGGCGATCGCAGCGTGGTTGGCGAAGGCCATCAGCCGCTCACCATCGCGTGCCGTGAAGTGACCCGGACGAGCGCTATTGACGTTGAGAAAGCCTTCGGTCACGCCGTCGATGCGGATCGGCGCACCCACGTAGGCACGGTGATCGATGCGCCCCGACGTGGCGCTCCAGGCCTGGGAGGCCTGCGTGTCGGGAATCACGACCGGCTTCCCTCCGACGATCATCATCCTGAAGGTCTCGAAGCCGTCGATAGTCGGCATTACGCGCGTTATCTGATCGGCGATATCCAGCGCCTCGTATCCGCGCCAGCGGACCATGTGGCCCTGCCCGTCCCGAATGAGGATGATATTGTAG
>CAZYYC010000359.1:0-4079 GCA_964650935.1 uncultured Anaerolineales bacterium
CGAGGAAGATGAGCGGTGAGACGTTGACCGGCATCTGCTCAACGTCCTCGAAGTGGTGTGCCTCCGGGAAGTAGACGGAGGCCTGCCCGCCGGAGACCTCGTTCAGCGGTGCGGCAGCCGCCTCCACCATGGACTGCATCATCCTCCGGTGGGGCCGCAGGATTGCGGACGCCAACGGAATCTGTCCGGGCGACCAGCCATAGGCCATCATCGGAACGCGCTTCTCCAGCGCGAGCCGCAGCCCCAGGCCTTTGGCGAGTCCCATGCAGGTGCTGCAGATGCCACTCGCCCGCTCGAGCGCCTTGGCCGGGTACATGCCCGGCGCGGTTGAGGCGACAAAGAGCTCCCGCAGGAGCTGAAAGCTGGGCCGGATCATGACGTGGTCCACCCCGAGGTTGTCGGCGACGGTGCGCATGTTGTCGATCGCGCCCGGGGAGATGAAGCCGTTGTCGAAGGTGAAGGCGAGCACCCGCAGCCCGTAGACGTGAACCAGCTGCCCGAGCGTGAAGGTGCTGTCCTTGCCGCCGCTCCAGCTCAGCATGCACTGGTAGCCCGGCGCCGGACGCACCTCAGCGACGAGCGCCTCGAACCGCGCGCGCAGCTTGGCCCTGCTCTCGGCGAGATCGAGCTCGCTCGGTGTCCGGCGACAGTACTGGCAGACGCCCTCGTCATCGAGACGGATGCCTGGGAAGGTCTCGGGGAGGACACAGCGCGTGCAGCGTTTCATAGGTGATCGCCCCTTTCGAAGCTGATGCCGGCGGGCAGGGAAGCTCGCGTCGGCGGTGCGAAGTGGTCCACAAAGTGGTGATGCAGCAATTGCGTCGAGAGGATGGCGACCACGGCCATCTCCTCGGATTCGCTGAGCCTGTCGGCTGAGGCGCATTTGCGCCTGAGCTTCTCCACCGCCTGCGGGTGCCAGATCCCGGCTGCTCGCACCGCCTCGGGGCTCATCAGCTCGTCCACGTACGGGAGAGGCTGCCCGAAGAAGGCACGGTGGATGGGTGCGCGGTAGGGCTGCTTGCGCCGCCGCACGATCTCGGCAGGCAGCAAGCCCTCGGCGCTCCTGCGCACGATGTGCTTTTCCTCGAGGCCGCGAAGCTTGTAGCGCGGGGGTAGCGCGTTGGCAAACTCGATCACGCGATGGTCGAGGAAGGGGAAACGGCCCTCCACGCTGTGCGCCGACAGCATGCGGTCGCCCTGCGAGGAGAGGAGATAGGGTGACATAAAGGTCGTGATCTCGAGCTTCTGCGCCTGTGCGAGCGCGCTGCGTGCGCCGAAGCCGCCGTCCAGCGTCGCCAGCAGCTCGTCGACGCAGCGATAGCCTTCGAGCGCTGCCTGCATGTCAGGGGAGAGAAAGCGGTGCAGCCGTGCCGTGTTGCGCCAGCGGTTGCGGTGCGAGTAGCCCATCTGGTCGGTCTCCGTGAGCCCCACACCGAAGAAGGCCGCCAGGTAGGCGTCTCCATCTCGCGCGAGGTCGGTCACGTAGGGGTAGAGGCGTCGCAACAGCAGAGGTCGGAGTGTCGATGCGGGCTCGCGAGCCCAGAAGCGCCGCACCTTGTCCTCCTTGTAGATGTTGTAGCCACCGAAGAACTCGTCGGCCCCTTCGCCGGTCAGCACGACCTTGATGCCGTGGTCGTGCACCAGCTTCGAGAGCAGGAACATGGGCGCGGGCGCCGTCCGCAGGATGGGCGCCTCCGCGTGCCGGACGACATCGGGGAAGGCGGCGCCGACGTCCGCCGTGCGGCACGCGATGACGTGATGCCGGGTGCCCAGAAAGGCCGAGGCGATCTCCTGGTAGGGGGTCTCGTCAAAAGCCGCATCCTCGAAGCTGATCGAGAAGGTCTCCAGCGCCTCCGGCGTGTGCTCGCGCACGAGTGCGGCAATGTAGGTGGAGTCGAGCCCGCCGCTGAGGTAGCTGCCCACGGTGACGTCGGCGCGCAGGCGCAGCCGGGTCGCGTCCGAGAGGAGCTCGCGCAGCTGCTCGACCGCGTCCGCCTCGGAGATGCGCGTCTCCTCGCCGGCGGGCGGATACGCGAGGTCCCAGTAGCGCGTGATGCGGATGCCGTCGGGGCCTGCCATCAGATAGTGGGCAGGCGGCAGTTCGCAGATCCCCTGGAAGGCGGTGCGGGGCGCGATCGGTGCCCAGAAGGTGAAGGCCTGGGCCAGGGCGTGCGGATCGAGCTGGGCCTCAATGCCTCGCCCGGCGAAAATCGCCTTGATCTCCGACCCAAAGACCAGACCGTGCGGCAGTTCCGCGTAGAAGAGCGGGCAGATGCCCACGCGATCCCGGGCCAGGAACAACGTCTCCCGGTCCACGTCCCAGATGGCGATCGCGAACTGCCCGTTCAGGTGGTCCAGGCACGCGGGGCCGAGCTCCTCATAGAGATGCACGATGACCTCGGTGTCGGACTGGGTCGTGAAGCGATGCCCGCGGCGCTCAAGGTCGACACGAAGTTCGGGGTAGTTGAAGACCTCACCATTGTAGACGATCTGGAGCGATCCATCCTCGTTGGTGATCGGCTGTCGCCCCGTGTTCAGGTCGACAATGCTGAGGCGCACACTGCCTAATCCCGCCTTGTTGTCCAGGTAGATACCGACCTCGTCGGGCCCGCGATGGCGGATCGCAGCGAGCATCTCTCCGAGCCGTTCTCCGTTCGGCGGGCGACGCCCTCCCCAATCAACGCTACCGACGATGCCGCACACAGATCTACCTCAGCGCCCTTCGGTCAACCTTGCCCGAGGGCGTTCTGGGCAAGGAGGTACGGAATTCAACGTGCTTGGGCACGGAGAAGTCATCCAGGTGAGCCGCGCTATGGCGAATGACATCGCGCTCCGTCAGCTCTGCGCCTTCCTTGCTGACGATGATGGCCTTGACGGCCTCGCCCAGCAGCGCGTCGGGCACGCCGATGACCACGGCTTCTGCGACACCCGAAAGCCGGTAGATGACGCTCTCCACCTCTTTGGGAGCGACTTTCTCGCCGCGGCTCTTGATGATATCGTCCTTACGAGCGAGGAAATAGAAGAAGCCCTCGTCATCGGTCCTGAAGAGATCGCCCGTGACCAGCATCCGCTCGGCGGGGTAGCGTCCCAGGCGGTAGCGCTTCGCCGTCTCCTCAGGGTCGCGCCAGTATCCCTGCATCACGTGGGAGCCGCGGATGATCAGCTCGCCGCTCTGACCGGTCGGCAGGCGGTTGCCGTCCTCATCCTCGAGCCAGGCCTCGGTCCCTGGGATCGGTATCCCGACCGACCCGGGTCGGTGGTCCAGCTCCTCGGGCGGCAAATAGAGCGCGCGCTTGCACTCGGTGAGCCCGTACATGGAGAAGAGGCGGGCCATCGGAAAGGCGTCGCGCAGTCGCTCGATGTGGGCCACGGGCAGGGCTGCCGCCGTGTTGGTGAGATACCTCAACGAGGTGAGATCGAATCGCGCCAAATCCATCTGCAGCAGGATGGCGAAGAGGGTGGGGACCCCTGGAAGCCCCGTCACCCGTTCCTGTGCAATGCGTTGCAGTAGTGCAGCGGGATAGGCGAAAGAGCGCTCTAGGACCAGGGTGCCGCCGAACTTGAACGTCATCAGCAGTTGGTAGAGCCCGTAGTCGAATGAGAGCGGTAGGACGTTGATCACGATGTCGTCGGACGTGTTGCCGAGGTACTCGATGATCGACGCTGCGGCGAAGGTGACGTTGGCATGCGTGGACATAACGCCCTTGGGGTCGCCGGTACTGCCCGACGTGTAGATCAGGCAGGCGAGGTCCACGTCCACCGTGTGGCACGAGGGGCGGCTCGGCGGGTTAGCGCCCAGGATTCCGCTATACGCCGGCAGACGGTGATCCGTTGACGGCTCCGCAGCTCCCTTCCCGCACAACACCGTGCATCGCAGCGACGGTACGGTGGCGAATAGGTGCTGTGCCATTAGGTGCTCACGAGCTGGGCCGAAGAGCGCACTCGCCGCGCAGTTGTTCAGTATGTAGGCGAGCTTGTCCTGCTTGGTCGTGGCGTTGATCACCAGGAAGGTGGCCCCGGCCTTCAGGATCGCGAAGATCGCCGTGACAGCCTCGACCGAGTTGGTCAGCCACACGGCC
>CAZYYC010000360.1:0-4060 GCA_964650935.1 uncultured Anaerolineales bacterium
CCGAGGGGGCGGATTCCGTGGTGTTTGACAGCCTCTCTCCGGCTCTCGTGTTTGGCCAGCAGATCAGCGCAACGCAGACCGTCAACGGCGTCACAGGTCCGAAGTCTGACCCGGTCACGGTGGCGGTGCCGGCGCCCGTTCTGCCCGGCCCGGTAACCGTGGGCGACACATCCGTCACAGTGGATAGCGTTCATCCGCTGGCCACGCTGGTGACGGTGTACGTGAACGACACGCCGCACACGGCCGCGGCAGGAGGGGTAACAACGGTCGTGGTGCCCGTGCCCCTGCTGACGGTGGGCGACATCCTCTACGCCACCCAGACCATCGACGGCGTGGAAGGGCCGGCCTCCAACACGCTGGTTGTCATCCGCCCCCTGTGTCTGGTTGTGTACGCGGACGACTTTGACGCCGGCACCTCGGCCACGGCCTGGACCCTGCTCACCAGCGGCACCGACTACACCGCGAACTTCGCGTTTGATTACAGCACGCGCGGCATCCCCTCGGCGCCGAGCTCCGCCGGGGGAAGCACCATCGGCCTGTACTTCGACGTCAACAACAACGACGCCACGCCCGCCGTCGAGGCGGTCAGCGTATTCCCGATCGGTCAGTCGTTCAGCGGGGACTATGCGCTGACTTTCGACATGTGGATGAACTACAACGGCGGAGCATACGGTGGATCCGGTTCGACGGAGTTCTTCACCGCGGGTCTGAACCACTCGGGCACTCAGGTCGTCTGGCCGAACAACCCATCGAGTGACGGCTTCTGGTTCACCACGACCGGCGAGGGCGGCGCCGCAGCGGACTACTGCGTTTACATCGGAGCCACGTTGCAGGGCGAGGCCAGCGGGTACTACGCGGCCGTGAATGACGGCACCTTCACTGCCTTGAACCACTGGAACGCGTTCTACCAGGCGTTGTTCCCGACCCCGCCGTTCGAGTCGCAGGGTTGCCCGGGCAAGCAGTGGGTTGAAGTGAATATCAGTCGCATCAACGGCGTGACGGAATGGCGCCTCAACGGCACCAAGATCGCCGCGCATGCCGATACGACCTACACCTCCGGCAACATCATGCTCGGATACATGGACATCTTCTCGTCCATCGCCAACCCGGCGGAAGACAACTTTGTGGTGTATGACAACGTCCGGGTAACCGTGCCTCGTCCGGCCGCCGCGAAAGGCGACTGGGACGGCGACGGCAACATCGACCTGAACGACTACATCGCGTTTGAGGACTGCCTCGGCGGGCCGACCCTACCGCCCCAGCCGGGCCAGGAGGAGTGCGGCAACGTGTGCCTGGACGCTTTCGACTTCGACCTGGACGGTAGCGTGGACCTGGAAGACTGGTCGTTTTTCCAGGCCGCGTTCTAATCGCCGGTCGATGCCGGTCTGAATGACCCCCGCCCGCCCGCTCCCGCACTCACGGGAGCGGGCGGGCTTTCTTGTGAGAGATCGAGGGACCAGGATCACGGACGCGGGGTGCCGCGCCCAGTCCCAATGCAAATCGGGATGGGTGTGTCGGCATTTGACACCGAGCAGTCAGTCCATTCGCCTTGCTGCATTCTTTAGTTCCTGCGTCTTTCCTGGGACGCCCGACTCGATCCCTGGATTCCCCGCAGACTCTCAGACCGGCTGGAAAGCCGGTCCCGCATGGCAGGAGGAGCGACGTCGCACCCTGCTCCCATGAACTTTTCAACCTCGTCCCCCCTCCCCTCCGTCCCTCCGTCCCTCCGTCCCTCCGTCCCTCCGTCCCTTCGTCCCTTCGTGCCTTCGTGCCTTCATCCTTTTGCCTTTCCGTCCCCCTTCCTGCTACAATCCCCCCACGATGAACCGCCGCATACTGCTCCTATACGTCTGCTTCCTCATCTCCGGCGCCTCGGCCCTCATGTACCAGATCGTCTGGCAACGGATGCTCACTCTGGTCTTTGGCGTGACGACCTTCAGCGTGGCGGCCGTGGTATCCGCCTTCCTGGCCGGCGTGGCCCTGGGTGCCCGGCTGTTCGGTCGCCCCGTGGATCGCAGCCGGCGGCCGGTGCATTTCTATGCGGGTATCGAACTGGGCATCGGCCTGCTGGGCCTGCTCAGCGCCTGGATGGTCCCGTCGATCCTGGAAGCGTTCGTATTCATTCACCGTACACTCACGCCGGGCTGGTTCGGCTCCAACCTGATCCGCTTCGGGCTGGCTTTTCTGGCGGTCGGTATTCCCAGCACGCTGATCGGCGCGACGGCGCCGGCCATGGCCCGGCTCGTTTCGCGCTGGGCAGGCTCGATCGGTGTGGGCTTCGGCCGGTTCTACGCCGTGAACACCATCGGGGCCGTGTTGGGCGCCGCCCTGGCCGGATTTGTTCTGATCCGCCGGATCGGCGTGGACAACACTTTGCTCTGCGCCGTTGCGGGCAACGTCCTGGTCGTGGTGCTTGCCCTGCTTGCGGCACGCCTGGGCAGGGAGCCCGATCCGGAACCGTCTGCCGCGGTTCGTGCGTCCGTCGGCCGGCCGGCCCCCCTCGATTCACGGAGTCGCTTCGCCCTGATCGTCGCCGCCGTGGCGGGTTTTGTGGCCCTGGCCTACGAAATCGCCTGGTTCCGGCTGCTCGCGGTGTTCACTCTCAACAGCGTCTACGTGTTCACGATGGTCCTGACGGTGTACCTGACCGGTCTGGCGGTCGGGGCCGCCGTGGCCGCCCGCCTGCTGCGGCGGCGGGCGACGGATCCACTTCGCGTGCTTGTGCTCGTTCAGCTGGCTTTGGCTCTGTTCGGCCCGTTGACCATCGGAGCCGTGCCCCTGGCCACCGGGGTGGACATCACGCAGACCAACGCTTCGGAAGCCTGGCTCTTCGGCATGGAATACGTCATGGCTTTGAGCGTGGCGCTTCTGCCAGGCATTCTGATCGGCATCACCCTTCCGCTGCTTGCGGGCGTGTTCGTCTCCTCGGTCTCCCAGGCCGGCACGGTGGTGGGAAGGCTCTATGCCTGGAACGCTTTGGGCACGATCGCCGGTACGGTGGTCACGGGATTGATCCTGATTCCCCTGCTCGGGCTGCGGGGCACACTGCTTGGACTGGCCGCCCTCAATGTGCTCATCGCGGCCGCGGCGGAAACGATTGCCGGCCGCCCGTCGGTCGGCAGATACGCCCTCACACCGCTGGGCGCGGGCGTTTTTGCCCTGCTGGTGGCAGGGGTCCCGGGCGATATCCGCTTCTATCGACCGTCGCGCCTACCCGACGAGATCATCCTTAGCTATGCCGAAGGCCCCAGCGCGACCGTCCACGTGGCGCAGTACGGCATGGGCGAAGGTTCTCATCGCATGCTGTATGTCGACAGCAAGTCCGTGGCCGGCACCTACGATCAGATCGTCACCGACCAGAAGATGCTGGCCCACCTGCCGCTGCTGCTCCATCCCGATCCCCAGCGGTCGCTGACGGTGGGCTTCGGCACCGGGGGCACGTCATACTCAATGACGCTTCACAGAATCACGGTGCATTGCGTGGAGATCGAGCCCTGTGTTCCCCACACCTATCGGCTGTTCGAGTCGGAGAACCTCGGCCAGGTCGGCCCGAACCACGATCGCGGCAACTTCCGTCTGATTCTCGATGATGCCCGGGCCTGGCTCCACGTCGCCCCGGACCCCTACGACGTGATCGTCACCGACATCACGAGCATCCAGTACCGCGACAACGGCAACCTGTACACGGCAGAGTACTTCCGCCTCATGAAGGACCGGCTGGCGCGCGGGGGCCTTGCCGCCGCCTGGGTGCCCATCAGCGGCATCACGGCGGATCAGCTCAAGGTGCTGATCCGCACGTTTGTGACCGTGTACCCGCACGCCTCGGCCTGGTACATGATCAACATGCCGACGGACTTCATCATTCTTATCGGCGCAGACGAGCCGCTGACCGTGAATCTCGAAGACATCGCCCGGCGGATGAACCGCCCGCTGGTGCAGCCAGACCTGGACCGCATCGGCCTGGCGGACACCTACAAGCTGGCCGCCTGCCTGCTGCTCGCCGAGGATGACCTCCGACGATACGCGGGGGACGGCCCGATCCACACGGATGATCGTCCCA
>CAZYYC010000361.1:0-4035 GCA_964650935.1 uncultured Anaerolineales bacterium
GTGCTGACGCTGCCGCGTTACGAACAGACGGGGCCGCTGTTCCGGTCGGGACTGGTCGCCGGTGTGGTGCAGGCCCTGATCGTGCTGGTCTTCTCGGTCGACGAGTTGGCGCTGACGCCGACCCACCTGATCCTGCAGCTGGCGATGTGCATCTTGGGAGGCCTGATCTCGGGCGGTCTGACCGTGGGTGGGCTCTTCGTGCTCACGCCGCTTTTTGATCTGACCACGACGTTCCGTCTTGTGGAGCTGAGCCGGCCCAACCATCCGCTGCTCCAGCGCTTGCTGCGTGAGGCGCCGGCGACCTTCAACCACGTGATGACGGTGACGAGTTTGGCCGAGCAGGCGGCAGAGCGTATCGGCGCGAACGCGCTCTTGACGCGCGTGGGCGCCTACTACCACGATATCGGAAAGCTGGCGCGGCCCTTCTTCTTCGCGGAGAATCAGCAGGGGCTGAGCAACCCCCATGACCGCCTGGACCCCTATGCCAGCCTTGAAGTGCTGGCGGGCCACGTGCGCGACGGGGGGGAGATGGCGAAGCAGTATCACCTGCCGGCGCAGATCCGTGCGTTTATCCCGGAACACCATGGTACAATGCGAGTGAGCTTCCTGTATCATAAGGCGGTGCAGGCGGCGGGGGGTGAGGCCGATCTGGTCGACGAGGCGCAATTCCGTTACCCGGGTCCGATCCCACAGAGCCGGGAGACCTTGCTGGTGATGTTGGCCGACGGGTCGGAGGCTGCGACGCGCGCCCGCCGCCCGAGCACGCCTGAGGAGCTCGAGGAGGTGGTTGACTTCATCTTCGATCAGCGGATGAAGGACGGTCAGCTGGATGACGCGCCGATCACGATGGCGGAGTTGGCCGAGGTCAAGCGTACCTATGTCGATCTGCTGCGTGGCGCCTACCACCCGCGGGTTCAGTATCCCGAGCCGGCGAAACGTGTGGAGCCCCAGGCGCAGTGGGAGGATGCCCCGTCACCGGAGCCTGAGGGCGATGTGGCTGAGGCCGATGCGGCTGAGGCCGATGCGGCTGAGGCCGATGCGCCTGTCGGCGGGGCGCCTAGCGTGGATACGTCGAGCGGTGATGGGACAGACGCCGGCGTGGACAGCGAGCAGGGGGTCACCGTCGAGGAGCCGGTGGCACTTACGGAAGGAACGGTTACGGACGAATGAGCAAGGGACATCAGATTGACGTTCAGGTCGAGGAACAGGTCGGCCCTGTGGATGTGGCACCTGTCCGGAGGGCAGCGCTCGCGACGTTGATGCGACAGCTGCCCGACGACGTGTGCGAGGTGGTCGTGGTGATCACGGACGACGCCTCGCTGGAGGATCTGAACCGCCGGTTTCGAGGCGTGCCGCAGGCGACCGATGTGTTGGCCTTCGCCGATGATACGCGGGGGCCCTTCTCGAGCGGTGCGGCGGGCTATCCGCGCTATTTGGGCGATATTGTGATCTCGCTGGATCGGGCGCGCGTCCAGGCCGAGGAAGCGGGGGGTAGCCTGGAGGACGAGTTACAGGTGCTGACGGTGCACGGAACGCTGCACTTGCTGGGCTATGACCACGCGGATCAACAGGAAAAGGAGCAGATGTGGGCACATCAGAGCGACATCCTTCGCTTGCTGCAGGTCGATATCGCGCTGCCGGAGTGAGGTACGCGCCGGGGGCCGCGTCGCGCCACCGCTTTGTGGCCAGCTTCCGCTTTGCCGCGGAGGGTCTGCGTTATGCCTTCGACACCCAGCCGAACTTCCGGGTCCACGTCGCGGCGACGGTGGTCGTCGCCCTGTTGGGGCTATGGCTGGGTCTGCCGTGGCACGCGTGGGCCGCGCTGGCGCTGACGACCGGCGTCGTGCTGATCACGGAGATCTTCAACACCGCGGCGGAGACCCTGGTCGATCTGGTGTCGCCGCAGTATCATCCGCTGGCCAAACAGGCCAAGGATCTGGCTGCTGCGGCGGTGCTGATCGCGGCGTTGATCTCGGTGGTGGTGGGGATGGCGGTGTTGGGGCCGGCGCTGTGGGCGCGGCTCGGACTGGGAGGCTAGGGGGCGAGCGGGATGTCGAGGTGGTCGACGCCGCTCGGCGTCGTCCAGCGCGCGCCTTCGAGCGGGTCGTAGAGCCCCAGGACCAGGCTGCTTTCGGCCGGGCGCTGGGGAGCCGTGTCGAAGTGGTGTATCTGTAGGATGGTGTCGCCAGGCACCAGGCTGTAGGGATCGACCCACAACCCATCATCGATGAATGTGTCGTCGCGCCCTTCCTCGGACGTGACGACGAGGTGGGCGAAGACCTTGAGGCGCGGGCCGTTGTAGACGCCGGGCGGCGGTGGATTGGGGATGAGCTCCTCTTCGGGGAGCGGCAGCGGCCCCAGGACGGTCCACCATGTCGCGATACGTACGTCGGCGCCGGGTAGCCAAGCCACCGCGTCAAGGACGAGCGCCCCCTGAAACGGCAGCGTCCGCAGCAACCGTCCGTCCACTGTCGTGGTGACGGCGTCCGCGGGGGGCGGCAGCGGCGCGACGCGGTAGGCATCCATCCCGGGGGGCGCCTCGATCGCCGGCGACGCAGCGAGCAGTGCTGCGATCGCGGATTCGCGCCGGCCGACCTGCTGCAGGTAGGTCGGGGTCGGCGCGCCGCCGGCGAAGATGAGGGCGCGGTGCGGATCGGCCCAGCGCGGTTTCATGCGATCCCGTCCGCCCAGATCCGTCGCCAGCGCCACCTTATCCCACGGCCCGAAGAGCAGGCTCCCCACGGTGGCGTCGCCGATCTCGGGGCGGGCCTGCAGATGGCGCGACAGGGCGCGGTAGTCGGCACGATAGAGGAAGCCGACCATTGAGGCTGTGGACCACTCAACGAAATAGGCCGGCAGGTCGCGCGTGGCGACGAGGGCGACGAGCAGCAGGGCTACGGTGCGGCCCATCGGGACACGACCGGGGCGCGCGTGGAAGGGCGCGTCAGCCAGCGGCGAGGCGAGGACCAGATAGACGGCAGGCAGGGCCAGGATGGTGTGGCCGTAGCTCGACGGCGGTAGGCTGATCAGGGCCGGACTGAGGCCCGCCGCGAGCCAGAGGAGCAGGAAACGCGACCGAGGCGCCCGCAGGCGGACTATGAGCAGCGCTAGGGCTGTATAGAAGCCGGCGGCGACCGCCGGCCCGAAGACGGGTCGCTCGTAGAGGTTGTAGAGCCACTCGGGGTCGCCGCGTGCGTGAAACATCCCTAACGTGGTCCAGGCGGTCTGCAGCATGGGCTGAGGGTCGCCCTCCAGCAGCGCGTGGATCGGAATGGCGAGCTCGCTGACGCGGGCGTCGGCGCCGGGTATGTGGGTGGCGGCCCAGAACATGGGGGCTGCCAAGGCCACGCCCAGCCCTAGGCCGACGAGATAGCGCTGCCAGCGACGCTCGCGCGGCGCGACCAAGGGCCAGGCGGCGATGAGCAGGACGGGCATCAGGCGACCGGCGTAGTAGGTGAGCAGTGCGCCCGCCGTGCCCAAGGCCAGGCCCACCAGGGCGCCGGGAGGGGGGCGGCGATCGCGTAACTGCCGCCAACCCCAGTAGAGGGCGAGCACCATCCACGGGAGTGCGCCGATATGGCGGATCGCGACGCGGCTGTACATCAGGCCCCAGAAGGAGACGGCGACGAGGGCGGCGCCGGTGAGGCCGGTGCGTACGCTGAACATACGGCGGCCCAGCGCCCAGGTGAGCAGGACGGCGAGCGTGCCCGCGACGGCGGAGGGCCAGCGGGCTGAGGCCTGGTTGATGCCGGCGACGGCGAGGACGGGTGCGCGGAGCGTGTGGAAGAGGGGCTCGTGGCCCGAGGCGCCGGGGAAGTAGATCTGAGGCCCCTCCTCAAGGATGCGGGCGGAGAAGGTGTAGAGCTCGATGAGGTCGTCGTCGCGCCAGCCGGGTGGCGACTCCATCAGGGCGCCCCAGCGCATGCCCCAGGTGAGGAGCAGGACAGCGATCAGGCCGATGCGCTCGGCGGTTGAGAGCCGGCTCACCGGAGCGACTCCAGGGGCAGCAACAAGCGGGTGAAGCTGCATAGCCCC
>CAZYYC010000362.1:0-4009 GCA_964650935.1 uncultured Anaerolineales bacterium
ACACTGGTGGCGCTCGGAGCGATGACGATCCAGGAGGCGCACGCCTGGACGGTGGGATTGATGGAGCGGCTCGACGTGGAAGAGCGCCAGATCGCCGAGGAGGTGCTCAAGGAGATCCGCGACCGGCTGGGCTTCATGCTCAACGTGGGCCTGCACTACCTGACGCTGGATCGCTCGGCGCCCTCGCTCTCGGGCGGGGAATCGCAGCGCATCCGGCTAGCGAGCCAGATCGGCTGCGGCCTGGTGGGCGTGCTGTACATCCTGGATGAGCCCTCGATCGGGCTGCACCCGCGCGACAACCGGGCGCTCCTGGAGACGCTGCTGGAGCTGCGCGATATGGGCAACACGGTGCTGGTGGTGGAGCACGACGCGGAGACGATGGAGACTGCGGACTGGGTCATCGACCTGGGGCCGGGCGCAGGGGTCTTGGGAGGCGAGATCGTAGCGGCAGGACCGCCGTCGGCGATCAGGGCAGATCCCGCGTCGCTCACCGGGCAGTACCTGAGCGGTGCACGGGCGGTCACCAACCCGTCGGAGGACCGGCGCAAACCGATCAACAGGAGCCTGGTGCTGCGCGGGGCGAGCCTGCACAACCTGAAGGCGATCGACGCGCGCTTCCCGCTGGGCGTGCTGACCTGCGTGACGGGCGTGAGCGGGAGCGGCAAGAGCAGCCTGGTGGCAGAGACGCTCTATCCGGCGCTGGCGCGCGAGCTGAACCGCGCCGACACGCGCCCCGGGCCGTTGGCAGGGATTGACGGGCTGGGGGAGCTCGACAAGGTGATCATGATCACGCAGGACCCGATCGGTCGGACGCCGCGATCGAACCCGGCGACCTACATCGGGCTCTTCAACGAGATCCGTGAGGTCTTCGCCGCGACGCCGGAGGCCAAGATGCGCGGCTACGGCGCCGGACGCTTCAGCTTCAACGTGAAGGGCGGGCGCTGCGAGGAGTGCAAGGGTCACGGGCTGAAGCGGGTGCAGATGCACTTCCTACCCGACGTGTGGGTCACCTGCAAGGCGTGCGGGGGTCGGCGCTACAACCACGAGACGCTGCAGATCCGCTTCAAGGAGAAGACCATCGCCGACGTGCTGGAGATGGATGTCCAGGAGGCGCTGGCCTTCTTTGAAGCGCACCCGAGGCTGCTGCGCAAGCTGCAGACGCTACACGACGTAGGGCTCGACTACGTGAAGCTGGGGCAGAGCGCGACCACGTTGAGCGGCGGCGAGGCGCAGCGGGTGAAGCTGGCGAAGGAGTTGAGCCGTGTGGCGACCGGGCGGACGCTCTACATCCTCGACGAGCCGACCACGGGCCTGCACTTCGCGGACATCCAGAAGCTGCTCGACGTGCTCCACCGGCTGACCGACGCCGGGAATACCGTGGTGGTGGTGGAGCACAACCTGGACGTCGTGAAGACGGCGGACTGGATCATCGACCTGGGGCCGGAGGGCGGCGACGCGGGAGGCTACATCATCGCGGAGGGCGCGCCGGAGGCGGTCGCGGCGTGCGAGGGGAGCTACACCGGGCGGTGGCTGCGGGGGATGGTAGGGGCGGCTCTCAAAGAGGCAGTCCCGGACGCCGTGGGCTTGACCGAGTCCTGCTAGCCAGGGTGCGCTGATAGATCGCCTCGAGTTCGTCGATGGTCACGTCCATCGTCGGAAGAGGCTTGACGGCGGCGGTCAGGTTCACGCGAAGCGCGGCTGAAGCGACGAAGCGCGCTAACGCCTTGTGCCACGCCCCAACGTCACCCGGAGGAACAAGCAGCCCGTCCACCCCGTGAGTCACCGCGTCGGCGAGCACACCGTGGCCCGAGGCCAGGACCGGTCGCCCCATCACGAAGGCCTCGCGCGTCAGCAATGAGAAGGTCTCGTACCACAGCGAGGGCACCACAACAGCATCGGCGTCTGCGAGCGTCTGCCAGACCTCAGGTCGCTCCAAGCGACCTACAAAGCGAATGCCCGGATGACGTGCCAGCGCACGCAGGTGGGCGACGTAGTCAGGGTCCTGCTCCACATCACCGGCGATGATGAGCTCGGCGTTCGTGGGAAGCCCGTTGAACGCCTCGATCAGGACGTGCAAGCCCTTCTGCCAGGCCAGTCCGCCCACGTAAGCAAGGCACACGCGACCATCATCGGTCCGCCGGCTCCGGGGCAACGCCTCGGGGCGTGCGATACCCCGATTGATCAGCCGGGTGCGCGCTGCAGGCGCTCCGTGTTCGACAAACCAGCGACGCACAAACGCCGAGTAGGTGAGGATAGAGTCAAAACCGCGCAGCGCATCGGCGAGGATGCGGTTTCGAGCGCGCATCAAGGGGGCGAGGAGCGGCGCAGCGAAGAGCGCGGGCCTGAGTCCGGCCCGCGCCAGGGCACAGCGTGCGCAGTGGACCGGTTCGCCGGGCGTCGTGCAGACCTCCCCCGTGACGTTGTCGATAAGCTGGGCATTGGGGCAGACAAACCAGAAGTCGTGCAGCGTCAGGACCATCGGGCTGCCGCGCGACTGCATCCAGTCGACGATGCCGGTCGGCAGTCCGCGGAGGTGCTGGACGTGAACGAGGTCTGGGGCCACTTCGTCATGGGCGAGACGGAACGCCTGCGACAGCCGCCGGTGACCGAAGGTCGCCGCGAAGAGGCGCGTGGGGCTCATCTCGCCGGCCTCGAGCCGGTAAATGGCTACGTCCTCCTGTGTCCTGCGCACCAACCCGCCGCGTCCGGGCGCGCGGTGCACGATCGCGACCTGATGTCCGCGGTCGCGCAAGCGTGTCGCGATCTCCCACGTATCCAGCTCGGTGCCACCGACGACGTCGGGCATGAACTGGTGCACGACGTAGAGAAGCCTCAACGCCGCGTCTGTCCTAGCTCGCGATAGAGATCATGGATCTGCGGGATCTTACGGTCCCAGGTATGGTCATGCAGCGCCTTGGTACGGCCCGCCTCACCCATCGCTCGCGCCTCGTCGGGGTGTTCGAGGAGGTACGCCAAGGCATCGCTCAGCGCCGAGACGTCGCCAAAGGGTACCAGAAGACCGTCCCGTCCGTGATCGATGACATCCATCACGCCCCAGGTACGCGCGCCGATGACAGGCGTGCCGTAGGCCCAGGCTTCCAGATAGATGATACCAAAGGAGTCAGTTCGCGAGGGCATCGCCATCACGTCCCCGGCAGCCAAGAGATCGCGCTTCTCCTCGTCGGTCACCGAACCCAGCAGCAGGATGCGCTCCTTGGTCGCGGCAGGCAATCGGCGGAAGGTCGCGGCAAAGCTCTCCAGGACGCTCCCGGCCAACACCAGATGAGCCTCACAGCCTCGAGCCCAGAGGCGCTCCATCGCGGCGATAGTGTGGTTGACGCCCTTGTCGTATGACATCGAGGTCAGCATGAAAACGATCGGATGGCGCAGTTCGTGGCGCGCGCGAAAGCGCTTCGCGTTGCCGCCCAGGACGTCGGCGGGCGTGAATCCGGGGCCCACGACGTGCAACTTGCGGGGATCGACACCACGGCCCACGTAGAAGTCGCGCTCCGCGGGGGTCTGGGCCACCACGGCGTCGCTGCATCTGACCAGGTCGACCTGATGGCGCATCGTGTAGAAGCGGCTAAGGGCATCCTGAGCCGGCTTGGGGCCCGCACCGAGATGGGTCAACGGATAGACCACGAAGGGGATGCCGCGACGCCGTGCGAAGCGTAGGCCCGCATCCAGGAGCGGCTCGAAGGTGATGGTCATCCCCGCCACGAGGTCGAACGGCTGGTCCGTCTTACGGAGCCAACGCCAGAGACCGGGCACCCACGGCGTCCAGCGCGCCAAGCGTGAGAGGACGTCCACCGGGACGGGCCTCACGTACGAGAGCATCCACAGCAGCCGTCGCAGACCGGGATAGGTCAACGAGGAAAGGGGGAGGTGGCGCACCGGGAAGCGCAAGATCCGGACGCCCGCATGGTTGTCGGTGGCGTCCTCGAGACGCCGCGCCCTCGGGCGCCAGAAGAGTTCGAAGTCGCGCGCGTCCGAGGTCGCCACCGTGACC
>CAZYYC010000363.1:0-4005 GCA_964650935.1 uncultured Anaerolineales bacterium
ACCTTCAAGGACGAGGACCTCTTCATTGACGTGTTGAGCGCCGCGATGGGCGAGGACGAGATCCTGCGCACCGTTAACCTGCCCAATGCGGGGCAGGCGACCAACCTGCCCGCCGGTGCGGTGCTCGAGGCTACGACGCTGATCAACGGCATGGGCTTCCAGCCGCTCTGCTTCGGCGAGTTGCCGCCCGGCCTGACGGCGATCCTGCAGCGCATCATCGGCACGCAGGAGCTCACCGTCGAGGCGGCACTCAAGGCCGACCGGAAGCTGGCGCTCCAGGCCCTGATCGCCGGGGAGACCGTCAGGACCGAGGCCGAGGCGGAAGCCGTGCTCGACGCGATCCTGGAGACGCATCGAGTGTACCTCCCACAGTTCCACGACTGAGGGCTGCTTCCCGCCGGGCTGTCGTCGCGGGCGTAGGGTAGGGGGTGCAGGTTGTTCATCGTGATAGGAGGCTGGGATGGAAACGCGTAGACTGGGCACGACGGAGATTGGGCTGTCGGTGGTGGCGTTGGGCTGTTGGCCGATGGGGCCGGGGTACTGGGGCCCGCCCGACGACGAGGCCTCGATCCGCACGATCCACCGGGCGCTGGAGGTCGGGATCACGACCTTCGATACCGCGCCCGCCTACGGGGGCGGTTACTCTGAGACGATCCTGGGCAAGGGTCTTGCGGGCCGGCGCGACGACGTGATCGTCTCGACGAAGGTGGCGGCCGACCCGGCGAAGATCCGCACGTCACTCGAAGCCTCACTGGCGCGGCTGCAGACCGACTACGTCGACATCTGCTTCGTCCATTGGCCCAACCGGCGCGCGCCGCTCGCCGAGACGATGTCGGTGCTCGAGGCGCTACGCGAGGAGGGTCGCATCCGGGCGGTCGGGGTCTCCAACTTCACGGTGGAGATGATGGAGATCGCCGGCCGACACGGGACGGTGGACGCGGTGCAGCCGCCCTACAACCTTATCTGGCGCTTCATCGAGGACGCTGTCCGGCCCTACAGCGTCGCGCACGATATCGGCATCGTGACCTACAGTAGCCTGGCGCAGGGGCTGCTCACCGGGGCCTTCGACCTCAACACGACGCTACCCGGCGAGGACCAGCGCCCGCGCAGCGTGCTCTGGCAACCGGACAACTACGGGAAGTGCCTCTACGCGGTCGAGCGGCTTCGACCCATCGCCGCGGAGCTGGGCGTCACCCACGCACAGCTCGCGCTCCGCTGGCTCGCGGCGCAGCCCGGCGTCACCACGACGCTCGTGGGGGCGCGGACGCCCGATGAGATCGAGGATGCCGCGGCCTCCGCCTCCTGGGCGTTACCTGACGAGGCCTTAGCCAGGGTGCAAGCCATCTCCGACGAACTCTACCATTCGATGCCCATCTACCCGGATATGTGGGGCAACTGGCGCACCTGGAACCGGCGCGGCCCGCAGCGCGAGGTGTGAGGCTTTCGGAGGTGGTGGGGAGCCTTCAATAGCAGGCGTGTAGCCCCGTCCCGGGGCGTGGGACGCGGCGCGCGCCGCGTCACGACACGGGACGAGCCATCAGCTTGACGACCGGTCCGTACTCCAGCCAGAACTGCTGCTTGGGGCGTTGGGCCTCGGCGTCCACCATGCGGGGCAGATCCTCCAGGTCGGTGAACTGCACCCGCCCCGCCTGCAGCCCTATAAAGGCCGCACCCGGAGGCCGCTTGCCGGCCTCCTCCGTCAGATAGTCGATGCAGCGCGCCGCCAGCCTCGTGGCCTGGATACGATCGAAGGGTGTGGGGTCACCGCCCTGCTGGACGTGCCCCAGCACGGCCCAGCGCACGTCGAAGAGGTCGCGTCCCTCCTCGCCGAAGATCGAGCAGATGACCTCGGTGGTGTAGGCGTCATTGGCATTCTCGTTGCGGATGACGAGCGCGAGTCGTTTGCCGTATCTGAAGCCATCCTTCAGGAGCGCCAGGTCGTCCTGAAGGTCCGCGAGCGTGATGCCTTCCTCGTGAATGTAGACGCTCTCGGCACCGGTTGCCAACCCGCTCAGCAGGGCGAGGTAGCCGCAGTAGCGGCCCATCACCTCAACCACGTGACAGCGCCGTGACGCCACCGCGTATTGCTTGATCTTGTCGATGGCTTCGACGATGGTGTTAAGGGCGGTGTCGGAGCCGATGCTCAGCTCCGAACCGGGCAGGTTGTTGTCGATGGCTGCCGGCAGGCAGATGATCGGGATGTTGAAGGCTGGGTAGTTCGGACGCTCCGTGACGAGTCGGTACATCGACTGATACCCGGTCCAGCCGCCGATCATCAGGAGCCCTTGTACCTGGTGCTCCTCCAGGTTGCGGGCCATGGCGTACAGGTCGGCCCGGGTGGGCTCGGTGCGGTTGGTGCCCAGCTCCGACCCGCCCCGCGTCGCCCAACCGGCGACACTCATCCAGTCCATCGTCTCGATCTCGCCGCCGATCAAGCCCTCGATGCCGTTCTTGACCCCGAGCATGACGTGGCCCCTATCAGTACCCAGCCGGATGGCGGCGCGGACGGCGGTGTTCATGCCCTGGGCGGGTGACCCGCAGTTGAGCACCGCCAGGCGCAGCCGCTGCTGACCCGGCTCGGGCCGGTGGGGCATCGCCCGCATCAGGGTGCGCGCGATGCGGAATGATTCCCTGAAGCTGCCACCGCGCATGGCCATCGCTTGCTCATAGTCATGGGCGGCAATGACGTCGGCAATCGCGCGGGTCTTCGCCACACATTCCATCAGCGGAGCGCTCGCGACGCGGTTCTCACGCAGGCCGATGAGCTGCGGCTCCCGCTCAGCCGGCGCCGAGAGAAGCTCCTCGACGGCGGCGTAGCCCAGCATCGTCGTGTGCCAGCGATCGAAGGCACTCGGCGCGCCTCCTCGCTGGACGTGCCCCAGGATCGTGATGCGGGTGTCCTCACCCAACCCCTGCTCAACCGCCGCCTTGACCTGCTCCGTGCTGATCGGGTTCCCCTCACGATCCTGCGCGCCCTCGGCCACGATCACGATGCTGTCCCGGTTGCCGGCCTTGCGTCCCGCCTTGAGGACCTCGACCATGCTGGCCTCCCAATCGTCCACGTCAGGCGGGCTCTCGGGGATCAGGACCCAGTCGGCTCCGGTGGCGATCGCGCTCATCAGGGCGAGGTAACCGCAGTTGCGGCCCATCACCTCCACAACAAAGGCGCGCTGATGGCTGGCCGCCGTGCTGCTGATGGCATCGATCGCTTCGGTGATGCGGTGCAGGGCCGTGTCGGCGCCAATGGTCATATCGGTGCCGACCATGTCGTTGTCGATGGAGCCCACCAGGCCGACGATGGCGAGCTGCCCGTAGTCGCGGGCGACGTCTGCCGTGATCTCTCCCGCGTCCGCCAGCTCTTCCAGCAGCTCGGGCCACTCCTGGCGGAAGGTGTCGGCTCCGGTCAGGCTGCCGTCGCCCCCGATGACGACCAGGGCGTTGATGTCGTGGGCGACGAGGTTGCGCGCCGCCTGGCGCCGGCCCTCTCGCGTGCGGAAGCGGGCGCAACGAGCGGAGCCGATGATGGTGCCGCCCCGCTGCAGGATGCCTCCGACCGAGTCCCACGCCATCCTGCGGATATGGTCTCCGCCGGTCACCATGCCCTGGTAGCCCTCATAGATCGCGTAGACGTCCAGGCCACGATACAAGGCGGTGCGGATGACGGCCCGGACCGCGGAGTTCATGCCGGGCGCATCGCCGCCACTGGTCAATACTGCGAGGTTCCTTATCCGATGTGTGGCCATGTCGAACACGCTCCTCCCGGCTAGATCCTCTCGACATCCACGGGCAGGCCGGTCTCGGCGGACTGCATGATGTCCAGGAGGGTGAGCGAGACGTTCGCTGCCTCGTGGAGGGTGACGTGGAAGGCCTCATCGGCGAGCAATTGGTCCACGAAGCTGCGGACGCTCTCGTAGGCGAAGCCCTGGCAGCGGCCGAAGACGGTGTTGCTCACGAGGATGTCCTGTGTGATCATCCTCTCCGAATCGGTGACCTGCAGTAGGTTGT
>CAZYYC010000364.1:0-4002 GCA_964650935.1 uncultured Anaerolineales bacterium
ACCGAGACGCTGCCGTGGATCGAGGAGGACATCGTCCGCGGCGTGATGGCGGAGCTGGGCTGGTGCGACGGTGGCGGGCGGTGCAGAGGTTGAGCGCTGTTGAGGGCTGAGATCCCTCACTTCGTTCGGGATGACAGCTTCGGCGGTGCTCGTATGTAGGTACGGGAATCATGACGCAACGATAAGGAGAGGATATGACCGTTCGTGACATCTTGCTGCTGGGCGATCCGCGGCTGTATGAGGTGTGTGCGCCGGTGGCGCACGAGGAGTTGGACGAGCTGCGCCCCGCCATCCGGGATCTGCGCGACACGCTGCTCGCCTTCCGCGCCGAGCACGGCGTGGGTCGCGCCATCGCCGCCCCGCAGATCGGGGTGATGAAGCGTCTGGTCTTTCTGGAGCGGGTCAGCAACACCACCGACGACAACCCCACGGGCATCGCGACGCCCTGCCCGCTGATCAACCCCGTGCTGCACGACTTCAGCGAGGACACCGTCGAACTCTGGGACGACTGCATGAGCTTCCCCAACCTCCTCGTGCGCCTGCGCCGCCACGCCGGCTGCTCCATCACCTATCGCGACCTCGACGGGCGTAAGCACACGGTCCGCCTCGAGGGCGACCTCTCCGAGCTGCTGCAACACGAGTGCGACCACCTCGACGGCGTGCTCGCCGTCTCGCGCGCCATCGACGCCCACGCCTTCGCCTACCGGCGCGCCTGAGAGCTCGACCGCTTACCGAGGCGATCGAGCTCTTCTCGCTGTAAGAACCTCCCTCAGCACACGGATCCAAGCGCTCGGGCGTAGCGATCCGCGCCCTCTCGCCCTGCCCTGACCCTGTATCGAATTGACAGCTAGGGTCATTTACCATATAATCATCATACAAATAGTCGAAGAAAGGCTCATCGTGACCGAGAAGGGGCCCGTATTCTGCATCCTGCCGGTGCCGGCGGCGCTCGTCACCGCAGGCGAGACGCCGCGTTCACGCCAGGCCACAGCACGGGCAGGGTCCTCAGAGCCGGATCCCAACGCCGACGAAGGTGCCTCTCGTGCGACCAACCACCTCCCCCTTCCAAGACCTCAAGACCGTCCTCGATAGGCTGACCCCAGAGAGACGCACGTGCGCGATGAACACCTGACGACGAACAGGAAGCTTACCGACCTTTGGGAGGGACCATGAGAGCGCTACAAGTAAGAACGACAACGGGATCGACGACGGAGCTCGACCCCAGGGTGCTGCAGACTTTCGCCGATCAGTTGCGCGGGCGTCTGGTCACACCCGACGCCGATGACTATGACGCCGTTCGCAAGGTCTGGAACGGCATGATCGACAAACGCCCGGCCCTTATCGCCCGATGCGGGGGGACACAGGACGTAGTAGCGAGCGTCAACTTCGCCCGGGAGCACGGGCTGTCCTTCTCGGTACGCGGCGGCGGGCACAATGTGGCAGGCAATGCGCTGGTCGAGGGCGGCATGGTGATCGATCTCACCCTGATGCGCCAGGTGCAGGTCGATCCGGAGCGGCGCATAGCGCGCGCGGCGGGCGGCGCCACGTTAGCGGACCTCGATCGAGCCACACAGGCCCACGGCCTCGCGGCGCCGGTCGGGCTGGTGTCGGAGACCGGTGTCGCCGGACTGACGCTGAGCGGCGGCTTCGGGTGGCTGACGCGACGCTATGGACTGAGCTGCGACAACCTCCGCTCGGCAGAGATCGTGGCCGCCGACGGCCGGCTCCGGACCGCCGGCGCCACGGAGAACCCCGACCTGTTCTGGGCCCTGCGCGGCGGCGGCGGGAACTTCGGGGTGGTCACGGCTTTCGAGTACGACCTGCACCCCGTCGGGCCCGAGGTGATGCTGGCCGTGGTCTTTCACCCCGCCGAGCTGGCCCTGGACGGGCTGAACTGGCTACGTGACTTCATGCGCGAAGCGCCCGAGGAGCTGATGGTGCTGGCTTCGCTCTGGACCGTGCCCGAGGGGCCGCAGTTCCCGGCCGATCGAGCAGGTGATCCGGCACTGGTCTTCGTCGGCGTCTACTCCGGCGATGTCGAGGAGGGCCGGCGGGTTGTCGCCCCGCTGCGCACGTGGCGAGAGCCGCTCGTCGATCTCAGCGGTCCGGTCTCGTGGTTGGAGGCGCAGACCTTCTACGATGAGGACTACCCCAACGGCATGCTCTACTACTGGAAGTCCAGTTACCTCGACGAGATCAGCGACGGCGCCAACGAGGTGCTGGCTGCCGCCGGCATCGACCGACCCTCGCCCCTCTCCAACCTCGACATCTGGTACCTCGGCGGCGCGATGCAGCGGAGGGCGCAGGACGAGACGGCCTTCTGGTACCGCAACGTCGCGGCTATGATCGGCATCGAGGCCAACTGGGAGGATCCGGAGCAGTCGGAGGCTAACATTCGCTGGGCGCGTGATCTCATCGACCGCCTCCAGCCCTATGCCTCAGGTGGCTCCTACGCCAACTTCGGCGGGTTCGCCGGCGATGCCGACAACCCGGCGCGGAAGATCTACGGCGGCAACTACGAGCGTCTCCTTGAGGTCAAACGGGCGTACGATCCCGACAACCTGTTTCGCTCCAACAAGAACATCGATCCCGCCCGAGGAACGTAGCGGACGCCGGCCCAACGCGCGCGGCCCCGAGAGGTGCTCGCGTTGGCCCGCAACCCTGCTATCATATCCTCACATCTTTCTACCAAGGAGACCATGATGATCAAGATCGCTGAAATGCTCCCCCCCCACCCCTCAGGCCTCTGGACGATGGTCAAGCAGGCCGGGGTCACCCACGCCGTCGGCGGCATGGATATGCGCCGTGGCTTCGATGTGCCGCGTGACCAGCTGCCGTGGAGCTACATGTCGCTCGTGCGGCTCAAGACGATGTACAACGACTACGGCTTCTCCCTCGACGTGCTGGAGAGCCGGCCCCCGATGAACAAGATCAAGCTCGGCCTGCCCGGCAAGGATCAGGAGATCGAGTATGTGATCGACCTGATCACCAATATGGGCAAGCTGGGTATCCCGGTCTGGTGCTATGAGTGGATGCCCATTATGAACTGGATGCGCACCTCGACCACGGCCCCGGCCCGCGGCGGGGCGCTCGCCACCGCCTTCGACTTTGACCTCATGAAGGACGCCCCGCTGACCGAGTACGGGATCGTGGAGGACGACGTGCTCTGGGAGAACCTGGAGGCCTTCCTCAAGATCGTGGTGCCCGTCGCCGAGGAGGCGGGGGTCAAGCTGGCGATGCACCCTGACGATCCGCCCCTCTCGCCCATCCAGGGCTTGGCGCGCATCATGAGCAGCATCGACAACTACCAGCGGTTGCTGGATCTTGTCCACAGCCCGGTCAACGGCATCGGGCTCTGCCAGGGCAACTTCACGCTGATGACCGACGACCTGCCCGGCGTGATCCGACACTTCGGGAAGCAGGACAAGATCTTCTTCGTCCACTTCCGCGACGTCCGCGGCGACAAGTACAAGTTCGTGGAGACCTTCCACGATGAGGGCAAGACCGATATGCTGGCCTGTATGAAGGCCTACAAGGAGGTCGGCTTCGACGGCGTCTGCCGTCCCGACCACGTGCCGACGATGGAGGGCGACGACAACACGCGCCCCGGCTACTCGAGCATCGGACGGCTCTTCGCCATCGGCTACCTGCGGGGGCTGCAGGAGGCGGTGTACGCGGAGTAAAGCCTGATCCCACGCGACACCCTCAGGAGGCGCGATGACCCTACGAGTTCTCATTGCGGACGACCACGCCGTGGTCCGACAGGGCCTCAGGATGTTCCTGGGCCTGGACCGCGAACTCGAGGTCGTGGGCGAGGCGGAGAACGGTCGCGAGGCCGTTGCCATGGCCGAGGCCCTCGCGCCCGACGTGGTGCTGATGGACCTGCTGATGCCGGAGATGGACGGGATCGCGGCAACGGCAGCCATCCGGCGCGCCCTGCCCGACACGCAGGGCGTACGCATCTGAAATGGGAGGGCAGAGATAGGGTAAAATCAGGCCAAC
>CAZYYC010000365.1:0-3995 GCA_964650935.1 uncultured Anaerolineales bacterium
ATGGCCCTGGGCAAGGACGAGTTCGCCCTGGCCGTGGGCAAGGGTGTCCGCCAGATGAAGAAGATCTTCTCCGAGCGCTACGGCGCCCCTTACGAGGAGATGGAAAAGTTCGGCATGGAGGGCCAGGGAATCGAGGTCTCCGAGTACGTGCCGAAGGAGTCCATCGCCCAGTGGGGCGGTTTCTTCCTCACCCTCAAGGGGCCTCAGCACGACGAGGCCTGGCTGATCTTCATGGACCGCGTCAATAAGCAGCTTCCCACCTTCGAGGACAAGGCCGAGGCCCTGCACTACTTCCCCATGTGGCGGACCTGGTTCGGACTAGCCGGCTTCTGCAAACTACCCTGGAACGATGTCGTCGATCCGAAGAACGCCGAAGCCGACGAACCCGCCAAGATCCCCCACCACGTCGCCAACTACGTCGAGATCTTCAGCGGCGTCACGGGGCGCGAGGTGACCGCCGACGATCTCATCCGCATGTCCGAACGTGTCTACAACCTCCAGCGCGTCTTCAATATCCGCCTCGGCAAAGGCTTACGCGATCACGATAGCATCCCCTATCGCTCGATGGGCCCGGTGACGCCGGCGGAGTACCTCTCGCGCCAGGCACGTTACGACAAGCAACTACAGGAGTGGCTACACCTTGACCCCGACTCGATGTCGGTCGAGGAGAAAATCACTGCGCACCGCCGGCACCGAGAAGACCAATACGAACAGCTCATCGATGCGGTCTACGCCCGCCGCGGCTGGACGTCCAACGGCGTCCCCACCCCGGAGACCCTCGCCGACCTCGGGATCGCTATGCCCGAGGTGCTGGCGGTCATCGAGCCGCATCTATGAACCCGTCGCCCGCGGCGGGTACCGTGACGGTCAACCAGCACAGCACCATCACGTGGCGTCCCGGGATGACGGTCGAGGATCTCCTGAGAGAGATGCGCTATAGCTTCCCGCGCGTGATCGTCACGATCGACGACACGCGCGTCCCTCACGACGCCTACAACGCGACACTTATCCCTGAAGGTGCCGACGTGCGCGTCATCCACCTCATGGCAGGAGGTTAGCAACTCGTGGTACCCTGGGTTGAGACCGGCTTTCGCATCGTCATTCTGCTTGGGCTGCTGCTAAGTTGGGTCGGCACGATCATCCCCATCTTTCCGGGGCCTACGGTGATGTGGATCTTCGTACTCATCCACGGCATCGTGATGGGTTTCGGGACGTGGGGCTGGATCATCTTCGGCGTGATCAGCGTGCTGACGGTGATCTCGTGGCTGACGGATAACCTCTTCAGCATCCGTGGCGCACGCCAAGGGGGCGCTACGTGGACCTCGGTCGCGATCGCGACAGCTGTCGGCCTGGTCGGCAGTCTCCTCTTGACGCCGATCGGCGGCATCGCGCTGACGTTACTGACGCTCTATCTCGTGGAGCTCCATCGTAAGGGCGATGCCGCCACTGCGTGGCAAGCGACGAAAGAGATGTTGATGGGCTGGGGTTGGGCCACGCTGGCCCGACTTGGGCTGGGCCTCGGCGTCATGATCCTGTGGGGGATCTGGGCGTGGTGGCTATGACTTGCCGAGAAGGCCCCCCAGGCCGCCGGCCCCCTTCTTGAGCAGATCACCAGCCTGATCCATCACCGACTCGTTCTCTAGGGCGGCCTCAAGCTGCGAGGCGATCGGGGCCGGCAGCTTCTCCTTGAGGAAGCCCAACACCGTCTCCACAGCCTGCTTGGCTTGCGCTTCCTTCAGACCGGTCTTCTGCTGCACCAATTTCACCAGTTCATCCATCGTATGACCTCCAGTTGTTGAGGAGCGTTGGCAATCTGTAGACATGATGATTGTACCAGAGATGTCGTCTCTGCCAAAGCAGCGCCCACGTCAGGCCTCTTCCGGGAAGCTCGAAGAGCCTCGCTCACCACAGAGAGAGCGTCGGACGCCTGCCACCCCACGCCACAACGCACCTCCTGGCTTCCCGGAAGGTCACCCTGACGCGGACGTGCCCCGCGTCCACGGCCACGTCTGTGTTCCCCCATCTCAGCGTGCTGTATAATGACAACCGGAGATGACCATGAACCGACAACAGCCCAGCCGCACCATCCGCTACGTCCTTGAGGGTCTTGCGGTCCTCAGCACCGCCGTGTTGGCCTCGCTCACGCTGGCCCTTCACATCAGCCGTCCCCCCATCACCTACGCCCAGGAAATCGACACCTTCAGCGTGACGGTGCAGGCCCGCGTCGACGAGGTTCTGGACGAGTCCATCTCGGAGGACGCCGACGGTCTCGTCATCGTTGCCCAGACCCTCCGTCTGAGCTTCTTGACCCAGGGACCCTATGAGGGTGAGCAAGCTGTTCTCGAGTATCACGGCACCGGTCCCACCCTCAACGCCGTTCGCTTCCGGGAGGGACAGCGTGCGCTGGTGATGATCTCCACGCTTCCAGACGGAAGCGATGTCAGTGGGCGGACCGTCTACCAGGTCGCCGACCATGTGCGGCTCCTGCCGCTGGCCCTGATCGCGGGTACGTTCGTGGCCGTCACGATGGCTATCGGTCGCTGGCAAGGGTTGCGCGGACTACTAGGGTTGGTCCTCAGCGGCCTCCTGATCGGTGGGTTCATCCTCCCGCAGATTCTGGCCCACCGCGACCCTGTGCTCGTGACGCTGATCAGCACCGGTCTGCTCCTGGCGGTGACCCTCTACCTGATCCAGGGGTGGAACGTCACCGGACACACCGCGCTGCTCGGCATGACGGTCAGCCTGGCCGTAACAGGGCTCTTGGCTGTCCTGGCGACCAGGGTGGCCTTCCTGACGGGCTACGGTTCCGAGGAGACGCTCTTCCTGCAGGCGGTGGGCATCAACGTGCAAATGCGAGGGCTTCTGCTCGCCGGGATGATCCTGGGGGCAGCCGGCGTACTCGACGACGTCATCCTCGCGCAGGCCGTGACGATCTTCGAGTTAAGCGCCACCGACCCGACACTGAGGCCTCGGGCGCTCTACAAGCGCGGCATGCGCATCGGCGTGACCCACCTCGCCTCGATGATCAATACGCTCGTCCTGGCCTATGCGAGCACGGCGCTGCCGCTACTGATCCTCTTCTACCTCTATCCGGAACCCTGGTATCTGACGATCAACCGCGAACTCATCGCCGAGGAGATCGTCCGCGCGCTGGTGGGGAGTACAGGATTGCTGCTGGCGGTGCCGCTGACCACGGCGATCTCAGCGTGGGTCGCGCCACGTACTGCCGATAGCCCAAGCTCCGCAGCCGGCTGATCCGCGCGACCTCACACCGACCACGACGTCAGACCGCCCTCCCCCATACCTCACGGAAGGCGACCAGGGTCTGCGCCACATCATCATCGCTGATCCAGACATGGGTCACGACCCGGAAGGAACGTGGCCCACGGTTGGGCAGCAGCACCCCACGCGCCTTGAGCGCCGCCGCTAATGTGACACCATCCAGCGGGCACGCTGCATCGAGCGAGAAGTAGAAGATGTTGGTGTGCACCGGGCCCACGACCGTACCCGGCAGGGCGGCGATTCCCTCAGCCAAGGCACGCGCGCGTGTATGGTCCGCCGCGAGGCGCTGGGGCATCGTCTCCAAGGCCACAATGCCCGCCGCAGCAACGACGCCCGCCTGCCGCATCCCACCGCCCAGGACCTTCCGCGCACGATGCACCTCGGCGATAAACGCACGACTGCCGCAGATCATCGAACCGACCGGGGCGGAGAGGCCCTTGGAAAGACAGAAGGTCACCGAGTCCACCTCCTCGACCAGGGCTCGCGCCTCAACATCCAGAGCCGCTGCAGCATTGAAGATCCGGGCGCCATCCACATGCACCCTCAGCCCATGAGCGTGAGCGAGCTCGGCGACCCGGCTGACGTAGTCCGGCGCCAGCGGCGAACCGTCGCAGGCGTTGTGCGTGTTTTCCAAGCAGACCAGGCGAGTCCGTGGGAAGTGCGCGTCATCGCCGCGTATGGCGCCCTCAAGGGTCGCCGGATCCAAGGTCCCA
>CAZYYC010000366.1:0-3986 GCA_964650935.1 uncultured Anaerolineales bacterium
AAAAACACGTCCACAGATATCACATTAAGAGCCCGGCTTACAGGAGGTCGGTCTACAGCGCCGTCAGGGTCTCGGCGTGTGCGGTGAGGGCCTCGTCGAGGCCGGTGAGCTGCTCTTCGGCGGCGGTGATCCGCTCGTCGGCGGTCGCCAACGCGCCGGTGTGCACCGACGAGGCCTCCTGCAGCGAGGTGATCTCGCCCTCCATGCGGCCCGTCCGCTCCTGGAGGGTGTCGGAGGTGGTGGCGATGCGTCCTTCGGCCTGATCCACCCGCTGGGTCAGGGCGCGGATCGCGTCGGTGTTCTGTTGGACCGGGACGACGGTGGCGCGGTAGATGAGGGGGATACCGAAGTAGAAGGCCGCGCCGACCAGGGCCCCGAGGATCACGAGCAGAAGCAGGCGAACGAGGACCTTGAGGAAGGCGGCAAATCCCCCGCCCTTGCGGCGCCTCTCCTCAGGGAGCGCGGGCGGCTGCGCGTAGGCGTCGTGCTGAGGCCGGCTCGATTCGGTCATTTGTCCACCTCCTCAGGCGCGCCGAAGAGGTCATTGAGCATGTCCCTAAGGCGTTCGAAGAAGGACATCGCCTTCTCCGTCTGGACCTCGACGGCGTCGACGGCTTCCTCAAGCGCTGTGACGTCGGTCTGGAGGGCGTCTGTCTCCTGCTGGAGGGTGTTGATGGCGCCGGTGAAGGTCTCGAGGGTGCGTTCCACCGTCTCCATGCGCGCGGTCAGGCCCGAGAGCACCTCGACGCGTTGGCGGAGCCCGTTCAGGTCACCCTGCAGGGTGCTGACGTCGCCGCGGACCGCGTCGATCTCGACGCTGAGGCCGTTGATCTGGTCGGAGAGGGTGCGGAAGGCGCGGCTGCGGCTCATGTCGAGGGCGCCGTTGATGCCGGCGAAGAGCAGGACGGTCAGGGCCAGCCCGAGGAGACCGCCGAGCACGGCGCCGAGCAGCGTGGGCCAGACCCAGGTGCCGCGGCGCGGTTCGGCGGCACGGCCCTCGGGTGGCGGTGGCGCAGCAGGGACCGTTTCGGGCGGGGGTGGGCCTTCTTCTTCGGGTTCGTCGACGGCTTCGTCGTCGGCTTCCTCGGAGAGCTCCTCGGGGGTCAGGGCCGGGAAGGTCTCGAGGCGAACCGGTTCCTCCTCCTCTTCGAAGGGCGATGCCGGTATGAGTTCTTCATCCGGCTCGGGCTCCTCCATCACGGGGAGGGGTGGCGGTGTCTCGTCTGTCGCGAGATCGACGCCGAACTCGGGCTCCGACTCTATCGGGACGACGGTGACCCGGTCGGCGATCCCTTCCACGAGGGAGGGGCCGATGCCCGCGATCGTCTCAAGGTCTGCCAGGGATGCGAAGGGCCCGATCTCCTCCCTCCGCGTCACGATACGACCGGCGAGCGCCGGTCCGATGCCGGGGAGGGTGGTCAACTCCTCCCGACTTGCTTGGTTGAGATCGATGCTGCTGGGCGGGGTGTGCGCGTTGCTCTCAGGCTCGGGCAAGGTCAGCGATTCCATGGGCCCCCCTTTCATGGGCTATGGCGTCGGCTCCAATGAGGCGACACAGGAGAAACGGTGTGTCTTCACCTTCATTATAGGCGCGCACGGCGGGAGACGCAAGCACCCGTGTGGGGTGTCTTGCGACGGGAGGGGTCACGTGGTTCGCAGGGCCCGCCGTCGGAGACGGAGCAGCGCTCCGTCTCTACGAAGGCAGGGGGCTGGTAGAGAGGGCGCCGGTGGGGTGTCTTGCGGCGAGACGGAGAGACGTGTCACCGACACGTCTCTACAAGGCTAGAGGGAGGCACCCGAAAGTCCATCACGTGATAGAACACTGCCGGTAGGCAGGTTCGCCGGTCGGGATGGCGCTAGAGGGGTTTGACGGCCATGAGGTAGTTGAGGAAGACGACGCCGCTGTAGCCCTTGGCGTGGGCGCCCCCGAGGGCGAAGGAGCCGGCGGGGAAGTCGCGGCTGTAAACGAAGAAGGGATAGAGACCGCCGATGGTCTCGATGTCGACCTGCAGACCCTCCTCGCGCTTGAAGCCGCGCAGCCAGAGGGGGAGCTGGTGGGCCTTGGCCTGGTAGATGATGTAGAGGGTGCTGGGGTGTGAGAGCTTGAAGCGCAGCAGCTTGTCGGCCTCGGAATCGTAGTCGAGGTCGGCCGGTCGGATGGCGTGAAGGCCGCTGAGCAGGAGCGGCAGGTTGATGATGCGGTAGTCGCGGTCGGTGTAGCAGGTCTGTCGTGCGCGCAGGACGGTCGGCTCATAGGGCCTGCCGCTGGTCGCGCGGAAGGTGACGAGGGGTGTCTTGTCATAGCGGTAGGCGTAGGCCGGTGCCCGGCCCGATTCCTCGTGCGCGACGATGGCCATACCACCCACGACAGAGGTCAGGGGGTCCATCGGGCGGATCTTCTCGGGCCCGAACAGCTGCTCCAGCATGGCCACGTAGGCCGGGACGAGCGAGGTGCCGCCGGTGCGGAGCACCACGTCGATCCGGTCGGGGCGCAGGTCGGCGTCATGGAGCACGGCCCGGATATCGCGGGCCACCGAGGCGAGCTCCGGCTCGATCATCTCCTCGAAGTCCCGCCGCAGCACGCGCTCGCGAATATCGATCGCGTCGTGGCGGAAGTTGAGCCGCGCCATCAGCTCGCCGGTCAGGGCCTTCTTGGTGCGCTCGATCTCGCGGAAGAGCTTGAATCCGACGTTTTGGGTCACCAGGGTCTCCAGGGCGCGCATCGTCTTGGGGGCCGAGCCGGTCTTCTGGTAGTGGCGGATCTTGCTCAAGGGCTCGGGGCGCGAGAGCTCGGGCATGGTCTGCCATGTGTGGAGCTCATCGAGAAACTCGGGGGGGAAGTCCGCGCCGCCATCGATTTTGGTGCCCTCTCCGAAGTAGGGCAGCAGCGAACGCATGATGCGGCGGTCCAGGTCGTCACCGCCGACCAGGGCGCCGCGGTTGGCGATGACGTGAGGGGGCTGTGTGCCCCCGACCTCGACCACCGTGAGATCGAGGGTCCCGCCGCCGAAGTCGAAGACGAGGGCGAGTTCGCGCCGGCAGGCCTCGCGATGGTAGAGGTGGGCGGCGGCGATGGGCTCCATCTGGAAGGTGATCTCGCTGAATCCCGCCAGGCGGGCCGCGCGGTAGATGAGCTCTTCGGCACGCTCGTTGACGGCGTCCTCATCGGAGAAGCGGATGGGTCGCCCCAGGACGACGCTCTCGCAGGGCTGATCGAACTGGGCCTCGGCCCGCGATTTCATCGCCTGGAGCACGAGGGCGATCAACTCATCGACGGTGTAGTAGCGATCGAAGATCATGGTCCCCTCGTAGCGGGGATCCCGCAGGGCGGTCTTGATCGATTGGAGCAGCCGCCCGTTGGCGTTGATGTCGGTGACGACGTTGACGTCGTGCCAGTAGTGGATGGGGCTGGAGCCGGCACCTGCTACGATGATCTCCACGGCGCCGATCTCGCGCCGCGACCAGACGATCTTGCGTCCGGTCTCCTTCTCCAGGTACTCGGTCGCTGCCGACGAGCCGATGCGGGTCTGATAGTCACGGTCGATCCAGATGAGCGAGGGTAGGACGCTCGCGTTCTCATTGGCTCGATCGAGTTCGACCGGGTGGAGACGGGAACCATCAAAGTGGGCGACGGATGAATTGGTCGTGCCGAAGTCAATACCGATGCGCATCGTTCTCCTCCTTTCGGGACGTTGTGGGGGTCCGTAGGAAGTACGAACGACCATTATACCACGATCCGGCGGGGCGGTTCGGTCGCGGCGCCGGGGCTGCGAGCGTGCTGCTGCACGCGTATTCCGCCCAAGGGCTTTCCGCAGGCCTTGGGCGGTGGTCTGACGGCGAGGGCGACGGATCGGAGACGCTGCCGCGTCCGACGCCCCGGGACGAGGCCCTCGCAGACGAGGCCCTCGCAGACGAGGCCCTCGCAGACGAGGGGGGGGGCCCTCGCAGATGGGGGGCGGGAAGCCTACATAGAAAGCTTGCAGCCC
>CAZYYC010000367.1:0-2691 GCA_964650935.1 uncultured Anaerolineales bacterium
CGGTCGCTGACGGGTATGCCGTCACATGTGGTCGTCCCTCGGTGATCAACCGCGCATGTGGCTTGGGCATGGCCGGCGCCGTCGCGCCGGCGGATCTCGATGCCCTCGAAGTGTTCTTCCGTGAGCGAGGCGTCGCGGGCCACGTGCGGGTGTGCCCGCATGCGGATGCGTCCCTGGTGCGCCTGCTGGGCGAGAGGGGCTACACTCTCGGCGAGTTCATGAACGTCTATGCACGCGCTCTCGTCAATCTGCTCGGTGCGGATGAGCCGGTGCCGGACGTGGAGATCCGCGTCGCTACCGAGCAGGAGGCCCGGCAGTGGTTTGAGGCGGCGGGCTTCACGGGCGATTGGGCGCAGCCGGACGGCGTCACGTTCATGGTCATCCGGACGGTGTTCAAGCCCGGCACACGCCTCTACCTCGCATGGAAGGACGGTCAGCCGGTGGGCGGTGGGGCGCTTGAGATCCACGAAGGGGTGGCGGCGTTGATCGCGGCGGCGACGCTGCCTGCCTATCGTCGCCTCGGCATCCACTCGGCGCTGATGCAAGCCCGGCTGAGGGCCGCCGCGGCGTCGGGGTGCGATGTGGCGGTGGCCCATACACGTCCTGGGGCGTTGTCGCAGGGCAATGTCCTGCGCAACGGCTTTGAACTGCTCTATACGACCGTGGAGATGCGGGTGCCGTCCGCGGTAACGGCACGTTGAGCAGGGCTGCGCTTGACTTATCGGCACAATGGCGTTTTCTGAGGTGGGTACGGGTCAGGCTGCGGCTCACGCGCATCCTGGGCCGGTCTTGGTTGGGTCAACCTAGGGGGGCCTATGCACGTCTTGGTAGCGTATGCGACGAAGTACGGGGCGACGGCGGGGATCGCGGAGCGCATCGGCGCGGTGCTGCGAGATGCCGGTCTGAGCGTTGAGGTGCTGCTTGCCGGGAAGGTGGGTGATGTGAGCCCTTACGACGCGATCGTGGTGGGAAGCGCGCTCTACATCGGTCGTTGGCGGAAAGAAGCCGCTGCCCTGCTCGAAGCCCACGAGGTGGCCTTGGCCGAACGACCGGTCTGGTTCTTCTCCAGTGGCCCCACAGGTGACGCTGATGCGCTGGAGTTGGTGGGTGACTTCCGCTTCCCTGAGGCCCTGCTGGCGGTGTCCGATCGCATCGGGCCGCGCGAGACGGTGATCTTCCACGGTGCTCTGGACCTGAAGAAGCTGAACCTGATCGAGAAGTTAGCGATTAAGGCGTTGAGTGCGCCGCTGGGGGACTACCGGGATTGGGATGCCATTGAGGCATGGGCACGCACGATCGCCGCTACGCTGTTGCGTGAAAGCGGGGCCGCATAGACGCTGCCGGTATCTCCGGCGGCGTGTGACGTGTCCAACGCAGAAGTGCACTGATAGGAGGTTACCATGGTCCTCAGAGTTCTGCAGATCATCGCTGCCGTCGGCACGATCGTTACCGGGTTGGTGTCGCTCTTCTGGCCTCACGCGGTGCGCGGATTCACGGGTCTTGCCCCGGAGGGCGGACGCGGCATCACCGAGATCAGGGCAGTGTTGGGCGCGTTCTTCGTCGCGTTGGGTGCTGCTCCCCTGATCCTCAATGAGCCCGCCACCTATCGGATGCTGGGCATTGCCTACCTCGCTGTCGCTGTGGTGCGAGCGATCTCGATGTTCGTCGATGATTCCGTCATGTCGTCGAACGTCATCAGCCTGGGCGTGGAGATTGTTTTCGGCATTATCCTGGTTCTGTGAGATCACATACATCGTGTTGCTCAGGAGGGCGCCATGACCGTCGGCATTGCCACGGATAGCACCTGTGATCTGCCGGAAAGACTCGTGATGGAGTTGGGGGTTCAGGTCGTACCGATGTACATCAACTTCGGTCACGAGAGCTACCTGGATGGTATCGAACTGTCGCGCCAGGCCTTCTACGCGCGGCTACCGGAGGCGGATCCGCCGCCCACCACGGCGATGCCGGGTCCCCAGCGCTTCCTGGCGGTCTATGAGCAGCTGGCTGCCGAGGGGGCCACGGAGATCATCTCGATCCATGTGTCGCGGAGCCTCAGTGGCGTACTGGACACGGCTGGGCTCGCCGCTGGGGAGGCCCCGGTGCCCGTGACGCTTTTTGACTCGGGGTCACTGTCGCTGGGGGTGGGGTTCTTGGCGTGGAGGGCTGCGGAGATGGCGGCGGAAGGGGCGGGTCGCGACGAGATCATCGCTGCGCTCAACGACCTGCGCAAACGCACGCACGTGATGGCGGCGCTGGACACGCTCGAGTTCCTGCGGCGCAGCGGGCGCATGAACCGTGTGCTCGCGACCGTGGGAGGATGGCTGCAGATGAAGCCGCTGTTGACGATGAACGATGGTGATTCCAACGCGGAGAGGGTGCGCACGAGCGAGACGGCGATGCAGCGCCTGCTGGCCCTGCTGGAGGAGAAGCTGCCTCTCGAGAGGGTGGCCCTGGTGCACACGCATGCGCTTGACGAGATCGAGCAGCTGCGACAGCGGGCACAGCACCTGTTGCCCAAGGGGCAGATTATGTCCGTGGACGTTACGCCGGTGCTGGGTACGCATCTTGGGCCCGGCGCTGTGGGGTTTGCCTGTGTCCGCGTAAAGGATGGCGTGCTTCAAGGCTGACCCGTCGAACAAGGGCAAGGCTCTTGATCGCGGCGTCCGGCGCTATACACGGCATCCCAACTAC
>CAZYYC010000367.1:2791-3966 GCA_964650935.1 uncultured Anaerolineales bacterium
TCGCTCTGTGCCCAGGAGGTGGAGATGAAGCTCCGTGCCGTGGTTGGCTTTGCGCTTTATGTGATGCTCTCGTTCGGCATCCTCTTCGTCGCCGCCGGTACGCCGGCGTGGCCGATGGCCTGGGTCTACGCGGGCCTGTCGCTTGTTATGATCCTGGGAAGCCGTTTGCTGGTGTGGCGCAAATGGCCCGACGCGCTCCGCGAGAGGGGGCAGTTCACGGAGGCCGAGGGCATTCAGTCCTGGGATCGCCTCCTCTCCTTCGTAGTGGGCCTCTTGGGCCCAACGGCCGTCGGCATCGTTGCAGGGCTCGATCATCGCTTCGGCTGGTCTCCGAATCTGCCTGACGGTGTGGTGGCAGTGGCGACGCTGCTGGTCGCTGGGGGATTCGGCGTGGGAGCCTGGGCCATGGTGTCCAACCGTTATTTCTCGTCCGTGGCACGCATCCAGCGCGATCGTGGGCAGTCGGTGATGCGTGGCGGTCCCTATCGCTTCGTGCGCCACCCGGCGTATGCGGGCGCGCTGCTATCCGGGTTAGCGACCCCGGTGATGCTGAGCGCGCTTTGGGCGTGGGTCCCCGCGGTCGGGACGATGATCGCTGTGGTGATCCGCACGCGCCTGGAGGACCGCATGTTGCGGGAAGGCCTTGAGGGATATGCGGACTATGCTGGGGTGACGCGGCATCGTCTGATCCCCGGGGTCTGGTGACCCCGCGCCCCGTGTCGTTCTCCGCGTTCGAATCCCGCTTGCGCACCGCCTATCGCGAGTGCCCCTGCGCCGTGCTGCCCAACGCGCTCTGGAAGACGTTGGATGTCCTGCGCCGGACGGTTGATCCGGTCCTGCTTTCCGATAGCGACGCTGCGACCGGAGAGGTCCGGCTTCTTCACGCGCGCGACGATGAGCGGCTGATGGTGCACTGGGGACGAAGTGCCCCGCCGCCTCTGCCCGACCGGGGGTGGAGGGTTGGATTCCGGCTGGCGCTGATCCACGAGCGACACATCGTGAGCGGGCATTTCCCGGCGGAAGCCGTCCCGTCGGCGAGTCGATACTTTCGCTTGGTGCACCAGGGACCTGCGGCGCGGGTTGATCTGCCGGTAGGTCTCGCGCTTCGCGACGTCGATGGCGCGCGCGAGGTTGCCGAGGTCGCGGCGTTCATCAATCGCTGCTATGAGGGCATG
>CAZYYC010000368.1:0-3963 GCA_964650935.1 uncultured Anaerolineales bacterium
CGAATATGCGGTTGCCTGTAGCCCGCGTCCCGCGGATCCCGCTCTTACCCGCGCCGGGCGCACACGACCCCGCCATGAAAGTGCCCAGGGCACCGTTCGTGTAGCGCAGCGTGACGGCGATGAAGTCCTCGACCTCCACCGGGGTGCGATAGGTGTCATACTCAGCAAAGACGCGCGTGACCTCAAGCCCGGTGATGAACCGCAATCGATAGATGTCGTAGATGTAGTTCATCAGCAGGATGCCGCCGCCCGACTCCGCCTTGGACTGCCGCCACGTAGTCTGGACGCGCCCGCTGTAGCCGCCGGTCCAGTAACTCGCCGGCTTGTTCGCCGCCCCAAAGACCTGCGTCGCCATCACTTCGCCAATCGCGCCCTGAGCTACAAGCTCCCTGGCTTTGGCGGTCGCCGGCTGATAGCGCACCCCACCCTCCTTGGAGGAGCAGGTAACGCCCGCTCGCTTGCATGCTGCGATCAGCGCGTCGGCATCGTCCAACGACGTCGCCATCGGCTTCTCCACCACGACGTGCTTGCCCGCCTCAGCCGCCCGGATGCCCAATGGGACGTGAGTGTTGTGCGGTGTGGAAATCACCACCGCATCGACCTCCGGATGATCCAGGAGCGACTCCAGCGATGTCGAGCAGGGAATCCCAAAGGCCGCCTCATAGGAGGCGGCGACGTCAGCGACGGGATCCATACCTGCGACCGCTTCGGCGTGGCTGCAGCGACTGAGCACGTGCCCGGTTGAACGATAGGCAATCTCACCAAGGCCGATCAGGCCGAATCGAAGCTTACGCGACACAACAGGCCTCCTTGAAGTGGGTGAACATACGCCGATGGTGCGCCAGAACATCCTCGGGTGCTTCAGGGTTGATGAGCTCGACGGAGAAGAAGCCATCGAAGCCGTCAGCCGCCAGCAGCGAGAAGCTGCGCTGGTTGTCGGCATCCGCGACGGCGGGATCTCCTTGGGTGGCGGTGAAGTGCAGATGATGGACATGCCCTCTCAGGGCGCCGTAGGCGGCGTCCACCGACTCGCCGCGCTGCAGGTGATGAGCGATGTGCCAGAGCGCCCCCAGGTTCCGGGCACCTGCCGCATCGATGATCCGCCGCGCCCACGCGCCGCGCATATTGGTGTGGGTCTCCACGAGGACCACAACGCCGTGCTGCCCTGCCCACGCATCCACGGCGGCATACGACTCGGCGGCAAGGCGCATCACCCGCTCGCGCTCCACCGGGTCATCCTCCGGCAAAGGATCGCTGAACGTGCGGAGGACAGGCGCGCCTACCTCAGCGGCAAGCGCGACGTAGCGGCGAAGCGTCTCCCGCTGCGACACATGCTCTTCCGGATCCGACGCGTTGAAGCGCACACTCGTCGCGATGCAGCTCGCGGCGATGCCCGCATCAGCGAGCGCTCGCCGGGCGCCGGCAAGCTGCACCGGCGTCGCATCGAGCTCAATCCCGTGGGCGTGGCCCCACTCCGTGCGAAACTCAATCCCCTGATAGCCGTAGCGCTCCGCCGTCTCGATGAGGCCGGCGAGCGTCAGCGTCGGACAGACCGAACTCATGTAGCCTAGTTTCATGGAGACGTCACCTCCTTGCTCGGAGTTCTTGGACCTTACCGCGCCCCGCATGCCTGCAGGCATGCCTGCATGTGGCCGCGAGCCTCTGCGGCGATCGTGATGCACTGCTCAAGCGTGGTGCCCTGCCCCTTCGTGCCGATGATCTCCAGGTCGACGGGACCCACGTAGCCGTGCTCGTGCAAGACACGGAGATACCCCACCAGGTCCACGTCGCCGCGACCGTTGGCCTGCATCGCCGGCTCACCCGGGCTCGGCCCCCGCCCTTTGCAGTCACGGATGTGGACGTGCTTCACACGGGCGATCACCGCCTCGATGGCCTCGACCGGGTTCTCCCCCGAGCGGTAGATGTGCGACGGATCCATGTCAATGCCGAACGCCGGCGAGGAGATCGCCTCCATCAGCCGCAGCGTGGTCGGCGTGTTGTAGATCGCCGCACCCACATGCGCCTTGACGCAGAGCGTCACGCCATACTTTTCCGCCATCAGCGAGAGCGCGCCCAGGGAATCCACGGTCTGCCGGAAGAGGGCCTCGTCGTCACTCTTGCCGCCGGGGCCGCAGTTGACCACCGGAATACCGATCTCGACCGCGGCCTGAAACGCCGACTCCATGACCGCGGGATCCTGTGAGGGCTGCTCCATGGCCAACAGCTCCAGGCCATAGGTCGCGGAGAGTCGCTTGATCTCCGGCGCCAGCTCTTGCCGGCGCTCGAGCACCAGATGCTCGCTCATACCGTTGATGGCCGAGAGCTCGATCCCATCATAGCCCGCCATCGCCGTGTACTTAAAGGCCGCCTCCATATCGAAGGCGCCGAACAGAACCGAGTTAGCTCCGAGTTTCATGCGTGATCTCCTTTAGTAGATGATCGCTACCTTCCTCCGTAACGAGTAACGAGTGACAAGTGACCGGATAGTCCCGGCCGGATCAGCCGTCACTCGTTACTCGTCACTCGTCACTCACAGCGGAAACGCGACCCGCCGTCCCTCCCGCGCCGACTGATAGGCCCCTAACACCATCTCCACAGCCACACGCCCATCCTTGGCGGTCACCGGCGAATCGAGATCGTGCTTCAGACAGTCGACAAACGAACGCGGCACCCCGGCGATACGCTCACCATGGTGCGACGGGATGGCGATACCCTGATCCTGCCAGGTCGGGTTGTCCCGCGTGTAGAGCTTGAGCGCAACAGCATCGGGTGGCGCTAGGTGTGTCGACACGAGGTCATCGTAGTTCTGGATCAGCACACCCTGATCGCCGTAGATCTCCGTGGTGTTCTCGCCGGCGAGCGTGACGGAGCTATTGACCAGCACCACCATCGCACCGTCGGCATAGCGATAGATGGCAACGCCCGTGTCATCGGGCGCCACTTGGGTGACAGTATTGTCGATCTCCGCCATCACGCTAACCGGTCGTCCCATGATCCAGTGAATGAAGTCGGTGGCGTGGGAGGCATCATCCATAAACATACCCATGTTCTTCTCAGGCTCGATGTGCCAGTGTGTCGGCCCGTTGACGAAATCGTCGTTGAACAGCACCGGGATGCAGTGGCGACGGCGCATCAGGCTGATCCGCCCCAGGGAGCCGCTCTCGACCAGCGCCTTGATCCGCTGGTTGGAGGGATCATGGCGCATCTGGTGGGCCATCACGAACTTGACACCTGCCTTCTCCGCCGCTGCGGTCATCCGATCACAATCCTCCAGCGTGAGGGCCATTGGCTTCTGGCAGAGGATATGCTTGCCCGCCTCGGCAGCCGCAACCGCCATCTCGGCGTGGCGATTCGTCTCCGTGGTGATGATCACGCCCTGGATCTGTGGATCTTCAAGGACATCCTCAAGGTGAGGCGTGTAGGCCATGCCGTACGCCTCTGCTGCGGTCTCACCCCGCGCGGTGTCGTCATCCCAGCAGGAAACGAGCGCCACATCGTCATAGGTCAGCATGCGCCGGCAGTACGCTTGCGCGTGTCCGTGCGCGAAGCTGATCACACCGATTCCGATCTTCGAGGGCATAGGAACCTCCGGTTCAGTCTCTGGTTGTCGCCCGTTAGTTGTGGTCGCTATTCACACCCGTCACTACAGGTGCACCACCCCTCCGCTCTCGAGCGAGTCGATCGCTGCCTGCAGTACCTTCTGAGCCGCCAGCCCGTCCGCACCGGAGGCATCGATCTCCTCCGGCGCCACACCCTGCGTGACCTGCTCCAGGAAGCGGTGGATACGGTTGCGGAAGGTATCGTCAAAATCGCGATGACCGCCGAAGACGGGATTCGTGAACTGCAACTTCTCGTAATTCCCCGCCGGATAGAGCGTCACCTGTCGCCACATATCCTCGAGAACAAAGCGCCCTTTGGTCCCCGCGACCTCGCAGCGTTCCATAGGATGGCCACGCTCGATGT
>CAZYYC010000369.1:0-3962 GCA_964650935.1 uncultured Anaerolineales bacterium
CGGTCCAAACCTGTAGCGGGCTGCCCAGGGAATGAACTTGCTCACAAACTCGTCGCGAAAGAGCACATTGCCGTCGGCATCACGCACCACGCGTCCCAACACCGCATCCACGCCATTGTGGGCCGTCTCGATCTGCGTCGCCGATCCGGCAGGCACCGATGCGTCATACTCATAGACGGGAGCGCCCGGCGGGATGGGCTCGCCCCACGTCGGTCCGATCTGCTCGACCTCGCGCCCGTCCTTGGTGCTGTAGAAGAGGAACCGCAGACGCGCCCGGGCGGCATCGACCTCGGTCTTGATCAGGATATGGTAGGGCGTATCATTCTCAAAGCGGAAGTCCACAATCGGGGAATAGATGGTGGCATCGAACCCCGGTCCAAAGCCGCCCAACTCATAGTAGCCCACACGGTAGGCATGCGGCCAACGTTCGACCACCGGATAGCCGCCGAAATAGGCCGCTCGGAAGGCCGTCGTCGCCACCTGGCAGATCCCCCCGCCGACGCCGGGCACCGTGCGATTGCCGATGATCACAAAGGATTCATCATACCCCGCCTCCGAGGTCACCTCACCCAGGTGCTCGTTGAAGGAGAAGACCTCACCCGGAGCTATCATCACGCCGTCGAACCGCGACGCACCCAGCCGGATGTTCCGGTCGCGGGCCGACGACGACCCGGTGAAGTAGGACTCACCCACCGCCACCAACTCGCGGATCCCCAGGTCCTCCGCAGTCATGGTATCACCTACCGCCGGGGGCAGCTCGTTCAGCACCAGGGGGATCATATGCTCACCCGCCTGGAGCCGCTCACTGATGTGGGCAACGGAAGTGGTGACATCGAGCTCACGGCCCGGCATACTGGGGGTCACGAGGTCCAGCTCAAAGGCCCCCATATCGAAGGTGTAGACGGCATCCACGGGTTCGCGGTAGAGCGCCATGGCCAAGGGACTGAGAAACTCCGTCATCGCGGCACCATCCAGGTCGACGCGCACCCCATCGCCGGCAAGCTGAATCGAGAGCATCCGCGACAGCACGTCGGGGGCCAGGGTCCACGGCCCGGGATCGCCTTCCCGAGGCGAGCTGACCAGCAGCGTCAGGGGTCTCTGTAACATCCGCTCCGCGAGGCTCAGCGCCTGCTGTGCCTGGGCGTCGCTGATCTCGGGCTCGAGGTCGGTCACCGGAAGCACCAGCTCAAGAGGGTCCAGCGACAGAAGGCTCGGGACGAGCGCCGCCACCGTCTCTGACACCTCAACGCGCCGCCCGATGCGCCCACCGGCGAGCACTACGGTGGCACCCTCCAGTCGCACGGTGGCGTCCTGCGCCGGTCGTTCGAGGTCTGAAGCCAGGGCTCGCACCACATCCAGGGTAAGCTGCTCATCCCACGTCAGCACCGGGGAAAGCCGTGTGCCGTTGAGCATCAGCTCCAAACGCTCCGCCAGTGCATCCGTGCCCTGGCGCTCGCGCCCCAGCCTATAGGCTTGGGCCAACGTGGCCTCCACATCGACCGACACGCCGAGATCCGCCGGCGAGAAAGACCAGCGCTGATCGTCAGGCCCGAAGAGTACCACCGTCGGTCGGTCAAGGGGCAGCGCCGACCGCACCTGCGCGGCAGCTTCATCCGCCGTCATGCCCCCCAACGAGACATCCCACACCCAGACCCCGGGAATGAACCGCTGATCGAGGCCCGGTCCCAACAGCCATCCAACCAACACCATCACGACAAGCTGCACCGCCGCCAGAACGACAAGTAACCGTGACACGTTATTCACCCCACACTATTCCGAGATCATCTGCCATCACCGTCACGGGACGGGCGTCGGACCTGCTCCTGGGATCAGGTCACCATCTCCATCAAGCACAGGGCGAGCGCTCCCCAGAGCCCGACATCGCCCCCTAACGCAGCCCGCACCACGCGGGTCTGCTCACGATAGGCCTGCGGGGCCCGCTGCTCGATGGTCCTCCGGATGGGACCGAAGAGGAGATCACCCGCTAGGGTCACACTGCCCCCCAGCACGAAGAGGCTGGGGTTCAGGAGGTACATTAAGCTGATGAGAGCACTGCCGATATAGGTGCCTGCCTCCTCATAGATCGACGTCGCCAGGCTGTCGCCCTGCTGAGCTGCGCGACCGACCTCCTTAGCCGTGATCGAGGAGAGATCGTCGCCGGCCCAGTCCGCCAACACCGACGGTTCCCCGGCAGAGAGCCGCTCCCTCGCGTGACGCGCAATCGCGGTACCGGAGGCCATCACCTCCACGCACCCGATGTTGCCGCACGAACAGCGTGGACCGCGGGGATCGATCGCCATATGGCCCACCTCGCCCCCGAGCCCGTTGCCGCCGGTGAACAGACGGTTATTCACGATCATACCCCCGCCGATGCCGGTGCTGATCGTCAAGTACACCATATCCGATACACCCTGCCCGGCACCGAAGCGATGCTCCGCCAGCGCCGCCACATCCGCGTCGTTCCCCACGTAGACCGGCACGCCGAGCTCATCCCTCAGCATCTGCCGCAGGGGCAGGTTGTTCCACCCCGGCAGGTTGGGGGCAAAGCGCAACAATCCCTGCTTGAAATTGATCGGCCCCGGTACACCTACACCGACGGCGGACACCGTGCCCTCTTCCGCGGTCGGCCACACCTGACGCACAGCGGACACCAGCCGCCCGAAGACCGGCTCAAAGCCCTCTTGCGCGCACGTATCTAGTGCGAAACGCGCCTCAAGCTCATGCGCCTCGGTCAAGCGAGCGGCGCGGATCTGTGTTCCACCGAGGTCGACAGCGATGATGTAGGAAGACGTCATAGTCTGCTCCTGGACTGGATGAGGTGGTCGTGAACAGGACAACGGCGTTGACGTATCACGCCGCCGGGTGAGTCGGCTTCATCGGACCGTGTAGAGTCAGTGTCCGCCGCAGGTGGCACATGAATGGCTGCTGCACGACGCACAGCCGCTCGCGCTGCTGGAGGTGCCGGCGCCGCCGCCATCCCCCGCTCGCGAGGAGAAGAACATCGAGAGGCCACGCTTGGCGTGGAATCCGCCACAATCCGGGCATGCGATCGGCGCATCTGCATCACTCATCGCCCGTCGTGCCTGAAACGCAATACCGCAGTCCTCACACTGATACTCGTAAATCGCCATTCAACTCTCTCCGTAGCTATGGGTTTCCTTCGATACCGTCAGACGCTCGCGCGGTTGATCATCTCTGTGAGCTCCTCTGCCCTGACGTAGCCGGCGACCTCGATCTCCTGTGAGGTCACGCCGGGCACGCTCGCGACGGCGCGTTTGATATCCATCACGAGGCTGTGTGCAAGTGGACAGAGAGGCGAGGAGGGACGAAAGCAATAGGAGACGGCGCCGTTCGCCTCGTCGACGTCCAGGCCCTCGACCAGGCGCATCCGCAGGACATCAACCCCCGTCTCCGGGTCAATGACCTCAACCAGCCGCAGTAGAATGCGCTCACGCAATGTCATCTGTGTGCTCATCATTACCCCCATGTGATTATACCAGACTAGAACGTCCTGTCACCGACCAGTCCGACCAGGAGCCAGGGCTATCCCATATGGCCCCTGCAGGTCGCAAGGCCTCGCTGCGTCCGACGCCCCGAGACGGGGCTACAAGCTTGCTGATGAAGGCTTCCCCCTCGTCTGCGAGGGCCCCCTCGTCTGCGAGGGCCCCCTCGTCTGCGAGGGCCGTCTGCCCTAGCAGCGAGACCGACGGATCGCAGCGACAATGACGGCGCTGTCGACGGGTATGCGACCAGGACCAGCACATCGCCTGTAGAGACGCCCCGATGGGGCGTCTCGGCCCGCGACAGGACACCTGATCGACCGCACCTTGCGCCGGAGACGCGCCACCCGCCCGCCTCTACTCCTACGACAGCACCAGGCGTTGACCCGCAGCGCCGCGGCGAAAGATCGCCGCACCGCTGTCCACCGACAGCGTGTCCAGGAAGGCGTCACCCGAGCAGTG
>CAZYYC010000370.1:0-3952 GCA_964650935.1 uncultured Anaerolineales bacterium
CGTATACAGCGTAGTCGATGTGGTTCGCCGAATAGGTTGTCTCATCCACGGTGAGCGACGTGGTCGCGATCCAGGGCACGGTGCTCAGGACGCCGACACCGGGGGCCGCCAGCTCGACCTCGCTGTTCTGCTGCGAGAAGTCGGCAACCACGTTGTTGACGTCGGTCGCTGCGACGGAGACGACGCTGCTATACGAGGCGGGGTAGCTCAGGGCCGTGTTGCCGTCGTTGCCTGCCGCCGCGATGGAGAGGATGCCGGCGTTGTACAGCGCGTTGAACTGATTCTGCTCCCAAGGGCCGCGGCCCTTGGCGCCGCCCAGGCTCATGCTGATGATGTCTGCGCCGGCGCTCTGGCAGCGGTTCGTGGCGTCGATGAGGTCGGAGCTGTAGGACCAGCCGCAGTCGTTGCCGAAGACCTTGACGATGTAGAGCGAGACGTCCGGGCTGACGCCGACGACGCCCAGATCGTTGTTCGTCGCGGCGATGGTGCCCGCCACGTGGGTGCCGTGGCCGCAGCCGTCGCTGTTCCAGTCGTTGGGGTAGCCGTTGACGCTCAGACCCGTGAAGTCGAAGTCCTCGTGCGCGGTGTAGAGCCCCGAATCGATGATGCAGACGGTGATGCCCTCACCCGTGGGAGCGCCGGTGTCGATGGTGCCGTTCCGGTCTGCGTCCCAGACGTCAAGCGCCTGCACGGCGTCGATGCCACAGGGGACGGTTTGGCCCATCAGGTAGCGCGGCTCGTCAGCGGCAACTAACACGACGTTCGGGTTGCGCCGGATGCCGTCGAGCGCCGCCGTGGGCAGCGTGACCGCCATGACGTTGAGATCGTCAAACTGATGATGGAGGGTGCCGCCGGCGCGCTGGAGCGTCGCGCGGACCGCGGCGCCGCGCCCGGGGGCAAACTCGACCATCACGCGCTCCTCGCCGCCGGCGAGGGAGGGGGTGGTCGGCCCGGCCACCGCAAAGAGTCCCAATACTATCAGAATCAGAGCCATGACATGCAGCATGCGTTTCATCGAAGTCTCCTTTTCCTAACAGATGACGGAATCTGTCGCGGTCAGCGTCAGCTGGTGACGCCGGCCATGAGCAGGCCGAGGCGCTCGGGAGAGGCCTCGTCACGGGGCACGATGTCCATGATGCGCCCCTCGTAGATCACGGCAATGCGGTCGGAGAGGGCCAGGATCTCATCCAGGTCCTCGGAGATGAGCAGGATGGCGGCGCCATCGCGCTCGGGCTCGCGGAGACTGCGGGCGCGCTCCGCCAGGAGCCGTTCGTGCACGTAGATTGTGGCGCCGATGTCGAGCCCGCGGGTAGGTTGGGCGGCCACGATCACGCGGGGGTCGCGCGAGAGTTCGCGTGCGAGGATGACCTTCTGGATGTTGCCGCCGGAGAGGTTCTTGGCGAGCGTCTCCTGCGACGGGGTCTTGACGTTGAAGTCGGCGATGCGGCGGGTCGCGAGCTCCGCGATCGCTGTGAAGTCGAAGAAGCCACGACGCGCATAGGGAGCCTCGTCGTGCTCGCGCAGGATCAGGTTCTCGGCGACGCTGAAGTCGCGGATCATGCCGTCACGCATCCGCTCTTCAGGAATGTAGGCCAGGCCCCGCGCGATGAGTTCGTCGGGTTGGATATGGGTGGTCTCCACACCCTCCAGCACGACGTGCCCTCTCGTCGCTGCGCGCAGGCCGTTGATAACCTCCGCCAGCTCGCGCTGTCCATTCCCCGAGACCCCGGCGAGTCCCAGGATCTCCCCGGCGTGGACCTCAAAGGTGACGCCCTGAAGCGCATCGGTACCGCGGTCGCTTTGAGCCCACAGATCCTCGACGGCCAGACGCACATCACCGCGTTCGATGGGGACTCGTTCGCGCTGGAAGGTGACATCGCGTCCCACCATCATCCGTGCGAGCTCGGCCTTCGTCATCGAGCCCTTGAGCCGGCTCCCGACCACGGCTCCATCGCGCAGTACGGTGACGCGGTCGCTGATGTCCAGCACCTCTTGCAGCTTGTGGGAGATGAAGATGACGGAATGCCCCTCCGCGATCATCTGACGCAGGATGACGAAGAACTCCGCGACCTCTTGCGGCGTGAGCACCGCCGTCGGCTCGTCGAGGATGAGCAGCTCTGCGCCGCGATAGAGCGCCTTGATGATCTCCACGCGCTGCTGCTGTCCCACCGAGAGCTGCCAGACGCGTGCCCGGGGGTCGATCTGGAGCCCGTAGGTGTGACTCAGTGCCAGGATGCGCTCGGCCACCCGATCGAGGTCGGTCACCGGGCCGCGTGATGAGGGTAATCCCAGGGCGACGTTCTCCACCACCGTCAGCGAGGGGACGAGCATGAAGTGTTGGTGGATCATCCCGATTCCCAACCGGATCGCATCGGTGGGCGAGGTGATGTGCACCGGTTCCCCGTTGATGAGGATCTCGCCGTCATCGGGTCGGTACATCCCGTAGAGAACCTTCATCAAGGTGCTCTTGCCGGCACCGTTCTCGCCCAAAAGGGCGTGGACTTCGCCCGAGTGCACGGCGAAGTCCACACAGTCGTTAGCCAAGACGCCCGGGAAGCGTTTGATGATGTTGCACATCTGCAGGTGTTCGATCCGTCTGCGAAGCGACGGTACCTGCTCGACGGCTTCCTTGGATGTGGCGCGGGCGTTGGCCATGGTTAAGCCACCTAGGGCAGGACGTCGATCGTGCCGTCGATGATGCCCTGGACCGTCTCGTCGGCGAGTGCGCGAACATCCGAGGGAAGGTCGAAGGCATCGTTGTAGTCCATATAGAGGCCCTCGTTCTCCAGCGTGATCTCGAAGGAGCGGCCTCCCAGCGTGCCCTGGCCCATCAGGTCGATGATCTCCAGGATGACGCCCGACCAGTCGTAGATCTGGTTGGCGACGACGATCTCGGGGGCCAGCGAGGTCTGGCTGGCCTGGGTGCCGAACCAGAGGACGCCGTTGTCCTTGGCGACGCCGATGGCGCCGACGACCATCTGGGCTGTGCCCGCCATCACGTCCGCACCGGCGCTGACGTGCGTCTGCGCAGCCTCGGAGGCCAGCGCTACATCGCTGAAGGAGCCGATCCAGTTTGAGTTGACCTGGGCGCTCGGATTCTGAGCTCGGACGCCCGCGATGAAGCCGTCGACGTAGAGTTTGGCATCGCCGGTCTCGATCGGGCCGACCACACCGACGATGTTGCTCTCGGTGAGGGCGCCTGCCATGACGCCGTTGACATAGCCACCCTCTTCGGAGCGCGCCTCGTAGGCGAAGATGTTGTCGACGCCGAAGGTATCCACCGTCGTGCCCCAGGCGAAGCTGATGTCGGGGAAGTCGGGCGCGATTTCCTGCAAGACGCCACCGTATTGCGATCCATGGGCGATCACCAGGTCGTAACCCTGGCTGGCGTAGTCGCGGATGGCGGTGCCGGCGTCGTCGACCACGAACATATTCTCCGAGACGACGAACTCCAGATTGTCGGCGCCGCCCTTGGCCTGCTGCACCTTGATCATGGCCTCGTAGATGCTCTGGCTGAAGGCAAGGTCGTTGATCGCGCTGGGCGTCACGACGGCGATGCGGAAGGTGCCGTCGGCGTCCCCGCCTCCGGCGCCGCAGGCGCTTACCGCCAGTGCTAACAGCGTCACCATCACCACAAGACTCGTTATCTTCCTCATAGGGACTCTCCTCCTCCTTGCTGACTGAAACTGCGACGTTACGATGTGCATTCGACGAGCCTTCGCGCACGAAGGTTCACCACGACTTAACCCTCACGAATGAAGGGCTTGGTCAGCGCCGTTGGGGGCCGGACCCGCTGCACCGCGATGACCAGGGCCACGATGGTCAATACATAGGGCATCATGACCGCGAACTCCGACGGAATAGGGATGCCCAAGACCTGAACCCAGAGCTGGAGGGCATTCACCATACTGAAGAGCAGGGCGCCGGCAAGCAGGCCCCACGCCCGCCAGCC
>CAZYYC010000371.1:0-3900 GCA_964650935.1 uncultured Anaerolineales bacterium
TATCCCGGTGGTGTGCACGCGCCCACGGCGACGCCCGACAGTCAGGGCGGCGTGATCGCCCTCTTCAACATCAACACGGCCAAACCCACGCCCGGATGGGACCAGATCCTGAGCCTGCCGCGGCGCCTCACCCTGACCGGCAGGGACGCGTTGGCGGTGGAGCCGGCGGGCGACCTCGCGTCGCTGCGGGCTGATCACCGGCACGTGGAGGCACGCCTGCTGCCCGCCAACCGCGAGGTCGTGCTCGACGGTATAGGGGGCAACGCGGTCGAGTTCGCCGTCGAGATCGATCCCCAGGACGCCCAGACGGTCGAGCTCAATGTCCTGCGCTCACCCGGCAAGGAGGAGTTCACCCGCATCGCCTTCTACCGGCATCGGGGCTACGTGGATTGGGATCGCAGCGACGGCTGGGCGCGGTTCCAGGCGTCGCGGGACAGCCTGATCGCGATCGACACGACCTACGCGTCGGGCCTGCCCGATGTCACGTCGCGCGCACCGGAGATCGCGCCGGTCTACCTGGCGCCGGGCGAGCCCCTGAAGCTGCGCGTCTTCATCGACAAGAGCGTCATCGAGGTCTTCGCCAATGGGCGCCAATGCCTGGCGGTGCGGGTCTATCCGGGCCGCGAGGACAGCGTGGGCATCTCCCTGCGTGCGCAGGGCGCGGACGCGGCGTTGCGATCCCTCGACCTCTGGCAGATGCGCAGCATCTACGACTGACACTAGATCTCCAACCCCAGATCGCGGTGCAGGAAGCGCACAGTATCGCCGACCTGCTCCTCGGGGATGCAGAAGGAGACGCTGTGCTCTGTCGCCGCTTGCGCGACGGCGATGACCCGCGTGCCCTGCGCGCCAAGCGCCGCGAAGGCATGCGAGACGACGCCGGTCTCGTTCCAGCCGGGGACGCCCACCACCGAGACGGTCGCGACCTGCTCTTTAGTGCCCAGAAGACACCTGCCGCTCTCCAGATCCGACGCGAAGGTCGTGCGCAGCGTCCTGATACAGCGACGCTGGTCCTCGCGCCTCACGATCAGATTGAGGCTGTGCTCGGAGAAGGACTGGGAGAACATCAGCACGTCGAGCCCGACCTCGGTCAAGGCCTGCAGTGCCCGGGCGACCAAGATCAGCGACCAGGTATCATCCTGGCTGCCGATGGCGATCAGGCTCAAGCCGGTGGTCGAGATGATCGCGGGTAGCCGCTCGCGGTCCGGCGCCGGCGCCTCCACGATCAGCGTGCCCGGATCGGCAGGGTCAAGGCTGTTCTTAATACGTAGCGGGATACTGTGGTCGATCACCGGGCGGATCGTCTTCGGGTGGAGGACATCCGCACCATAGTAGGCGAGATCCGAGGCCTCGGCGTAGGAGAGCTCGCGCAGCGTGCGGGCCCCGGCGACGAGGTTCGGGTCCGCTGTCAGGATACCGTTCACGTCACTCCAGATCCAGACCTCGTCGGCATCCAACCCCGCGCCGACAATAGCAGCGGTGTAGTCACTGCCACCCCGCCCGAGGGTCGTCGTGACGCCCTCCTCAGTCGCCGCGATAAAGCCCGTGATGACCGGAATGACGCCCTGATCGACGAGCGGTTTGACGCGAGCCTGCAGGCGCTCCCGTGTCAGCGCAGGGAGGGGCGCCGCCGCACCGAAATGATCGTCGGTCACAATGAGATCGGTCGCCAGTTGCGCCTCGGCTCGCACACCACGCTCGCGGAGCGCCGCCGCCAGCACGTGAACAGAGAGTTGCTCGCCAAAGGCCACGACGTGGTCGCGTCCTCGGGCAGTGAGTTCGCCCAATACAGCAATGCTGGTGTAGAGACGTTCCACCTCGCGCAGGCGCCCCTCGACCCACTCTACAAGGCGCGGCTGCTCCTCGCCCTCGGCGAAGAGCGCCGAGAGCACCGCGAGATGGCGCCCCCGGATCTCATCCTTGATCCGTAGGCAGTCCGCCTCACGGCCCTCAGCAGCGGCCCATGCGCCGCTGAGCAGTTGATTGGTCACTCCACTCATCGCCGACAGCACGACCACCGCTCCACCTGACGCGCCGTGCATACCGCTCACGATATCTGCCACCGCAGCAAACCGCGCCGCGTCTCCTACCGACGTCCCCCCAAACTTATGTACGATCATCGTCAGCTCCAACTAGGCAAATCAACAAAGCACATCACATATCTCGAATGGACGCATCGGGCATCAAGCACACGGCATCCGATCACTCGTCACTCGTCACTCGTTACGCATCTGCCGCGCTCAGCGCCTGATCCAGGTCCGCGATCAGGTCGTCGGCATCCTCGATCCCCAGGGCATAACGGATAAGGCGGTCACTCACGCCGGCGGCTCGGCGCTCCTCAGCATTCAGCGAGACGAAGAGCGCCTGCTGCTGAACGATGCTCTCGACGCCCCCCAGCGTCGGCCCGATGTAGGGGATCTGCAGCCGGTCGACCACGCGCGAGGTCGCCTCCTTGTCACCGGCGACCTCGAAGCTGACCACGCCGCCGAAGCCCGTCATCTGACGTTGAGCGATCTCAAAGTCAGGGTGGCTGGAGAGTCCAGGGTAGTAGACCCGGGCGACGTTGGGATGATCCTCCAGAAACTGCGCAACGCGCATCCCGTTCTCGTTCTGCTGCTGTACCCGCAGCGCCAATGTCTTCAAGCCCCGGGAGAGAAGATAAGCGTCGTGCGCGCCCCCCATACACCCCAAGAGCCCGCGCGTCGTCTCCACGGCCGTGATCCAGCGGTGATCACCGGCGACGATTCCCGCCAGGAGGTCATTGTGTCCGCCAAGGTACTTCGTCGCACTGTGCACCACCAGGTCGACGCCCAAGGCCAGCGGGCGGAGGTTGATCGGTGTCGCAAAGGTGGAGTCCACCACAAAGAGGATGTCACGAGGTTTGGCCAACGCAACCACACGCTCCAGATCCATGACCCGCAGATAAGGATTGGTCGGCGTCTCGCCGAAGATCAAGCGGGTGTTGGGTCGGATCGCATGGGCAAGCCCATCCCAATCATCGATGGGCACCAACGTTGTCTCTACGCCGAAGCGCGGTAGGAAGTCCCGCGCGAACTCCGTCGTCCGCCGGTAGGCATCGCGCACCACGATGGCGTGATCACCCGTGGAGAGGAAGGTCAGCAGCGTCGTGGTGATCGCCGCCATCCCGGAGCTGAAGAGCACGGCCCCCTCCGCCCCTTCCAGCGCCGCCACCTTCTGCTCGACCACACGCTGCGTCGGGTTGCTGTAGCGCCCGTACTCATCGCGTAGGTCGAGGTCCCCCCCCGCATCACGAACCTCGGTGCGCTCGGCCTTGCGCGCCATGAAGGCGAGGACCTCGTCGGTGTCCGCAAAGGTGTAGGTCGACGTCTGAGCGATAGGGGTGACCAGCGCGCCGTAAGGTTTGCGCCGCTCCTCCCCGCCGTGCACAGCCTGTGTTGCCTCGTGGTTCGATGTCATCACTCTCTCCTCTTCTTGGTGACCACCCTTGCAAAGGTTTTGGACGCGCTCTGCTGTGAAGACGCCTTCGAGTTCACAGACACCTGCGCCCAGGGGTGTCACCGAACCTTCGCAAGGGTGACGATGAGCCGATAGGTTCCATCGAGAAGGTCGGCACGGTGACAACAAAAAACCTCTTCAGCACGCCCCCCCTGTCGCGGGGCATCTGAAGAGGTGCTAAGCGTTATTGCTTCGCTCTCATCTTCCAGAACCCACCACCGCAGGGGGTCTGCCGGAGTTGGCACCATAGGCTCGCGCTCGTACTCGACGCGCTCGCCCGGGTTGCCGAGGTTTCACAGGGCCGGTCCCTCCACCTCTCTCGATAAGAACCGCCGAGAACTATACCACGCAGCACGGAGGTGTCAATGACTTCTTGTATACAGCCTCCGAAATCGTATAATGAAGATAGGCTTAGGCTGAAGG
>CAZYYC010000372.1:0-3850 GCA_964650935.1 uncultured Anaerolineales bacterium
CGTCCTGCAGGTAGCGCAGATAGTCGTCCGGGCCGTAGAACGTGCCGGCCTGCATCGATTTGAGCTGAGACTCGATCGACCGCAGCTCGGATGACGCCTCGCGGGCAGCCGCGCGCAGGCCGTCCAGGTTGAAATCCGGAGCTTCGGACGCCGCCAGGTTGAGCCGCTCCTGGGCGAGGCGCGCGCGTTCCTCGACGACGGTGAGCTCGCGGAGGATCTCCGCCCGGTCGCGCTCCGTGTCCATCACCTGCCCGTGGAGGGCCTGGTACTCTGCGAGCTGGGCCTGCGTCTCGGCGAGATCCGCGTCGATCGAGCGGATGCTCTGCTGGTAGCGCTCCTGGGCCCGGGTCCAGTCGTCGCGCATCAGCATATTCACGTGGTTGAGCTCGTCGCGATAGTTGACGGTCGCGCGGGTGAGGCTCTCGGTCTCGGTCGTCGTCTGCGCGATCCGCGGGACGACCATGCCCAGCGACGCGCCGACGTCGGTGGCGCCCTGTGACATGGCCTCAAACCCCATGGCGATCGCGTCAAGCTCGAGGCCGGCCTGCTTGAGCTTCGATTGCAGCCCGGGATCCCACCCGCCCAACGCAATGTTCAGGAGCCGCAGCCCTTGCAGCGGCACCTTGTCGAAGCGCTCGAGCATGTCATTGAGGCGTCCGATGTCGTCGGCTGTTTGGCGTAGCCAGCCCCCGAGCGTCCCGGTCCCAGTCCCCACGACGTCGGCGAGCAATTTGCCGACCTCGGTTTTCAGGTCGACCCACGCCGCGGTCATGCGCTCGACGCTGGCCGCGTTGTCGTCTATTGTGCCACCCAGGGCCTCGAACTTCTCATCCATCGCATCGAGGACCGCCATCCGGAAGGCGTCCTCGGCGCTCCTGCCGGCCCGCGTGTAGGCGTCGATCCGGCGTGTCACGTCCTCGATCGATAGGCCGAACTCGTCGAGCCGCATTTTCGATTGGTTGGTCACCATCAGCTGGAACGACTGCAGGGTGCCGCCGAACATACCCCCCAGGAAATCGACGTTCCGGACAATGCGGGCCAGCTCATCGGCGTCGCTCGCGAGCTCCAGCGCCAGGATCTTGGTGGCGCCGCTCATGAGCTCTATCTCAGTTTTGGTGTAGAGCGTCGCCTCCTGGAGCGCCCGCATCATTTTTTCGGACTCATACGCCCCACCGGCCATCGTGCCGAACGCTCGGTCAAGGCGCTGCGCCTCGGCGCCGGCGACTCCGAGCTCATAGCCGATTTGGGCCACTTTGGCACTGGCCGCCACAACCCCGAGTGTTTTCAGGGAGCTGATCAGCGGCGAAATCCCACCCGATGCTCCGTGCCCGGCAACCTCAACGTCGCGGAGGTCCGTTTTTAGGCGATTGAGGTCGCGCTCCGATTGGTTGAGCGCATCGATGATGATGCGAATGCGTTCATCAGTTGACATGTCGAGTCTCCTTGCCGGTCACGATCACGCCCTCGCGATTGTGACCTTCTCCAGGTCGGTGTCTGGTTGCCTGAGTTGTTTGCCGGCATCTCGGATCAGCTGGCGAACGGTCGCGCCCATGCTGGCTCCGCCCTGCGCCTCGGCTAACCGATCCAGCAGCTCCCGGTCGCTGGGGAGGAGGAGGATCGCGGTTTGCTGGTATTTTTCAGACATTGTTCCCTCCTGGCGGAACAGAAAAGGCCGCCACCTTGTAGGTGACGGCCTTTTGTCGCGACCTTCGCGACTGCCCCTAGCATCCATCAAATCCTATGCTATACTAGGGTCGTACCCGAAACAACAGGAGGCCGTCACCAGACGGGGCCCTGTTGGATGGTGAGGCCGTCTTAGTGGGCCGCCTCACCACGTTGGTCAGAAAACTACTGACCGCTCGCGCGTGGCGCCTGGAGCTGGCAACTCCGGGCGCCTTCGCGTTTCAGCCATTCAAAACACGCTGACTTCGGATCATACTACACCCTATGCAAAAGGCGGCAGAGGCTCGCGTGACGGCTTGCGCCTAGCCGCACCGCCCACGCCCCCACCGCCTCGGGCTCTTCGCCTCTGACAAGCAGTAGAACTGCTGTTCTTGTGTCCATTATATAGCACGTGCGGTTAATGTTCAAGTGCGCGCTGCAGTGGAAACCGCTCGAGGCGCTTGGCGTCAAATCGGTAGATGGCCGGGGCCCGTCGTTTGTCGGCGTCCAGGTTGCCGATGTACCCCAGCGTAGTTTTGAGATCGGCGTGTCCCAGATTTTGTTGGATGGCAACCAGGTCGACCCCCGCGTCGTAGAGCCGGCGCGCGTATGTCCGGCGCAGGTCGTGAGGCTTGATAGTGCGCAGCTTCCCATCAATGACAATGGGGTAATTGGACACGACCAGTTGCACGGTGCGCCGGCTGATGCCACCCGGGCGCAGGCTGTCGCCGCCTTTGTAAAACGATCGGACGATGGGGCCCTCGGTGATCCCGGTCGCCTTGAGCCAGAGGTCGACAATCGCCAGGACCCACGAGAGTTCACCATAGGGAATCATCCGCTCCTTCGCGCCCTTCCCCATGCGGACGTGCAGGGCGAGCTCGCCGCCCATGCGCTGTCTCAGGTCACGCGGCTCCAGGCTCAGCAGCTCGCCCTCTCGGACACCGGTGCACAACGGCAGGGCGATCATCACCGTGTCGCGGAGCCCCATCAGGTTGTCAAGCCCGGGCCGGTTGAGGAGTTCCTCGGCCTGGGCCTGCGTCAAACGCAGGTGCTTGGCGTCCGGCTCATCCTGGCTCGTTTGTGTCACGACCCGGGAGTTAGCCGGATCGATCTCATTTTCAATCCGCGTGGTGAGTTCGTCGGCGTACGCCTTGCGGTCGGCAAAGGTGAAGCCGGCCGGGGCACTATCGAAAAGGCGCCGGCGCGTTTCGTTGTCACGGAGGATCTCGCGATAGCGGCCCCGGATCGTCGACAGGTACCCCTGGACGGTGTTTGGGTGTATCCCATCACCGAGGAGCTCGTCGCGGTAGCCGGCCAGGCTGGGGGCAAACCAGCGCCCCCCCTGTTCCTCGATGATCCAGTCCGTGAAGCGCTGCAGGCGGTACCGAGCATCGTCGCTGATGCCATCCGGGAGCAGGATGCGCCTCACGTCCTCGTGGTTGGTGACGGCAATTGCAGTCGCGTTCATCGGTCCCCCTTGGCTATTCATTCTAGAGATTCTGTGAACCTATATAGCTATCGTATAGCGGTAACGTGTGACGTCAATGGGTCGGATCGCCCAGGATGCCCCTGGACGCCCGCTAGAGAAGCGCGGGTACCAAACTACCGCGTCGCTCCCGTTGCGCCCGCCTGCGGGGCTCTGGCGCGATCCTGGGCGGCCTCGCCGGCCGGATGGGCAGGAGATCGAAAATAGGCGCGAGCCAGTCCTGCGGTTCGATGCTCCAGACCTCGGCATCGTGTACCGTGATTTTACGGAAGGCGGCGAGGAGCTCGCCGCGCTGCTCCTCCATCGTCATCTCGCCAATCCCTGCGCTGAGTTCCTCGATCCGCTCAGCCGCCTCCTGGACGCCGGCGATCTCAGGCGAGGCCTGGCGGGCGCGCAGCTGCTGAATCCGGCCGTCGCACTCATCCGCCTGTTTGTAGTATTCGCCGCGCGCGATCTTCCCGTCGAGGTACAGATCGATGAGCCGGCGCTGTCGCGCCTCAGCCTCCTGGATCTGCTCGACGAGGCTCAACTGCTCGGTGTTGCCGGCCAGGATCGCCGCTATGCGCTCAGAGACTGCCTCGGTGAGCTCGTCACCACCCCAGCCGGCAATGAGGTTGACGAGGTCCTGCTCGAGCTGAGCCGCCTGGAACCAGACCTCCGGGCAGTCGCCCTTGGCCCCGCGGTGACGGTACCGGCGGACCC
>CAZYYC010000373.1:0-2229 GCA_964650935.1 uncultured Anaerolineales bacterium
TCCCCTTGACCGCAGCGAGCGCTTCCGGGTCTCGCAGCTTGAGCGGCCGTTCACCGGGTGCATCACTCCGCTGCCGGATAGTCTCGAGCGTCTCCACGAGCTCGCGTACGGTCTCCTCGGGCTCGCCACGGATCGCGAAATCGAGCGCCGGATAGGCCGTCAACGTGGCCTCCGTCGCCGGACTGACGTGGGTGCCGATGGCCATCGTCGTCGCGCCCAACGACTTAGCCAGGAAGACGCCGCGCATATCGTTGGTCAGCGTCGGGGCCGTGGCCTGCGTTATGTAGTATCTTGGGCGCTCCGCGACGAGCAGCTGCTCGAACTGCGGCCACGTGATCTCCTCGCCGATACAGTCGACCACCCTGATCGACGTTCCCTGATCGAACATGGCCGCCAGTTGGGCCAGCGAGGTCTGCGGCCAGATCGTGCCCTCCCGGCTGTTGCGTCCCACACGGTGGGTATCGCGGATGTAGGGATCCCGGTTGGGCGAGGGTGGGTTGACCAACAGCACGTCCAGGCCGAACCGGCGGTTGAACTCGAGGTCGCGGACCTCGGGAATGTGCGGCACATCGAGGTGGGCCTGCACACTGCGTGCTGGCGATCGCGCTTGCCTGTTCATCGTTTCCTCCCCGGCTTACTCAGCGGCGACCACTGTACTCAGTGACCACTACTGTACTCAGCGGCTACGGCCACGCGAGGCGTCGCTTCGCGTAGTTCACACGGCTTGCCTAATAGGTCGCGGTCAATCTCAAACTCGCGGCGGCTCAGCTCGGCCAGTACGCGGGTCATCACGCCGAAAACCGTCAACTGGATGCCCAGGATGAGGCACATGGCTGCGCCCAGGAGCCAGAACCATAGACGCTCCATGGCCCAACCGCTCACCCCGAGCGCGAGACTGGTGAGGCCGACGATCAGCCCGACGAGGGCCACCACGATCCCGATCCAGGTGAATTGGAGCTCCAGCGGACGGCGCAGCAGCGGATGTCCCAGCAGCCCCTGGCGGATCGGGTTCTTGTGGAAGAGGGAGACGATGTAGTTCGATGTGGCGCCCAAGGCGAAGAGTGTGACCCCAGCGAAGGCGCAGAGCCCGGCCATGAAGACGCCTGCAACGCCCCAGGGACCGAGCCGATCCACGCCCGACAGCCGCAGTGCCACGATGATGACGCCGATCACGCCGGCCACCGCGGCAAGCCCGAGCCCGATGCCGCCCAGGATCCGCACCGGGTTGTAGGTCAGCGCGGTCCAGAGGATGGTTTCCAGGAAGCGCAGGCCATCGCGCACGACGCTCAACTTTGAGCGACCGACGCGCTCCTTGTAGGGGATGGGGACCTCGCGCCAGGTGATCTCTTCGTGCAAGGCGCGTATGATCATCACCGGCGTGAAGTTGAGCCCGTCGGGCAGGGGGTAGAGGCGCCCCAGGCCCTCGCGGCGGATGACGCGCATGCCGCTGGCACTGTCGTGGACTCGGTCGTTGCTGACCAGGCTTGCGAGGTTGGCGAAGAGCAGGTTGCCGATGCGGCGCACGAGCGGCATCTCGCTCGCGGCGCCCGACATCCGCGACCCCACGACGAGATCCACCTCCTCCTGCAGCGCGACCCGGCAGAGCTCAGGGAAGTACTCCGGAGGATAAGTGCCGTCGGCATCCAGGAAGCCCAACAGCTCGCCACAGGCATGACCGAACCCCGTCTTCAGCGCCGCGCCATAGCCCTGATTGGTGGTATGGCGCACCAGGAAGACCTCGGGGTAGGTGGCGGCAATCTCCGCTGTCCGGTCATGCGACCCGTCGTCGACGACGAGCAGCTCCATCTCATCCACGCCGACCTCAGCGAGGCCGACGCGGATCGGCAGCACGCGCTCGATGATTTGAGCGATGCCGTCCTCCTCGTTGTAGGCCGGGATCACAATCGATAGGGTGGTCATGGCTTACATCCTCTCCGTTGAGTCTGCGCCGCTGAGCAGGTGTGCATAGACGTCGTCCACCTGCGCATAGACGCTCTGCCAGCTATAGCGTGCTTTCACCCACTCGCGCCCCTGCCGGCGCAAGCGCAGATTCATCTCCGTGTCCGTCAGGATCTGCAGTGTCGCTTTGGCGAAGGTCCCGGCATCGGCTGCTAGAAGGATGTTCTCGGCATCACGAATCTCGATGCCTTCGGCTCCTATGGGCGTGGAGACCACGGGAAGGCCCCACGCCCAGGCATCGAGGATCTTCACCCTCATTCCGCTGCCCGC
>CAZYYC010000373.1:2239-3822 GCA_964650935.1 uncultured Anaerolineales bacterium
GCGGCACCACAAAGGCATCCGTGCGGGCCAAGTAGGGATCGATGTCGGCGACATATCCGGTGACCACGATCCGCGGGTCGACCATCAGGGCCTCGACCTCGGCGGGCGGGTTCTTGCCGATGACGGTGAAGGTCGCCTCCGGCAGCTCCTTATGGACCAGCGGTAGGACCTCGCGCGCGAACCAGAGCACGCCGTTGCTGTTCGGCGGCCAGAACATCGTGCCCAGGTGCAGGATCGTCGGCGGGTGACCGTCCTGAGGTGCGACAGGTGACTCCTGATCAACATCCACGCAGATCGGCACCACGGTGAACTTGTGCGCGAGGGTCTGCCGCCCGTCGGGGTCGAAGAGCGCCAACAAACGCTCTCGATCCTCGGGAATCACCGTCAGCAGGGCGTCGTAATCTTTGACCATGCGCGCCTCGTAGCGCGCGAAGGCGCGTGCCTCACGCGCCATCACCAGGCGGCGAAGCGGGTTCTGCTCCTCATCTGCCATCCGTTGCGTCAGGACGTAGATCGCATTGTGCTCATCCAGCAGCGTCCGCGGTTGGGGCGGTCGGGACATCCGCGCAGCGAGCCGACCGTAGCCGGCCATGGAGAGCTGGTCGGCATGGATGATGTCGAACGCCGTACGCTCGACCAGGCGACGCAGCGTCGCGACCATCTCCGCGATCTCATCTCGTGCCACCACCATCGGCGACCCGGTCAGAAGGCCCTTCACGCCCGCCCGCACGTTGCGCCACGGCGACCGGCGCATCGGCACAGCACGCACGGCACCGCAAATGTCCTCGAGATGCCTGACGGCCTCGGGCGGATCGTCGGGGCGCGTGAAGGAGACCAGCGTCACCTCGTGGCGCCTCGCCAGGTGTCGCACCATGTGGTACTGGCGCACCTTCGCCCCCGAATGGGGGGGGTAGGGCAGCACCTGCGTCAGATAGAGGATACGCGCCACCGCTACTGTCCCTTCAGGCCGACGACCACGCGCACGGTGTGCAGCATCGTCAGCAGGTCCAGATAGAGGCTCGCGTGCTTGACGTAGTAGAGGTCGTACTCGAGCTTCGCCCGCGAGTCCTCGACCGAGTCGCCATACTCGAGGTGCACCTGGGCCCAGCCGGTGAGGCCCGGCTTGACGGCGTGGCGCGCCCGGTAGAGCGGGAACTCGCGCCCGAGCTTGCCCACGAACTGCGGGCGCTCGGGGCGCGGGCCGACGATGCTCATCTCGCCCCGTAGCACATTCCAAACCTGTGGCACCTCGTCCAGCCGGCTCTTGCGCAGCAGGTGGCCTACCTTCGTGATGCGCGGGTCGCCCTCGCTGCACCAGACGACCCCGGTGCGCCGCTCGGCATCCACGATCATCGAGCGCAGCTTGACGACCGTGAAGGGGCGCCCGCCCTTGCCGATACGCTGCTGGCGGTAGAAGAGCGGCCCACGCGACCAGAGCGCATTCGCCAGCGCGATGAAGGGTAGGATCAGGCCCAAGGCCACCAGCCCCACGATCGCCAGGATCAGGTCCATGGCTCGCTTCGCCGCCCTGTAGAGGCGTGAGGACAGGCTGTCATTCGGCCCCAGGAGCAGCTGCACATCAT
>CAZYYC010000374.1:0-3818 GCA_964650935.1 uncultured Anaerolineales bacterium
CCAACCTGATCGACAAGTCGCTCCTGCGACGCACCACAGAGGGACGCTACGAGATGCTGGAGGTCCTGCGCCAATATGCCGAGGAGCAGCTCCATGCCGTCGCCGGTGAGGTTGAGCTGGTCCGCGACCGCCACGCAAGCCACTACCTGGATCTGCTCGTCCGCTGTGGCGAGGCGATCAAGGGCAACCCTCCGCCTCGCTCCGCCCTCGCTTCTGAGCGCCACGTCGATCAGGCGGAGGCACTGGACATGCTCCAACGAGACTTCGCCAACGTGCAGATCGCCTGGCGTTGGACAGGCGAGCGGGGCCGCGCGGCGGACATCGGCGACGCCGCCATCGGGCTGGCGCTCTTCTGTGAGATACGCGGGCGTTTTCGCGAGGGTGCGGCGCTGTTCCGCGAGGCGCTCACGGCCCTGCAAGCCGGTGCTGACGCCAGTCAACCACGGCTTAGCGCGCTGCTCCTGGCGATCCAGGGCCAGTTTCTTTGCCGGTTCGGCCACATAGCCGAGGGCTGTGTTCTCCTCGAGGAGGCGCATGCCATCCTGTCGGCCGGGCCGCAGGATGCTTGGTGTGCCTTAGGCCTGGTCCTGAGTGCCTACATCGGCATGGCGCTCCCGCACGAGGAGCGCCGGCGCCGGCTGGAGGCAGGCCTGCGCATCTTCACCGACCTTGATGATGGTTGGGGCATTGCACTGACCCAAGAGACCCTTGGGGAGTACCTCAGCCACGTCGGGGAGTCTGCTACAGCCGAACCGCTCCTCAGGGAGAGCGTCGCGCGGCGCCGCATCGTGGGCGACCTCTGGGGTACGGCGATGTCGCTCCACGCGCTCGGCGTCAACGCCATCCACTTGGCCAAGCCGCAGGAGGCCGCGCAGCACCTGATGGAGAGCCTCGCCCTCCGTGAACAGATCGGTGATCTTCGCGGGGTCGCGAATCTGCGCACCGTGCTCGGAAACTGGCTGGCCTACCGTGGTGAGCTGGAGGAGGCGCAGCAGCACTTTCGGGAGAGCATCACCGGCTTCCACGAGGTCGGCGACGAAGGCGCCGTCGTGCAGGCGCTCACCTTCATCGGCGGCATCGCCCGGTCGCGCGGAGAGCTGGGTGAAGCGAAGTCCACGCTCCTCGCCGCGCTCGAAAGACAGCGCGCCCTGGGACCGGAGAAGCGCATGGTCGCCATCCTCCGCGAACTCGGACGGGTCAGCCTGGACGCGGGCGAGACGGCCCAGGCCCGGGGCTACTATGAGGAGTGTCGCCTCCTCCTCCGCCGGTTCGACGACGCCGACGGGCTTGCCGCCCTGGAGGACGACCTCGCCCGGCTGCAGCAGCAGGAGGCAGCCGGCGAATGACGCGACCGGTGGGCCGGGCGCATCACGGCGTCTCTCACGGCCCGACCCACCTCGTGACCTCATCGACCGACTTGCGCGGGCGCGCGGCGGGCGCCTCGTCGGGCACGCCCAGCGCCACCGCCGCCACCATCACGTGTTCCTCGCCCAGCCACCCGCACAGCTCCTCCAGCGCATAGAAGACGTCGCAGATCCACAGCGTCCCGAGGCCCAGCGGCAGCGCTGCCAACGCCATGTTCTGGACGGCGGCACCGATCGACTGCACATCGACGATGTCCATCAGACCCTCCGTCAAGGTCTCCAGCTTGTCGGCGTACGTCGCATAGGCGCCGAAGACGAACACCGTCACGGGCGCGCGCGCCATGACCTCCACCGTCCACTTGGCGCTTCCCGTCTCCATCCCCTGGGCCTCCAGCTTCGCGATGCCCTCGCGCATCCGCGCCACCATCTCAGCACGCTGCGCCTCGCCCTGCACGACGACGAACCGCCAAGGTTGGCGGTTCTTGCCGGACGGCGCCAGCGTGGCGGCGTGCAGGATGGCCCGGACGTCCTCCTCGGGCACCGGGGTCGCCTTGAACCTGCGAATGCTGCGGCGTTGTGCGATGGCGTCCTGAACCTCCATACCCCTCTCCTCTCCTAGACCGACCGTGTCTCAAGGTCCGTGACGGCAGCCACGATGTCCGCAAGACCGGGATCATCCTCGGTCAGCGTGCGGATCTCGGCGACACCGGCATCGCCCTCCAACGTCAGCGCCGCGAGGTGGTCCATCACGCTCAACGCCTCGTCCGTCGCGCCCGCCTCGGCCAGGTAGCCCCAACCGTGATCCCACGGCAGCAGCTCCATCGTGCTGAAAGCCAGCACATCGCGGATCAGGTTGCCCTGGACAAACCAGAGCCCGTGCATATCGAAGATGCCGAAGCTGTCCGGATCGGCCTGTCCGCTGCGACAGAGCTGCCACGCCTTGCCGCCGACGATGAAGCGGTCGCGCGGCACGTCCAGCGGGTCGAAGTCGAGCTTCAGCGCCTCCTGCATCAGCCCGTCGAGCTGTGCATCGACCAGGACCCAACGCTCCTCACTCGCGCGCCAGACCTCCGCCACCCAGTGGTCCTCGTAGTGATGGGGCAGGAAGTAGGTGCCGAAGCCGCAGCGTGCGCGAGCGGGCACCCCCTGGTAGCGCAGGATCGCCGCCATCATGACCGAGAAGTCACGGCAGTTACCTACCAGCTTGCGCTCATGAACGCGGGCCTCGTTCAGGGGGCGCCCGTCAAGCTCGAAGAGGCGCGCCAGCTTCTGATCAACGCGGCGCAGCTGCACCTCGCCCTTCCGTTCGTCCGTGAGCGCCACGCCATAGCGCTCGGCCCAGAAGATGTGCAGCATCACGCCCTGCACAGCCTCGACCAGATCGCCGACGTCCCGCGGCAGGACGTCGAAAGATGAGGCATAGGGACCGGGGTCGGTCATCAATCCCGAAGTCGCACAGGTAGCCAACACCTCTTGATCGCTGAACACGGGTACACCTCCTCGCGCTGTATCGCCATCCCACAGGGCACGAGCCGACCGCCGGATGGCCTTGGGGGACCTATGGGCCGTGGGTCACCACCGCCAACATCCCATAATAGCAGGGAATTATGTCAGAATCCGACATCTATGCGTCGACGTAGCACGCGTTGAAACTCGACGACAACCTCCTACAATAGGGACCCATGCCCCATCACTCAAGGAACGAGGAGCACCTATGACACCTGCCGAACAGATCGCCGCCTGGGCCGACCGCCTCCGCGACATCTCCGCGATGGGCGGGCACTTCGCCAGGACCATCTACGACGAACACCACTATCGGGCCGTTCAAGATATCGCGATGGCTATGCTCGCCATGGCGACGGGGGAGCCGCCGGAGGCCATCGAGCCGCTGCGGACGCCGATCTTCTCGCGCCCAACCCCCTTCGTCGGCAGCGATGCTGCGGTCATCGATCCCGCCGATGATCACATCCTCCTCATCCGCCGGGCCGATTCGGGCCAATGGGCAATGCCGGGAGGTGCGCTTGAGGTCGGCGAGACGCCGGCCCAGGGCACGGTGCGCGAGGCATTTGAAGAGACCGGCATCCGCTGCGAGCCGGTGCGCTTGGTCGGCGTCTTTGACTCGCGCCTCTGCGGCACCACGAGCCGCCACCATCTCTACCACTTCGTCTTCATCTGCCGGCCGCTCAACCGGGAGGCGCCGGCCCAGGCGCTGACGCCGAACGAGGTCCGGGAGACGGCATGGTTCACCGCCGAGGATCTGCCCACCGATCTCTACCCGGGCCACGCGATGCGCATCGCCGAGGCCTTCCACGTTTGGCGAGGAGAGCGCGACGTCTACTTCGACCGCTAGGCCCGCAGGGATCGTGCATCGATCCTCTATGTGGGTCGGGTAGCTGACCCGACCAAGCCCCCGCCGCCGGCGCGCAACGAGCGGCTCAGCTAGCCGCCCCATAT
>CAZYYC010000375.1:0-3814 GCA_964650935.1 uncultured Anaerolineales bacterium
TGAGGGTTGCCGTAGGCGATGTTCTCGCCGATCGAGGCGTCGAAGAGGAAGACCGACTGCAGGGCGATCCCGATGGCGTCACGCAGGCTCTTGACCGTCACCTCGCGGATATCAAGACCATCGATCGTGATCCGTCCGGTCTGCGCCTCATAGAAGCGCGGCAGCAAGTGGACCAGCGTGGTCTTGCCCGCGCCCGACGGCCCCACCAGCGCCACCATTTCCCCGGGCTCAGCCTCCAGGCTGACGTCGCGCAGCGCCTCGATCTCCGCTGTGCCCGCGTTGTAGGCAAAGCTGACCCCCTCAAAGCACACGCGTCCCTGCACCGCCGGCAGTGGGATCGCGCCCGGCGCATCGCGGATGTCGGGGGCTGTGTCGAGCACCTCAAAGACGCGCTCGGCCGCCGCCAGCGCCTGGAGCGTCGCGTTGAGCATCATCCCCGTCTGGCGGATGGGCCGCATCAAAAGCTGGATGTAGGTGGTGAAGCCGATCAGCGTACCCAGCGTGACCACGTCCGCGATCACACTACGCCCACCGAACCAGAGCACCAGCGCGGTGGCGACGCCCATCACGACGTTGGCGTAGGGCATCCAGAGCGACGTGATGCGTGCCGTCTCCAGGTGCGCCTTCAGCAGCCCCTTGCTCTGCCGATCGATGCGCTGACGTTCAAACGCCTCGCGACCGAAGAGCTTGACCAGGAGCGCGCCCGCCAGGCTCTCCTGCAGCGCGTCGCTCAGGTCCGCCAGCTTGCGGCGCACCCGGCCCATCGCCGGACGCACCCTCTGGGCATAGACCCACATCCCGTGCGCGATCAGCGGCAAGCAGGCCACATAGACCAGGCCCAGCCGCCAGTCCCAGCTGACCAGCACGACGAGGATGCCGATGAGGGTCAGCACGTTGGTCAACACGATCACCGCAGCGCGTCCGAAGAAGTTGCTCAGGGCATCCACATCGGCGGTCACCCGTGACATCAGATCGCCGGTGCGCGCGCGGTCATAGAAGGAGAACGAGAGGCGGCTCAGGTGCTCGAAGACCGCGTTACGGATCTCGAAGACAATCCGCTGCCCCATATAGGCGGTCAGGTAGAGACGCAGGAAGTCGATGGCCCCCTGAACAAGCGAGAGCAGGAACAGTCCTCCAGCCGCCCACCAGATCAGGTGGCCCTCACCGCCCAGGATGAAGCTGTCGACCGACCGGCGGATGATCGCCGGGGGTGCGAGCTCCGCCGCCGTCGTCAGCAGCGCAGCGACCACCACGCCGATCAGCAGCCACGTATGGGGCCGCATATAGGTCAGCAGTCGACCGAGAATCGGCCACACCGACCCCTGGGGTCCCGGCTTGCGCCCAGCGGCTGGGCCGCCCGGGCCTTTGCCGGGGCCTCCCGCTCCCTCTCCCGACCCGCCGGGCCCTTTGCCCGGTTCGGCTGAGCCCCGAGCGCCCGAGGCGGGTCGGCGACCCTCTCCTGCAGATGTCCGCGCATCACCTGAGATCGTCATAGGCTGTCCCTCCTCACAGGGGCTTCTGTAACCGGCGCCTCGGCCTCCAGCAGCTCTGCCATCCGCGCGACATAATGCCGGAAACGGTCACGGTCGAGAAAGTAATGAACTCGATAGCGTCGCCGCTCACTGTGGACCAGATCGAGCTCCCGAAGCACCCGCAGGTGCTGCGAGACATTGGAAACCGAGGTCTCCAGCTCGCGCGCCAGGCGGCTCACGCACATCGCATCACCCTGCACCTGGTCCGCGAGCAGCGCGACCAGGCGCAGGCGCGTCTCATCGCCCATCGCTTTGTGGAAATCGAGTAGGTCATCCATCGTCGTGACTTTCAGTCCTCACTAAAACGAAGGGAAGGATACCATACCCGCATAGCCTGTCAAACCCACACTCGACCTGCCTGGCACGAACAAAAAGCGCCCGGCAGGATCCCCCCACCGGGCGCTTCGCGTGATCCGAGACTCGCTATCCTCCGCGCTTGAGGTGGCGCCGCAGGAACTTGCGCGCCTCGTCGGCGACAAAGACACTGCCCGCCACCGCCGTGATCAGTAACCAGTCGTTGACCTTCAGCGCCTCGGTGCCGAGCGCCGTCTGCATAAAGGGCACCGTCGTCGCCAACACCTGCAGAATCAGCGACACGACGATGGCCCCGAGCAGGTAGCGGTTGCTGAAGGGCCCGATCTCGAAGAGCGACTTGTCGCGCGAGCGGACGTTGAGCGCGTTGAAGACCTGGAACATCGCCAGCGTCGTGAAGGCGATGGTCTGCGCGCGCACCAGGTTGACCGTGTAGTTCGATCGAGCGAACATCCACAGCGTGCCGACGGCCATGAAGAGTGCCACAAAGACCGTGTTGCGCAGCATCTCGCGGTTGATGATCCGCGCATCGGGCCGCCGTGGCGGCTCATGCATCACGTCGCCCTCTTTCGGCTCCATCGCGATGGTGATATCCAGGAGACCATCGGTGACCAGGTTGACCCAGAGGATCTGCACCGGGTTGAAGATCAGCTTGCCGCCCGTGAAGAGCAGCAGCGAGGTCAGAATCGTGACGATCTCGCCGAAGTTCGTCGCGATCAGGAACTTGACGACCTTGCGGACGTTCTGGAAGACGACGCGCCCCTCCTCCACAGCGTTCACAATGCTGGCGAAGTTGTCATCGGTCAGCACCATATCGGCGGTCTCCTTGGTCACATCGGTACCCGTGATGCCCATCGCGACCCCGATATCCGAGGCTTTGAGAGCCGGCGCGTCATTGACGCCATCCCCCGTCATCGCCACCACCTCGCGGTGGCGGCGCAGGGATTCAACGATGCGGTGCTTGTGCGTCGGCGAGACACGGGCGAAGACGCGGGCGTCCTGGATCTTGGCGTCTAGCTCCTCGTCCGTCATCTCCTCGACCTCAGTGCCGGTGTAGACCGTGCCCCCGCTTTCGAGGATGCCCACCTGGCGCGCGATCGCCTCACCCGTGATCCTGTGATCCCCGGTCGCCATCACGACACGGATGCCGGCGTTCCGGGCCCGGGAAACCGCCTCACCGACCTCCGGTCGCGGCGGATCCATCATCCCCACGAGGCCGCCGAAGACCATCTCCGCGCGCTTCCGGCGGATATCCTCCTTGAAGTCCTCGATCTCGTCGCGTTTGATGGTCGCGAAGGCCAGTCCGAGCACGCGAAGCGCGTCCCCTGCCATCTCCTCGTTGATGCGCTCGTACTCTTCCACATCCTCCTCGGTCGAGCGGCGGACGCCTTCGCCCTCGAGCTGGTGCGTGCAGAAGCCCAACACCACCTCGGGTGCGCCCTTCAGGTAGACGCGGACATCCTCGCCGTTGCTCAGCTCGTGGAAGGTGGCCATGAACTTGGCCTCGGAGCTGAAGGGGATCTCGTCGATGCGGGGGCGGGCCTCCTCCATCTCCTCGCGCTGCATGCCGGCCTTCGCCGCCGCCACGACCAGGCCACCCTCCGTGGGATCACCGCGGATCTCCCAGCGCGAATCCCCACTCTCCAGGTAATGGTGCGTCAGGTGCGCGTCGTTGGCGAGCGTGATGATGCGTAGCGCACGCCGCAGCGCCGTATCCTCCTTCGCCACGAGCTCCTCGCCGTCCTCCAGGAACTGCCCCTGCGGCTCGAAGCCGGCGCCGGTGACATCGATCCGCCGTCCGCTGACGTAGATCCGCTGCACCGTCATCTGGTTGGTCGTCAGCGTGCCCGTTTTGTCGCTGCAGATAACGGTCGCCGCGCCCAACGTGTCCACCGCCTGCAAGCGGCGGATGATCGCGTTGCGCTTCGCCATCCGGCTCACGCCGATCGCCAGCGTGATGGTCATCACTG
>CAZYYC010000376.1:0-3810 GCA_964650935.1 uncultured Anaerolineales bacterium
GACCCGAGGCTGGCGCTTCAGGCTCCCGTGACGTGATTGTAGGCTCCCCGGTTTCACCTTTGCGTGCGGGCTTAGACTTCTTAGGGGCCTCCGTCGGTGCAGGCTTCTGTGCCAGGACCTCCTGCTCCTCGGCAACGGGTGCAGCAACCGCTGGATTTTAACTGTCGGCGGAATCGTCTCCGCCGTTGACCTGCGCGTCGCCGGTAGCTGAGACAGGCGCGTCGTCCGCTTCAGGCCCGGATGGCTTGTCTGCACCAGGGCGGTGCTCCCAGTTCCAATTGAGTTCAACCGAGGTAACCCGCTGCCGATCTTCGACCAAGAACGCAGCTGAGTTGAGCTTCGGAATCGGGGCACCGCTCGGCCCCATAGGCGCAGCGGGTTCATCGCCCGCCCCTCCATCGCCTACGTCGTCCGATGACGGCGCCGGAGCCGGGCGCTCCACCAGGGCGTGGATGAGGTCCTTGCCGATGCGGTGGAACTCGATACCGACCTCATGTTCAGGTGGTTCGGTTCCGGGCTTGTCGAAGTCGAACACCAGCCCGCTTCGCGTGAAGCGCAGGGTGTACCCGGCCTCGAGGACGTCGAGGAAGGTCCTGGCCTCCTCGCCGGCAGCGGGATCCATAAGCCGGTAGCGCAGACCTCGGTCGAGGTAGAACTCGAGGAGCGTGGCCAGCTCACGCGTCTTGAGCAGGCGGTCGGGACGATCAGGCGTGGTCCGATGCGGGTCGAAGTGCTTCTGGAGGATGCGCTCGCTCTGGTTAAGCTGCTCGGTGATGTTCTCCTTCACCTGGCCGTAGCCACTGAGCCCAAGCTTCTGGGCGTAGCATTTCACTTCCACCAGATTGCAGGTGATGGTTCGACGGGCCACGTCCAGGTCGAACAGGGCCAGGTCGGTCCGGCGCAGAGTCACCTCGTCGCCGATTGCCTCCGCGTGCTTCTTGGCGGTGTGAAACAGCTCGAGGTGAGCGTCGAGCGGCACCACGATCTGATCTCGAAGCGCGCCCTGATACTCCAGGTAGAGGCGAGCCAGAGCCATGCCCAGCGCTTCCGCACGTGCCGTGGGAGAGGAGACCAGCTTCAATGCCAAGCGGCCAGACAGAGAACGGAGCTGCTCCAGGATGAGGACAGCCTGGCGACCCTCGGCGTCCAGCCCGTACTGCTGCAGCACCGGTCGCAGGATGGCCTCGAGCTCGGCGAGCGACCTCGAGCTAATCACGAGGCGGTGGCCGTGATCCGGAACCCCGGAGGGCGTGTAGTCGATGAGGTAGTCCGGCCGATCGCGGCGCCCGCCGTGGTCGAAGAACTCTATTCCCATGTTGCGGTCGATGGTGAAGACCCAGTCGCTGGCGTCATGGATCTCACTGATCAAGGCGCGCTCGTCCGGATCGAGCTCGAGGTGGATGATCGGTCGCGACTCGAAATCGGGAGTCGATCGAGCAACGGTCGCAGCGGCCGCGGAGAGCAGCGCGGGGAGCTGCCCAAGGAGCATGCTCGTCTCTTCGGAACCCGCGATCATCGTCGCCGCCCCGTGGCGGGGCTGGCGCTGCCATCCGGTACCCGTCTCGTCATCCCGGTATCGCACCGTGAAGTCTTGGACGAGCCCGTGCAGAGGGATCGTGCGTTCGAGCCGGAAGGGTTTTCCGGCGCCGACCTCCTCGGGCGGGAAGACGTCGAAGAGAAAGCTCAGGTGGGATCGATAGCGAGAGGGGTCTTCGCGAAAATCGACAGTGCCCCGGACCGCGACGTTGAGCTTCGGGAAGACGTGGCTGCCCGTCGGAACTGAGAAGGCCTCGCCAGCCAGCGTTCCTTCTCCCGCGAGTAGCTCCGCGATTGACTCACCCACCCCTGGGGCATCGGGGTCGGGCACGAACAGGCGCAGGTCGTAGCGAAGGTCCTTGAACGGCTCCTGCTTCTGCAGAGCTACGAGGGCGTCGGCTAGCACTGTCGCGCGCCCTGGGTTGAAAGCGTTGATCGCGAGAGTCCGGACATACGGGTGCTGCACGAGGTAGCGCTCGATCCTGGATGCGATCACTTCACCGGTGACGGAAAGCCCACCGATGGATGGCTCAGGAAGCCCGAGCGCCGCACAGACGTCACCGAGTAGCCCTCGGGGATCTTCCTCGGTCGCGGGTGCGTAGAGCGACCAGAAAGGATGGATGTTGTCGACCGCGACGAACACGCGACCATCGCTGATCGGAAGCATCGCCGGGAAGTTCACTGAGGAGATGCCACGCAGAAGAGCGTCGCGCGCCGGGGTCACGTGCTCCTCCGGCCCCTTCGTGGTTGCCTTGACCCAGGCCGCGCCGAGCTGCGCCCATCCGAGTTGCCACAGGACCCGCAAGGGATGCGTGGGCGCGATCATCGCAGCTTCGCGAACGTGACCGCGGTAATCCTCGATGACCAAACGAACGGTGTCCACCGCCAGGGCGGCGCGGAGAGCAACGATGGCCTTGAGCTGATCGCTGCCTGACTCGCGCTCCACTTTGGCCGAGAGGTCCTTCAGCAGGTCGATGTAGGCGGACGCGTAGGCGAGGACACTCACTTCCGCTGCCAGGAAGTCGAGCCCCTGGGTGACGAGGCCCTTGTTCTGGGTGACCGCGGCGAAGTACCCCGCACGCGCATCGAGGAAGCTCCGCACGGCTGCCGACGCCGGCCATTCGCTAATGTCGCCGATCGGCGTCTGCGGTTGACCCATGTGGAGCTGCATCCGCCAGCTCACCGGGCGTTCGGGGCTCGTGAGGATCCGTTCCTCGACAATCTTGAGCCACCTCGCAACGGCAATCTGGAAGGCCCCCTCCTTGCCGAACTTCGCCTCCATGGTCTCGTGAGAGGTGGAGCGGCGCTGGGTGTTCTTCTGAGCCCAACCCACGCTATCCAGCGCAACGTCTTGTGGCTCGCGTCCCTGCAGAATCGCCGTGAATTGCCGGTCGATGCGTGCGTGTTCCACGCTCTCGGCCTTCGGTACCGCGCGCTGAGGTGGCTCCTCCTCGAGCTCGATTTCGGGCAGCACGTAGAAGGGCTCGCTTTCGTTCGAGCGCTTGGCGAGCGAGCCGGCCGGCTCGTCGATGGGGATCGGATCGCCGCCAGCCGTCCAAGGCAGTACGCGCACGTTGCACCAGCCCTCCTCGAACTCGACCTTGTTGAGCTTCGAGAAGGACACGTTGCAGATCGTGCGGTTCGTCTTCCAAACAGGCACCTTGCGAACCACCCCCACCGGGCCGGTATCCTTGGAGATGATCTGCACGGTGAAGTGTTCGAGCCCCTGAACCTGCCCAGGATGCGGCGAGACCTCGACCACGACGTTGAACTTGCGCCGCTCCTGCGGCGCGAGCACCTGTTGGCCGACAAGGTCCAGAAGGCGCTCGTCGGTCTCGTCGTCAGCGATGACCGGCAGATCCGTCTCGACCTTCAAAAACGCGATCTTGTCGGGCGAGATTTCGGAGGCGAACTCCCACTTGTCGAAAGACAGATCCCAGTTGCGGCGGTGAAGGACGATGTCTCGGGTCCACGCTACCGGGTCTTCGACGCCTGCGTCCACGAGGTACTCGGCCAGCCTGCGGCGCAGCCCCTTGTTCACCAGATCGAGCCCGAGTACGCGTGCACGCACCGAGGCGTCGCCATCGGTTAGCCGTCTGACGCACTCGAGATTCTTGCGGACCCGCCCGTATGCCGTCGTCGGATCGTCGAAGAGCTTGAAGTCCGGGACAAGGCCCAGCTCGTACAGCGAGCCGCCAAATGCCTCGCCGTCGTTGCCGTTCGCGTGGGCACAGAGCAGGTAGCGCACCTGGGCCACGTCGCTGGCCCAGCGCC
>CAZYYC010000377.1:0-408 GCA_964650935.1 uncultured Anaerolineales bacterium
GCCCATTGTCCGGTGAATAGCGTAACAGGTCGTGCCATCGTTGTCGCTCCCTTCTGCGTAGGTCTATCGGTTCAGAACCAGACTAGGGGGTCGCCACTGCGACGCCCAGCTATCCCAAGTGTACTCAGGATGTCGGGGTGATGCAAGCGGGTCAATAGTTGACGCTTCAGGCGAGTATGATAGAGTTATGATCCTACCTCGATCAAAGGAGTTCGACGATGCCGGAACCATTGACAGCTATCTTAGTGGGATGTGGCGGGATCAGCCGAACCTGGTTGCGCACGCTCGTGACCCTCGACGATGTCCGGCTGGTGGCGCTGGTCGACCTGGACCGGGATGTGGCAGAGGCCCGTGCCGAGGAGTTCGTGCTGGAGGGTGTCGAGATCCGCACAGATCTGGTCGGGACGC
>CAZYYC010000377.1:418-3809 GCA_964650935.1 uncultured Anaerolineales bacterium
CTTGATGAACTTGGACCGGATATCGTCTTCGACTGCACGGTGCCACCGGCCCACCATGGCGTCACACTGGCTGCGCTGCAACGGGGATGTCACGTGCTGGGCGAGAAGCCGTTGGCCGAGTCTATGGACCATGCCCGTGAGATGGTGGTAGCTGCAGAAGCATCGGGGCGACTCTATGCGGTGATGCAGAACCGGCGCTATGATCCGAACATCCGGCGTCTCCGTGCCTATATGGCATCGGGTGCGTTGGGGCGCATCACAACCGTCAACTGCGACTTCTACATCGGCGCACACTTCGGTGGCTTTAGAGACCATATGCCGCACGTACTCCTGGTCGATATGGCGATCCACACCTTCGATGCGGCGCGTTTCCTGATGGGCGCAGATCCCCAGGCGGTCTACTGCCACGAATGGAACCCGCCTGGCTCGTGGTATGATCGTGACGCTTCCGCTGTGGCAGTTTTTGAGATGTCTGAGGGGATCGTCTACACTTACCGCGGGAGCTGGTGTGCTGAAGGTCTTAACACCTCGTGGGAGAGCCACTGGCACGTGATCGGCGAGCGGGGTAGTGTGACGTGGGATGGTGCTGACGGCTATCGTGCGCAGGTCGTCGCCGGTGAGGGCGGGTTCTTCTCCGATTGGGAGGACGTGGACGTGCCGCCCTTTGCGGAACCGGGGAAGGTGGGGGGACACGATGGTGCTATTCGTGAGTTCGTCGCATCAGTGCGCACGGGACAGATCCCGGAAACGATCTGTACCGACAACATCAAGAGCCTGGCGATGGTCTTTGGTGCAGTGGAAAGTGCCGAGACCGGACGCCGCGTGCAGGTTGACGCCTAGCCCCGTGGGCCGACACGTCAGTAGAAGTTGCGCCCCGGATGCGTCCGGGGCGTCTTGCCCCCGGTTGGGGCTATCTTGGCTTTATTCTGGGTAGTGCGTGATTATTCAGCGAGGAGAGGACTTATGACGTCAGTAGCGATTGTTACGGATTCGGATGCTAGCTTGCCGGATGAGGTCGCGGCTCTCTATGGGATACGGCAGGTGCCGATCAATATCCACTTCGGCGATGAGAGCTTCAGAACGGGGGTCGACATTGACGATGCCCAGCTGTTCGAGCGTGTAGATCGTGAGGGCGCGCTGCCGACGACATCGGCCCCGGCGCCCGGGCAGTTTGCCGCCGCCTACCAGGCGGCATTGGATGCAGGCCACGACGCTGTGGTCTGCCTTTGTGTCAGCAGCGAGGTGAGCGCGACCTACAGCGCGGCTGTACATGCGTGCGAGCTTGTGCCGGAGGGCACGGTCACCGTCGTGGACACGCGCAGCATCTCGATGGGACAGGGCTTTATGGCGATCGAGGCGGCCAAGGCCGCCGGCGAGGGGGCCTCCATCGATGAGATCGTCGCACGTGCCCGCAGTGTCCACGAGCGGTCGTCGCTCTATGCCTCACTCGAGACCCTGAAGTACCTCGCGATGAGCGGTCGAGTCGGTCACCTGGCTGCGGGGATGGCCTCGTTTCTGAACATCAAGCCGATCCTGACGCTGGAGGCGGGCAAGCTCGACCTGTTGGAGAAAGTGCGCACGCGCAAGAAGGCCTGGGCGCGGGTGATTGACCTCGCAGCGATGAGTCTGGATGGGCGCGACGTCGCTCAACTGGCGATCGTTCACGTGACCGCCGCTGAGGACGCTCAGCGCTTCAGAGAGCAGCTCTGCTCCGTCATCAGCTGTCCCGCTGATGTGATCATCGCGGATTTCACAGCGGGGCTCGCGGTTCATACGGGCCCCGGTATGGTAGGGGTGGTAGCCGTCGCGGCGCCCGCCGGCTAGCACCGCGATGGCCGCGTAGGATGTGTCGCAACCTAACTGAAGTTCTGGAGGAAAAGCTCTATGACCCTGCACCTGTACGATACCTACACGCGTAGCCTGCGTGCGTTTGAGCCCCTACAGCCGCCCGAGGTCGGGCTCTACACGTGTGGTCCAACGGTCTACGATTACGCCCACATCGGCAACCTGCGGACCTACATCTTCGCCGATGCACTTAAGCGTGTCCTGACGCTGCACGGATATCGGGTTAAGCACGTGATGAACATCACCGATGTCGGTCATCTGTTATCCGATGGCGATTTGGGCGAGGATCGGATGGAGATGGCAGCGCGCATGCGGGGCGAGTCGGCTTGGGATCTTGCCGAGCGCTATACACAGGCCTTTATGGCTGACCTGGAGCGGTTGAACATTGTCGAGCCGACGGTTTGGGCTCGCGCGACAGACCACATCCAGGAGCAGATCGATACAGTCCGGTGTATCGAGGAGCAGGGGTACACGTACCGTACAGAGGACGGCATCTACTTCGATACGTCGAAGTTGGATGACTATGGATATCTGGGTCGCCTCGATCTAGAGGGCCTCCAGGCCGGCGCTCGCGTCCGCCTGGGCGAGAAGCGCAATCCTACGGACTTCGCGCTCTGGAAGTTCAGTCCCGAGGGACAGCAGCGCCAGATGGAGTGGGACAGTCCGTGGGGGACCGGGTTTCCCGGATGGCACATCGAGTGCTCAGCGATGTCGGCCAAGTACCTCGGCCCCTACTTTGACATCCACTGCGGCGGCGAAGATCACATCAATGTGCACCACTCCAACGAGATCGCGCAGACGCAGGCCTGCTACGGCACCCGCCTGGCTAACTTCTGGCTGCACGCCTATTTCCTTCAGGTGGACAGCGGGCGGATGGGCAAATCGGTGGGCAACTTTATCCGCCTGCAGGAGCTGATGGATCGCGGTTACGATCCCCTCGCCTACCGCTATCTGTGCCTCGGCGCTCATTATCGCTCACACCTCACGTTCTCGTGGGATGCACTGGATGGTGCCGTCACGGCGCTCGACCGGCTACGCGAGACCGTCTACAGCTGGGGCGTACCGGGTGAGGCCGACGAGAGCTGGCTTGACCGTTTCGTGGCGCAGGTTGATGACGACTTGAATATGCCGCGAGCGCTGGCGGTGGCATGGGATCTCACGCGGAGCGATCTGTCGGACGCCGACAGAAAGGCGACGATGTTGCGTTATGATGAGGTGCTCGGTCTGAAGCTCGGTGAGTGGCGTCCTGCCGAGGTGCCTGCTGAGGTACTCGATCTGGTGAGGCGGCGGGATGAGGCCCGCGCAGCGCGGCAATGGGCGAAGGCCGATGAGCTGCGCGACGAGATCACGGAGGCCGGTTACGAGATTCGCGACACACCCGACGGCGCCGTCGTCCGCAAGCTCTAGACGCGGCGACGCCGGCATAGGGCTTGCTTCTCCTGCCGATCATAGTGTATAATAAGATCTAGTATATCGTAATATTGACAGCGACTAGGGCTTATCAATGCTCCAACAAAACGGCAAGGGGGGTGTAGAATCGGTGAAA
>CAZYYC010000378.1:0-3805 GCA_964650935.1 uncultured Anaerolineales bacterium
CGCACGCTATCCGACGCGGGACTGCCGGTGGTGATCTTGGTCGGCAATCACGACGTGCCGGTCATGTCGCAGCGAGCCTCGAGCGTGGAGATCTTTGGGACCCTGGGCGTGCCGCACGTGACGGTGGCCGACGCGCCCGCGGTGCACCGCGTCACGACCAAGCGCGGTGACGTGCAGGTGCTCACGATGCCCTATCCCGTGCGCCAGCGGCTGTTGTCGCGGGAGCAGTTCCGGCGGATGACCCAGGACGAGCTGGATCGTGCCGTGACGGAGGTGCTGGTCGAGACGCTGAACTCGCTGGCAACCTCGCTCGATGCGGACTGCCCCGCCGTCCTGCTGGGGCATTTCTCCGTTGACGGTGCGCATTGGGGGGCGGAGCGCAGCATTATGGTGGGACGGGATGTGGCGCTGCCCGTCTCGGCCCTGATCGATCCCCGCTGGCAGTATGTCGCGCTCGGCCATATCCATCAGCACCAGGACCTCAATCCGGAGGGTGCTCCCCCCGTGGTCTACGCCGGCAGCGTGGAGCGCGTGGACTTCGGTGAAGAGCGCCAGCCCAAGGGCTTCTGCTGGGTCGAGTTGAGCGTCGAGGGCGCGAGCTGGCGGTACATCCGGCTGCCGGCGCGGCGCTTCCTGACGGTGCGGGTCGACGTCCGCGAGGCCGATGACCCGCTGGCGCGGATCGAGCAGCAGATCACCCAACACGAGCTTGAGGGCGCCGTGGTGCGGTTGGTGGTGCAGATGACGCCCGAGCAGGAGCCCGGCATTCGCGACGCCGATCTGACGCCGCTGTTGGCGGGGGCCTTCTATGCCCAGATCAACCGCGAGGTCGACCGGACGGCGCGCGATCGATTGGAGGGGCTCGAGCCCGACGCCATGACGCCGGTGCACCTTCTGCGGCGCTATCTGTTGGCTAAGGGGAGGTCGGAGGAGGCGTTGGCCCCCTATGTCGAGGCGGCGGAGGCGCTGTTTGCAGCCGAGGAGGAGCAGGATCCGGAGCTGGAAGGCGGGTAGACGTGGGTGCGCCTTGGCCTGCAGCGAAGGGGCTGCAAGGTTGTTGCTGCTTCCGACGCCCCGGGACGGGGCTGCAAGCTTGTTGGCGAAGAAGGGGTTGCAGGCTTGCTGACGGAAGTTGCCTGCCCTGCTATCGAAGGTAACTTGACAGTTTGCGTGGATTCGGTATAGTTAGAGTGAATATGGCCTGGTAAATCCTCGTTCGAGGACGCGTCCAGGCCGTCGTGCTGTAGGAGACCGGCACGGCAAATGGTTAAGAATTAGTGAGAGGAGATCGCTTGTCCCAACGTCCAGCAGCTCTAGGTGCCCTGATCGTGGTGTTGGTTGGGGGTGTGGTGTTAGGCGTGCCCCCTCGCCAGGTCGGTGCAGCAGCAGCAACGACGGTTGTCCCCGAGCACATCACCTCATTGTCCCCCTATTGGCGAAGTCAGATGCAGCGATGGACGCCGCTGATCACGCAGGAGGCCCAGCGGCGCGAGTTTGATCCCGATTTTGTGGCCGCGCTTATCTGGAAGGAGTCGCGGGGCGATCCCAATGCGATCGGCCCGGCCGGTTCGGTGGGTTTGATGCAGGTCATGCCCAAGGAGGCAGGTTTCAGCTGGCGACCTACGACGGCAGCTCTACTGGATCCGAGCCTGAATGTGGCCTGGGGCACCCGGACCCTCTCGATCATTGTGGGTCAGGGTAAGGGGGATCTCTATGCCGCGCTCGCGGCCTACAATGGCGGTTGGGCACGCTCCACCTATCGTGGCCCGACGGCCTTTGCTGCGTCGATCCTCCTGGACTACGCCAGCGCTGTGGCCGTGCGACACGGTGTGGTAGGGGCCTGGACGGCCTATCTCGCGGCGCCGGGCGAGGTGATCACCGGGCCGGTCTACCGGATCGATCCCGAGGCGCGGACGGTGACGCGGCAGGATGTGGACGGCGCTGACCACGCGATCCCGCCGATTCCGCCCGTGGTGCGGGCTGCTCACGTTGTGGACGAAGAGGCAGCGGCGACCTACACCGTGGGGCTGTGGATGTTCAGTGAGGACGAGCAGTCGTGGCTGGGGGTGCGGCCTGAGCCTGCGTCGTTGTCCTCGGTGGACGAGACCGTTGATGGTGAGGTGGCTGCGGACGCGCTCTCGGAGTCACATTCCTTCTCCGCGCCCGCGCTGATGGCAGGCTCGGGACCTGTTGGGGTGCCCGCTGAGAACGACGCTGATACACCCTCACCCACGGACGGCATGCTAGCCGGCGTTCAGCCGGTGGCGCCTGCGGCGTGCGGAGGCGGGCCGCTGAAGGTCGATGCATGGCCGCTCGAGCGCTGGAATACGGAGGACGGGTGGCGAGGGCGCGTCTATGTCGAGGGCCGTGGCGGGAACTGCAGCTATACCTATGCTTGGAACGATGCGTCCGATGTCAAAGGTGAGGCGTTGCCGGGGTCACTGGCCTTCGAGGTGCACTCCCCGCGGCGCGGTGATGTGATCCTCGGGACGGTCGTGGTGGCGTCGGGCGAGGAGACGGTCCGTGTGGGGCTCTACATCCTGCCGCCGGGTGACTGAGATCGCCTCTGCTGAGCGATGAGTGATCCGGGTCGAGGCGCGTACGCCTCGACCCTTTTTTATGGGTTGGATGAGGGAGAGGGGCGAGGTGATGGCGTCCACAGCGGATGTGACACGTCTGCAGGCGAGCACCGATGGCGAGCGGGTTGATCGCTATGTCGCGGCGGCTATCGAGGAGTTGTCGCGCACGGCGGTGCAGCGCCTGCTCGAGCAGGGCGATGTCACCGTGAACGGGGCGGTGGTGACACCGTCGACGCGGCTGCACCGAGGCGACTTGATCGAGGTCCGTGTGCCGCCGGCGCAAGCCGTCGACTTGATTCCCGAGTCGATGCCGCTGGACATCCTCTACGAGGACGGCGATCTGATCGTGATCAACAAGCCGGCGGACCTGGTGGTCCATCCAGGCGCGGGGCACGCGTCGGGGACGCTGGTCAACGCGATCCTGGCTCACTGCCCGGACTTGCCGGGGGTGGGGGGGGAGATCCGCCCGGGCATCGTGCACCGGCTCGATAAGGATACCTCGGGTGTGATGGTGGTCGCCAAACACGACACAGCATTGCGGGCGCTGCAGCGGCAGTTCAGGCGGCGCACGGTGGACAAGCGCTATACGGCCCTCGTCGTCGGCGCCCTTGCCCAGGAGGAGGGCCTGATCGAGGCCCCTGTGGCCCGCGATCGCACCCATCGGCGCCGCATGGCCGTGCGCGGTGACGGCAAGCCGGCGCGCACGCGATGGCACGTGCTGGGGCACTACCGTGACGGACAGGGGCATGCGTATACGCTGCTGGACGTCAAGCTGCTGACCGGGCGGACCCACCAGATTCGCGTTCATTTCTCGTGGATGGGCTACCCTCTTGCCGGGGACAGCGTCTATGGGCGCGCCGGCGGAGGGCCTGCGTGGCCGCGGCAGTTCCTGCACGCGCGCGAACTCGAGATCGCCCATCCGGCTACGGGCGAGGCGCTGCGCTTCGTGGCTCCGCTGGCGGAGGACCTTCAGGCGGTGTTGGCGTCTTTGACGCCGAATGTCTAGGGGGGTGAAGGGCGTCGTCTGGGGACTGCCTGGTGGAGGTCGGGAAGGCCGCGACCGGGAGGGCTACCGCGAGCGACGCCCCGGGACGGGGCTACCAGCTTGCTGTTGCGGGCGTCCCGCCCAAAGGCCAAGCTGGAGCAGCTTCGGGACGAGGGCCTTGGCGGTGGTCTGACGGCGAGCGCAACCTGTCGAGGGGGCTACCGCGGGCGACGCCCCGGGA
>CAZYYC010000379.1:0-3797 GCA_964650935.1 uncultured Anaerolineales bacterium
GTTGGTGGTGGGCGTAGGGTGAGGTGTCGGGCTTGGCAGCCCGACCTACGGCGGGTGTGGGGCGGAGTGCACGTCCGCCGGTTGGTGGTCGGCGAGGGAAGTGTCGGGCTTGGCAGCCCGACGTACGGAGGTGTGCCGCCCCGGGGGGGTGGGCGGGGCGGCACGGGTGGGGTCAGGCGGTCTGGTCGGCGACGTCGCGGGGGAAGAGGGGCGGGGCTTTGGGCGCCGGTAGGATGCTGCCCGGACGGAGCAGGCCCCAGGCCAGGTCGGCGTGGCGTGGCGTCTCCACGTCCCAACCCAGGCGACGTTGGAGCTCGGTCATGCGCTCGGGCATGACCGGGTGCAAGAGCACCGAGGCCACGCGCAGCGCCTCCGCTGCGGTGTAGAGGATGGTGGCGACGCGGGCGGTGTCGCCCTCCTTGGCGCGGGTCCAGGGGGCTGTGGTCTCGAGGTAGCGGTTGATCTCACCCACGAGCTCCATCACCTGGGCCAGGGCGTCGTTGACGGCGAAGGCGGCGACCGCCTCGAGCGCCGGAGCGACGATGGCCTCGGCCTGGGTGCGCAGCGCGGCATCGACCTCGGTCTCGTCCTGCGGCGCCGGCACGCGCGCGTCGTGATAGCGGGCCGTCATGGCGACGACGCGGTTGAGCAGGTTGCCCAGGTCGTTGGCGAGGTCCGAGCGGTAGCGCGCATCGATGAGGGACGAGCTGAAGCCGGCGTCGCGCCCGGGCGTCATCTCGCGCATCAGGAAGTAGCGGAAGGCGTCGACGCCGTAGACCCCGGCGAGGTCGAGCGGCTTGACCACGTTGCCGAGCGATTTCGACATCTTGGTGCCCTCGACGTTCCACCACCCGTGGGCGAAGATGGTCCGTGGTTGGGGCAGGCCGAGGGCGTGCAGCATCGTGGGCCAGTAGACGGCGTGGGTGGTGAGGATGTCCTTGCCGATGAGGTGGATGCAGTGGGGCCAGAGCGTGGACTCCCAGGCCTCGCCGGCGAGGCGGGCGTGGTCGGGGCCGAGCAGGTGGTCGGGCGCCACCGCCGTGACGTAGTTGAGCAGGGCGTCGAACCAGACGTAGGTGACGTAGTCGGGGTCGAAGGGGAGGGGGATGCCCCAGCCGAGGCGCTCGACCGAGCGGCTGATGCAGAGGTCGCCGAGGGGCCGGCGGAGGAAGCCCAGCACCTCGTTGCGGCGATGCTCGGGGCGGATGAAGTCGGGGTCGCGCTCGATGGTGTCGATGAGCCAGTCCTGGTAGGCGCTCATGCGGAAGAAGTAGTTTTTCTCGACCAGGCGTTCCACCGGGCGCCCGCAGTCGGGGCAGTTGCCGTCGACGAGGTCCTTCTCGGTCCAGTAGCGCTCGTCGGGCACGCAGTACCACCCTTCATAGTCGCCGGCGTAGATCTCGCCGTCGTCCCAAAGCTGCTGGAGCGCGGCCTGGACCAGGTTCACGTGGCGCGGTTCGGTGGTGCGGATGAAGTCGTCGTTGCTGATCTGCATCTCCGTCCAGGCGTTCCGGAAGCGGAGGACCATCTCATCGGCGTGCTGCTGGGGCGTGATGCCGCGCTCCTGGGCGGCGCGTTCGACCTTCTGGCCATGTTCGTCGGTGCCGGTGAGGAAGAAGGTCGGTTGGCCCCGCAGCCGCGCGAAGCGCGCCAGCACGTCGGCGAGCACGGTGGTGTAGGCGTGGCCCAGGTGGGGCTCATCGTTAACGTAGTAGATCGGTGTGGTGACGTAGAATGATGCGGACATCGGCTCCTCCTTGGATCAGGACAAAAAAGCGCCTCCCACCGGGGAGGCGCATCGTGACAGGGTAACGGGCTATGGATGATCAGGCGTGCTCCCCAACGCGGACCGGCCATGGCTCATCACCATGGCCCCGGGCATCAACATGGGGGTCCGTGTCGTCGTGTCGGGTCGCATATGAGGATTATACCATGGGTTTCTACTGTGCGGCAGGCAGGGCGATCGCGCCCGCCGCCGGAGACGTGTCACCGACACGTCTCTACGGGGGTGGCGGCACGGGATGGGCGCTTAGTGGCCCCGGAGCGCGTCGAGCAGGTCGACGGATCCGGCGCCCAGATAGGCAAAGACAACGAATTTCACGATCTTGCCGGCCCAGGTCAGGAGCATAAACGTGTGGACCTTGGTACGGGACATGCCCGCGATGATCCCGGCGACGTCGAAAAAGGGATTGGGGATCGCGGCGAGCACGAAGAGGGTGATCAGCCCATAGCGGCTCATCCAGCCCTGAAAGCGGTCATACATCGCACGGTTCTCGACGATCGCCTGCCCGCCGAAGCCCGCCAGGTAGCCTGTGAGTTCGCCGATGGTGGCCCCTGCTGCCGAGATGACGCCTACGAGCACCGGATGGTAGACGGCGCCCCCGAGAAATGCCGTCAGTAGCGTGGGCACCGGCAGCACGATGGTGGCATTGCCGAGGATGCTGATCAGGAAGAGGCCTGGGTAGCCGTAGCCAGCGGCATCCTGTAGCCGGTCGCGCAATAGATAGACGATGGTGGTGACGGCTATCGCAAAGACCAGTCCCGCCAGTTGCAGTAGCCGGCGCCGCGCTCTGCCCGTCAGCGGTGCGCGTTTCCCCTCGACCTGTGGCTCCCCGACAGCTTCAGCATCACTCATGCCCACCTACCGTGCCGCGACCAGATGGCCCCTCTGTCCCTGATTGTACCTAGGACCACGCAAGCCGCAATGCGCTGCGGGGCGTACGGGTTGGGGTGACCGGCCAACCGTTGAGGGCATGCAACAGTGAGGTAGGTCTCTCCAGGGGGGAGGTCCTCCGGGAGCGGGCGGGCTGTGCATCGGTTGGGTTTGCGTTATAATGGCGTCCTGTTTGCATATCATGGGACGGTCTGAGGGGGGAGGACTATGATGGTGTGGCGGTATGCGGTAGCCGGGATGGGCGCTTATGTGTTGGGCTCGATCTCGCCCGGCATCTTCTGGGCTTGGGTATTGCGGAAGATCGATGTGCGGCAGCACGGCAGTGGGAGGACGGGGGGGACCAACGTGTGGCGCACGGCGGGCTTCGTCCCGGCGCTCCTGACGGCGATCTTCGACGCGCTGAAGGGGGCCGCGGGGGTGTGGCTGGCGCAGCTGTTGCAGTTACCCGCGTGGATGTGGGCGCTTGCGGGCACGTTGGCTGTGGTCGGTCACAATTACTCGCTCTTCCTGCGCTTCAGGGGTGGGGCGGGCACGGCGACGAGTGTGGGGGTCGCGACGATGCTCTGGTCGCCCAGTCTGGCGGTACTTGTGCTGAGCGGGGTGGCGGCGGGGTTGCTGGTGGGGCACGCCTCGACGGCCTCGATTGTGGTCGCGCTGCTCTTGCCGGTGCTCTTTCTGATCCGGGGCGAGGTGGTGACCGCGTTGCTCTTCGGGGTGCCGGTGATGGCGCTGACGCTGTGGGCGCTGCGCCCGAACATCGAGCGGCTGCTGCGGGGCGAGGAGCGCTTCCTGCCGATCTATCGTGACAAGCCGCCCCTGATCCGGCTTTCGCGCCATCCCTCGGAGACGACGACACCCGCCAAGTAGCGGTCCTGACACGATAAACGCCGCGCACGGGGTGGCGCGGCGCCGAGACAACAGAGCCTGCCGTGCCCCGTGGACCCTAGGATATGACCCTCTCAGGTCAGGTGGGTGCCGGTCGAGCGATTCAGCTTCGTGGGCGGCTGTGACCACCCGCGTTCACGTCATCACCCCGAACCACAGCTCCCCCGGTATTGATGTTGGCTCAATCCCATTCTGCGTCCTGGCTGCACGGCAGGTATGACTTTACAATAGCACAGAA
>CAZYYC010000380.1:0-3790 GCA_964650935.1 uncultured Anaerolineales bacterium
CCAGATGTGCAAGGACAAGGGCTTCGACGCGATTGAGGCCGACAACGTCGACGGCTACTCGAACAAGACCGGGTTCCCCATCACCAGCACCCAGCAGATCGCCTACAACCGGATGCTGGCGGCGCTGGCTCACCAGCGCGGCCTGTCCATCGGCCTGAAGAACACCCCCGATCTGGTCGGCAATCTGGTCAACGATTTCGACTTCGCGGTCGTCGAGCAGTGCTACGAGTACGGCGAGTGCACGGCCTTCACTCCGTTCATCCGGCAGAACAAGGCGGTGTTGCACGTGGAGTACAACGTGCCCGTCACCAAGTTCTGTGCAACCACGAAGGGACTCGGCTTCTCGTCGATGCTCAAGAAGCTCGATCTCGGTGCTTGGCGGCAGGTGTGTCCCTGAGCCTGGTCGACGGCACGGCGCGCTGACGAGGCGGATGATCGCGTTGCGGTTGTGCGGCCGGTTGGCGTCCCGGATGACATCAGCGGTGAGGATGTCGACACCGCCATCGCCCGCGTCCGGACCGGCCAAGGAACCTGGTCGAGTCGGGCCGGATGGCTTCTACCAATAACTGGAGCCGTTCGGCTTGGCGAGGTAATGTACACTTTTCTGTACAGGAGGTGTCGGATGAAGACGATGAGTTACACCGAGTCCAGGGCCCGCTATGCCGAGGTCCTTGATGCTGTCGTCAACGACCGCGAGGAAGTGGTCATTACTCGTGCCGGGCACGATCCCGTAGTGATCCTGTCCCTGGCGGACTACGAGTCACTACGGGAGACCGCCTACCTGATGCGCTCTCCCGCCAACGCGCGACGTCTCCTCGATGCGATGGAGCGACTGGAAGACGGTCGCGGTGAGCAACACGATCTCGTGGGAACAGAGACGGAAGCGGACTGAGGTGCTACTGGTTTGGGATGAGAACGCCTGGGAAGACTACCTGTGGTGGCAGGCGCAGGACCGGCGCGTACTCAAGCGAATCAACGCCCTCCTGGCGGACATCCAACGCAACGGGACCGAGGGGATCGGCAAACCCGAGGCACTCAAGCATGACTTCGCCGGTTACTGGTTACGGCGCATCACCGACGAACACCGATTGGTCTACAAGGTCGCTGGCAACGAGGTCAGGATCGCTGCCTGCCGGTACCACTACGGCTGAGGCACCGCCAGCCATCAAGCGTGTCCTGACGGTTGCCGGTTTCATTATGCAAGTTCAATCCGACATTTCTGCGGGCTGCCCGGAGTACCCCGGTGCCAGCACCTCCATCTGCTCGATCACCAGCCGCACCGCCTGCTCTGACTTGTCCGGCGGGTACTTCCGCGAACGCGGCAACCGCTTGATCCTGGCCCGCAGCGCCACCCGGATGGGGGCTGTAACAGACCCCATCGCGCCAACCCGCACCGTCAGGCACGCGACGCCAAGACGAGAGCTGCCATGCTCCGTGCCGAAGCAGACGAACTCCGCAGCCTCTCTGTCCACCAAGCCGCCCAACACATCGCGACGAAGCGCGCCGAGCAGGAGAACCAGCGGCGGCAGGCAGCCGAGCGAGCATGGCAACTCCGCGACCCCTTGGAGCACGATCCACATCGCAGCGGGCCACGCCGCGATGGGTCGACGCGCGGGCTGTAGTCAGGCGGCCAATGATGCCGATACGCCTTTGATCCAGCGCCGTTGATGGCGGGTTTCCACCGCTCGCCGGCGATAGTGCTCCCGCACCCAGGCCACGGCGTTACCGGCGGGTATCCCACTCATGATCGCAAGTACAGCCAAGGCCGTTCCGGTACGGCCGGGCCCGCCGCCGCAGGCGACCTCCACACGCTCGGATGCCGCGCGCTGGTGTGCTTCCTGCAATGCGGCCACCGCATCATCGGTGGAGTCCGGCAGCCGGAAGTCGCGCCAGCGCATCCACCGGCAGGGCCAGCCCTCGATACTCGGGTCGCGGCCGAGCAGATAGACGCCGAACTCGGGCTCGCCCCCCGCACGCGAGTTCTTACCCAGCCCTCGGCCCCGGATGCGGCGGCCATCGGGGAACACGACGATGCCGTCGCCCGCCGCCCAGGTGCTCATCGTCGTCTACGCGCTGGCGCCGTAGCGTTGCCGGGCGGCTTCGCCGCTGGTGCCGATCGCCTCACCGACCTCGCGCCATGACAGCCGCTGCTCGCGCGCCGCCCGCACCGCGTCGGCAAGCTCCTTCTCGGCGACGTCGCGTCGCCAAGCAGCGAGCTTGACCGCCATCACGGGCGGGAGGGGTGCGTTCTGGTCGCCGGGCTTCGGGTCGTAGTTCTCGAAGGCGTCGGCGAACTCGTCAGCACGAGCCTTGATGTCATCAATGGATCGTCGAGTCATAGTGGTTCACCTCAGATACTTGGGTCGGGCCGGGCGCATGGCGTGAGCGATGGCGATGACACCGTGCCACCCGATCACACCGACCTCCACAAGGGTGCCGGTCTCATCAGGGCCGATGAACATGGTCATCGAGTCGTCTTGCACGAAATGGCGGACAGGGAAACGGAGCGCATGGAGCATGGCTGCATCCGTGACGCCGTGCCGGTGGGCACTGTCGAGGATGATCGGCTCCGGCTCCATACCACAAGGTTACTTGCCGTAAGGGAACTTGCCAAGCCTCGCGGCAAGACGGCCGTGTCAACCTCAGTTACCGGTCGCCGGGACCGGCCCAGGGACAGCAGCCGCCATCCCACTCCGAGACGATGCCGGCGGTGCGGAGGAACCCGAGTCTCGGCATGTCCATCTGCATGACTGCTGACACGACCGATTTGTAGTCTGCCTTCGTGCCAGAAGACCAGCGTTCGAGCCGCACCGCGGGAGAACCCCCACTGCACGGGCGCGCCGGCGCCGAGCGGTGGGCGGACTACCTCGACTGGATGCGTGAGGAGATCATCGAAGGCGTTCTGGGGCTTCCGGAGTCCGAGCATCGCCTGTCGCGCTTACCCAGCGGTTGGTCCCCCATCGAGCTGCTCAGTCATCTCCTGCACATGGAGCAGCGGTGGTTCGTGTGGGGCTTCCTCGGCGAGCAGGTGTCCGGGCCGTGGGGCGACTGGAATGTCGACCCGTCGGGTGGGCAGTCGCCCGACGGGGTCGTCCCTCGGTGGACGGTCGGCAGCGAGGTGACCGCGGAGGAGCTGGCCACGGACCTACGACGCATGGGCCTGCGAACGCGCGCTGTGATGGACGGCCACGGCCTGGACGCCCGCGCTCGTCTCGGCGGACGGTTCACCGCGGACCCACCCACCCTCGAGTGGATCTGTTTCCACGTCCTGGTGGAGTACGCGCGCCACGCAGGTCAGTTCGATGTTGTGCAGGAACTCGCCTCGGTCCCGCGCCCGAGGGTGTGAGGAAGCGGTTGGGTCAGCATCCTCCGAGCACCCACCGACCGCGTCAGCCGTGCCAGGCGGCGAGGTCGGCGTGCTGGCGTTCCAACTCGGGCATCGGACCGTACGCCTCTTCCAGGACCCCCAGCGCCCGCAACGCGGCCTCGCGGCCCGCCGGGTCGATCCGGCCGGTGAGGCGGAGCAGCGTGAAGGCCGCTCCGACCACGATGGTCGCCGCGTCGATCGGTCCTCCCGGCTCCGGCACGTCCTCTCCCCCGTCGGGAAGATCGAGGTCGTCGAGGGCCCCCTCGAAGCCGCTCTCCCCCAGCAGGTCCGCCACGGTGAAGTCGGCGATCTCGTCTCGTCGGTCAGCCCACTCGTCCAGCAGGTCGGCACCCTCGTCGGTGCCGAACGGGTCAAGCCCAGTGGAGTGGTGTAGCGGTTCCTTCGTCTAGGCGGTGAGGGCGA
>CAZYYC010000381.1:0-3776 GCA_964650935.1 uncultured Anaerolineales bacterium
CGATGGAGGACGCCCTGATCGTGGCAGTAGGCCAGGGCATCCAGCAGTTGTCGGGCCCAGGCCAACACCCGAGTCTCAGGCAGGGCCCCCTCCCGCTGGATCAGGTCGGCGAGGTTCTCGCCCTCGACGAACGCCATCACCAGGTAGTCGTTACCGTGCTCCTCGAAGGTGTCGGTTACCGGAACCAAGTGCGGATGCACTAACCGGGCGAGGACGACCGCCTCCTGCTCGAACTGCGTGCGAACCCGCCCTAACGTCTCCGCATCCAATCCGGGCTGAGGCACCATCTCCTTCAGCGCGATCGGCTTCTTGAGACGCAGGTCCCATGCGCGATAGACAGCCCCCATCCCGCCCTGTCCCAGCAGGGCGACGATCCGGTAGCGATGTTGAAGTACCTGCCCCGCAGTCAAGGCCATAGAGACCCCTCCGCATAGACCCCCACTATGAACCGCAGGCCGACCTTCGGTGAAGAAGGCGCCTCTTACTCCTCGCCGACCTCCCGGATGATCATCACATCCACGCCGCCGTCATCGCCTGAGGTGATCGTCAGCGTGAGCTCCTCACCGCCTAGCTGCCAAGTGCTCATCATCACGCCCTCAAAGGCCATCGACTCGTCGCTGGGCTCCCAGCCCGCAGCTACCAGAGCGTCCTCGTAGAAGCTGTGCACATCCTCCACCGTGACGGCACCCGCGACGCTGTAGATCGTCATCCCGCCAAAACTCGTCACGTCAGCAGCCCCCGGATAGAGCGAGAGATCGTCAGGCAGCCCGCCTTCCAGTCCTCCCTCCGGCGCCTCGATCATCATGGGCTGGTTGACATCCATGACATCCTGGTGCATCGTGATCGTCCCCGGCACGCCATCGAAGGTGCCGGTCATCTCCATCACAAATCGCACCATGAACTCCGGGAGGCCGGCCTCATCTGCGATCCAGATCTCGGCAACAGCGCTCTCAACGTCATCATCGGTCTCGGCGTCATCGCCGAAGAGCATGACAAAGTCTCCCGCACGCTCCGTTCGGTAGTGTCGCGCCCGGTGACCGTTGACCGTTTCCTGACCCAGGTACTCGTAGTCGCCTTCCTCCAAATCGGAGACCCAATCGTCGCTTGTGGTCAGGAAGGAGCCGAATTCGTCCATCTCGTCGCCCGCACCGGACTGAACCCACTCGTCTCCGAAACCCATCCACATCTGGTCCTCGATCTGAATCATCTCAAAGGACTCACCATCGGAGACGACAACGGATCGTTCGGCACGGGGATTGCGCGTTGCCTCCTGCTCCATCGAGAAAGACTCCACCGTACCGTCATCGCCCTCCATACGCCAGGAGAGGACCGCACGGTAGCTATCCAGACGTGACAGACCACCGGGGTCGATGCGCAACTTCGTATCGTCCAAGGTCGGCGGCGGATCGTCGTCCTCGACCTCGATCTCGACTTCATCCTCAACTTCCACTACCGGCGCAGCTTCACCCGGCACCGGCGTGGACCCTTCGGTCGGTGTCAGTGCCCCGGACACCAATGAGCAAGAGATAGAGACCGCCAACGCCGCAGCCACCAACAACCATAACCACCGCTTCATCTTCATCCTCCTTTTCCGGTGGCCTAAGGGCCACCCACGCTACGTAGTCTACCACGATTGATGATTTGCAGCGAAGCCGCGCATTGGCCTGACGTGGGCACTGTGCTAGAATGGGCATCCCAATCGCATCAAGTCTAGGGAATATCGACAACAGACGACCGGAGCCCACCACCATGCACCGCCTGCGCAGCCTGATGAGAAACCCCCTTGTGTGGGTCATCGTGCTCACCCTCGCGTACGCCGCAGTCGTGGCGACCCGCCCTTCAGAGGCATGGTTCGGTGTGCCGGGGGAATGGACCTGGTCGGGACGGCCACCGGCAGCGTCGACGGCACCCCGCCGGCCACCCGCCATCGCAGCCCTCACGGCGACAGCGGTGTTCGTAGTCCTGATGGACAGACACTGGATCCGGGCAACACGTACCACGCAACGGCTCGCGCTGGCAACCCTGATCGTCATCATCCCTGTCCTGCAGGTGCTGCTCAAGACCATCCACTACGCACACCCACTCGAGTTCTATCTCCACCGAACCATCGGACCACACAATGGCTTCTGGCAGGCCGCCATCGGGATTAAGTCGCTCATCACCTACCTGCGGACGTATCCGGAGGCTATGCTCTCAGCGATGGATGCATACGTCCACCTGACCACAGCCCCACCGGGCGGCGTGATTTACCTGTGGGTCTGGCGCCAGGCCTTCTCGGCCATGCCACAGGTCGCCCAGGCTGTGGCACGGCTCTTCCGCAGCTATGCTTGCGCTGATCTCGCCTTTGTGAGACTCGACAACGCACAGATTGCCGCTGCTCTGGGGCAGATGTCGATCCCTTTGTGGAGCGGGCTGACGGTTCTGCCCCTCTACGCGTGGGCCTCCCAGGTAGGGAGCAGACGGGACGGTTGGCGTGCTGCGGCCCTCTTCACACTGCTACCCACGCTGTCGCTCTTCACCCTACGGTGGGATACGCTCTATCCTTTCTTCACAGCCACAGCCTTTGCCACGCTGCACCGCGGCATCACCACAGGCAAGGCGCGCTGGTGGGGGCTGAGCGGTGCAGTTGTCTCGTTAGCGTCCTTCTTCTCCTTTGGTAACGCACTCCTGGCGCCGGCGGTGGCTCTCTATGCCGCGCTAGCCCTCTGGAGCCGTGCACGGAGTTGGCGAGCCCTGGCGGGAGCATGGCGCGGGTGGATCGCGTTGTTGATCGGCGGCTACAGCGTTTGGGGTGCCTTTCAGATCATCGCTGGGGTCTCGGTGTGGCGGATCCTAGCTGTGACCAGCCAGGTCCAGGTCAGACTACGCGAAGCTTACAGCTACCCGAAGTGGCTCTACCACAATCTGTGGGACATTCTAGCCATGTCAGGGTTCCCGATCACTCTGCCCTTCCTCATGGAAGCCGTCAGTCGGCTCAGACCCCGACCGTCCGGCGGGACCCGCACGAATGATGGTGTCGCCGGAGTACCTGCCCTCACCTTCGCCGCAACCCTTCTAGCAATCACCATCTCGGGGCTGTCACCCGGCGAGGTGGCCCGTCTCTGGCTACACCTGACAACCGGCATGATCATCGCTGCTGTCGTCTGGCTACACCGTCGACCAGGGCGATATGCCTATGCCGTCCTGGTCGGCCTGATGGCCCTTCAGAGCCTGTGGCTCACACTCTTCCTGCGCGTCTCGGAGACAGGTAGGCCGAGTTACGAGCCGCGTGTCGTCAGCACGTCTCTGGATGAGCCCGTACCGGCGCTGGCGACATTCGGCGACGAGCTGTCCCTGTCCGACATCTCCGTCACGCCCGGTGTCGTGGCCCCCGGGGAGACCGTCAAGGTGGACATGACGTGGCACGCTGAGCGTCGGACCGACGTTCCCCTGACGCTCTTCGTCCATCTCGTGGACACCTCCGGTATGATCGTCGCCCAGAAAGACGCTATGCCGCACGATAGCACCTATCCGACAACGTGCTGGACGAGCGGCGAGATCGTGGATGACACATTCGAGATCGACCTTCCGCCGCACGCGATGCCGGGGCTCTACAGCCTGCGCATCGGGTGGTACGATCTGGCAACGATGGAGCGACTGCGCCTCAGCGACAGCGACGCCGACAGCTTGCAGCTGCCCGACGTCGTCGAGGTGCGCTAGTCGTCGGCAGCTTCCCGAGAAGCCGGGTTCGATCAGTCCGGCCACCTGGACAAGCGCTGGTTTGATGCGATAATGTG
>CAZYYC010000382.1:0-3774 GCA_964650935.1 uncultured Anaerolineales bacterium
ATCGTGTTGATCCGGCGGCGCGACTGAGCCAGGCAAGGATGTCATCAGGGTCGAGCACCCAGCGTGAGTGACAAGGTGACGACCTCGCCGCCACGCAGAGCCGTGATCTCGATCGTCTGCCCTACCTCCGCCTCGAGTACCAGGTAGGTGTTGAGGTCGCCGAAGTTGGCAATCGACTGACCGTCAATCTCGATGACGAGGTCGCCACCCCTTCCCGTCTGCGGATCGGCGCCGACCAGGCCGGCCTCGTCCGCCGGGCTGCCCGGCGTGACCGTGATCACATAGGCGCCCTGCGTCTGCGTGAGCCCGTAGAGCTCCATATCGGCCAGGGTGATCTCGCCGTCGAAGCTGACCCCCATATAAGCATAGACCACCTCACCGTCCTCGATCAGGCTGGGCACCACCCGCTTAACCACGTCGACGGGGATCGAGAAGCCCACACCGGAGTTGGCACCCGTGGTGCTGGCGATCGCGGCGTTGACGCCGATCACCTCACCGCCCAGGTTCAGCAACGGCCCGCCTGAGTTACCGGGATTGATGGGGGCGTCGGTCTGGATGACCTGAGGCAATGAGTAGGTGCTACCCATCTGCGTCGTGCGCTGCGAGGGTAAGCTACGCCCCAATCCACTGATGATACCCAACGACATCGAGCCCTGCTCGCCGAAGGGACTGCCGATGGCGACGGCGAACTGCCCCACCTCAACCGCACGATTCGCCAGCGGGATCGGCCTAGCCTCTGCGGGCAACTGCTCAACTTTGAGCACCGCCAGGTCGCTGTCAGGATCCGCACCTACCAACTCAGCGGGCTGGCGGTCACCACTGGAGAAGACCACCTCGTACGTCATTCCCGCCCTCACGACATGGTTGTTGGTGATGATATGGCCCTCCGCATCATAGACAAAGCCGCTCCCGCTGCCGCCGGAGGCAGCGAAACCGGTCCCGCCGGACGTCACCATCACATAGACGACCGAGGGGTTGGCCGTGCGATAGAGCGTCGACAGCGTCTCCTCAAGCGCAGCCACACTGTCAACTGCGACGGTCGTCTCGGCCTCAACCGCAGGAGCGACCTCCTGCGCGACCGGGATCACCGCCCTCTGTTCGCTAATGGACGATGTGAGTGCTCTGGCAATGTTGACCGGTTGAGCCGTCGACGCATCATCCACAGGTCCAACAAATGGCGCGCAAGCCGACAAGGCCAGTAAGAGCGCCACAACGGTGCCGGCCAGTTTCCCGAATCCAAACTCCTTCATCTTCTCCCTCCCCATTGATCTCATCTCACGCACGTTGCGTGTCAGCGTAAAGGCTTACTCTCATCATACATAGACATAGACTACCTCAGGTTGCTGAACATGACCTGTGTCGATGCTGAGAGTTGGCTGAGAAGGGTGATGACGCGCCGTACAAAGGAGCGGCCCTGCTTGGCTCAGATCGATCGCCAGGCAGGACCGCTGCAAGGAGGAATATATCCAAAGATTCGGGCCAGTTCGCTGGAATCAACGCATAGCATAGCTCAGAGGGAATCGTTTCCCCGGAGGAACCGCCCGTTGCGAAACCCGATGTCTGTGTCGCTCTCGGACTCAGCGGGCTTATTGAAGCGATCGCGTAAGCCACCTCGCCCGTGGCGTCTACCTCGACCCTCAGGCAGATATTCTCCGCCCGGCATCAGCCCGCGACCGCAGTCCTGCTGAAGCTCATCGGCCTGCTCCTGCGTGACGACCCCGTCGGCCACAGCCCGTGCCAACGCCGCGTTGTGTGCCTCGTTCAACGCCTCACGCAGTGCCGCTGCGTCCAGCCCTCGATCCGCCATCAGCGTTGAAAGCGTTGCACCCTCTTCATAGGCAGCCTGTAGTTCCGCTACCGACATACCCAGCGCCTCGGCGAGCAATGCTTCTCGATTCAGGTAGCCCCGCACAGCGCGCAAACTGAGCATACGGTCGGCCTGCTCCTGCGTGATGAGCCCCTCCTCCAGAGCCTGCTCAAGGGCTGCCTGGTGAGCTGCTTCCTGTGCAGTCTGAAGTTCCTCTACCGTCACGCCCAGCGCATCCGCCAGCAGGGCTGGATAGTCAAGCTTGCCGCCGAATCCAGGCCCTCTCCAACGGCCGGCAAGAGTGGCAACACCCCGGTCCGGCAAGCCACGCGCTGTCGGCACCGGGGAGGCGACTTCGGGCTCATTCCCCGCGAGTTGCATCGCACCGACGGCCCCAACCGCCCACAGCGACAAGCCTCCTACTATCACCAAGGCTGCGACAGCCCCGGTCAGCGGCCACACAAGCTTCTTCTGTCTTCCTAGCGTCATAGGTCCTCCTCCTAACCATTCGGTAATGTGATTCAGGCCAATCGGAGTCTATGCTGCGATTGGCCTGAACGTCTCATCCAGGGCTTGCGTTATGCATCGACTCTTATCAGTATCGTCGACCCGCACCTCCTTTTAGTGCAGCCACCATGATGATGTTGTTGAAACCCATGTTCCTCGACCGGAACACCCCTACCATAGCAGGCCAGCCTGAGAAAACGGTAAGAGAACACTGAGAGATCCCGGCTACCTGAAGTCGCCTTCCGCCTGCACGAGGAACTCGTAGGCAACATACGCCTCCCTCACGGGCGCCATCGCAGTGAAGGCAACCTCAGCTCCAGGCGCAATGCTCTGCACGACGTAGCTCGATCCCATACTCGTGATCCTGCCGTCGGCATCGAGCAGCACAGCACTCACCACCACGTTTTTGATGGCATAGGTATTGGGATTGACGATCGTACCGGTGATCCGCACGTTACTTCCCTGATCGATGAGCGTCGAGCTCTGCACGTAGACAGGCGCCGGCTCGCGCCACTGCGCCACAACAGCATCGGCGTGCACCAGGAACGACGCCATGTCGTATGCCGCGATCTCGGCAGTGAACGGGCACGCCTCGCCAGGGGCGAGCAGCATGCAGTCGAACTCGGCCTCCATCGCGCCGTGCCAGATATACTCACCGTAGCGTCGCTGCGGAAAAGGGCTATAAGAACCACGGAAGCCGCTGGCATCAAAGAACGTGATGTGCACCCTATTCACTGCATAGACCACATCCCCATCGTTGCGCAGCAGCCCGGTAACCTTGTAAAGCGTACTACCGTCCAGAAGCGGGTTCGGGGTCGCCAGGTTCATACTGATCTCGACCGAGAAGGGCGGTCCGGGGTCCGTGTCCGGGATCTGCACCAACGCGGCAGCCGCGGACGGCGCCTCAACCGTCGCCGCCGCCTCTGTCGCGAGGGCCGGCAGCACCTCCTCCGGAGGTACCGATGCAGAGACAGCTACGGTAACGGCATGGTCGCCCACAGCCTCGGCCATGGGTGATAGGGGCGCTTCGGGCAACACCTCGGTTGGCAGGCTCTCAGGCGTCGCTGTGGGCAGCGCTGTCGCCCGCATGACAGGAGTCGCCGTGGGACCTGGGGTGGATGTCGGCGCAAGCGGTGTAGCGCTCGACGTAGGCGTGGGGGCATCAGCGATCTCCTCCCCACCCAGCGCATCCAGGCGAGGATGTCCGACCGACTCCTCTGTGTTTACGGAGGTGACGGTCGCGGGAACCGTAGCCGCTGCACTAACGTCCGTTGGCTGTATACTCGATTTCGGCCGGCCACAGGAGGCTAACAACATTGCCACGAGTACGGCGGCGATCGGCAGGATACCGATCTTCCACCTGGGATGCGACGTCATTCGCTTCCTCATCATTCCGCCGCCCGAGTCGTAAGCAGCTCAATCAACGGTAGCAGCATCGCGTTGCCCCCCCTCATCGAGTC
>CAZYYC010000383.1:0-3760 GCA_964650935.1 uncultured Anaerolineales bacterium
GGAAAGAACCCGGCAAGTGCGAGCGTCGTGTAGAGGAGGCCCGAGCTGTGGCCCTTGCTCATGAAGAAGCGGTCACGATCTGCTGCTCCGGGCTTGTGCGGATCGACCCGCAGGATGCCGCCGAAGTAGAGCACGGTGAGGATGTCGGCTGCGGAGAGATCGCCGCCGGTATGGCCTGACCCGGCTTCGAAGATCAGGCGCAGGTTGCGCTTGCGGACCTCGGTCGCCTGACGGTGGAGGGCTGTTGCCGCATTGAGCATGGCGTTGTCCTTATCGGTTGATCGTGATCGGCGTGCGCGGTTCTGCTACCAGACCTCGCCCTCGCGCCACTCGACCGAGAGGGTCGCGTGCAGGTCGAGTTCGGGTGTCCGCGGCAGGCGGAGGATCATCACGTCCTCGTCGTCGGGGGTGGGCAGGAGATCATCGTCCTTGCGGATGAAGAGCGGACCCTGCCAGCGCTCCCAGCCGAGCCGCGCATAGTAGTCGACGCTGAAAGGCGAGAGGGCGCCGATGTCGTAGTCGCGAATGTCCTCAGCGACCCTGTTCATCACCGCGGTGGCGAAGCCGCGGCGCTGCCACGCCGGATCGGTGGCGACCAGCTCCACATAGGCGGTGCGCAGCAGCGATTGTGTCTCCACCTGGAGCCGGCGCGTGACCCAGAGGGCGTGGCTGACCAACGTACCACCGACCGTTCCGAGGATGTGGGTCGCCCCGGTGAAGCTCTCGAAGAGCTCCGTCAGGTCCTCTTCGTAAGCGCGGTTGATCAGGTCGATCACCGCAGCTCGCTGCGCGTCGGTCAGCTCGCTCGATGGGAGGGTGGTTATCTGGAGGCTAGGGTTCATCTCGCGGTCCTCAGACTACGTGGATGAGGGCCGCCCAGTAGCCCTCCTCAGTCGGCGTCTGCAGACGCAGTGACCGGTCGCCGTTGGCCAGATGCGTAGTGCGTGGCTCGTCCGCCCAACGGCTCTCACGAATCTGCAGCCACCGCAGGGTGACTGCGTGGCCTGCCGCTTGGCTGACGTCGAGATCCACGTCGCCGCCGTCGGGGAAGAAGACCGCGTAAGCGACGCCGGGCTGTGCCGTGCAGTAGGCCTCATTGCGGCTGCGACGGCTGAGCAGGTCGGTGTGGGGCTCGCCGGAGAAGAGGTCGAAATCCGCCGTCAACATGCGCATCGAGCGAATGTGGGCTTGGGCGATGGGGCTGAGTCCGAGTCCGGACGTGGGTCGGTGGAAGCGCGACGAGGCGAGGCCACCGAAAATGTTGCGCCAGAAGCGCTCTTGGGCATCGCGGGTGGATCCGTAGGCGCCGCTGTTGGCGCCGTAGATCTTGACGCTGTTCATCGGTCGGACATGACCCGATGCCAGGATGCGCTGCCTGATCTCCTGGGGCTTGACCCAATGCTCGTAGTTCACCTGGTGGTTGTTCTGCGAGATGTCAATGAACGCATAGGTCTCGGGATGATCAAGCGTGTTGGCGTGCTCGGCGCCCAACAGATCGTGGTCGTCCCACATCTCGGTCGTGTAGACCTCGACACCGGCCCGTGCGGCGCGGGCCCGGATCATCTCCGACCAGTAGCGTCCCCATTCGGGCGACTCGTTGGTCTCGTTATCCATACAGTAGAGGACGTGGCCGTAGGGAAGGGCAATCGAGAGGAGTTGCTCGACCTGCTGCTCCTGGAAGGGGAGCACCGCGGTGTTGTTCTCCAGTGCCGGGACGGTACGGAAGAACGCGCTTTCGCGACGCCCGGGATGGGTAGTGATCTCCGGTTTCAGACCGGACTCCGACGCGGTGTAGTTGAGGTTGTTCTTGGGATTGTAGGGGTTATCCTGCCAGGGCTCACGCGCAAAGTCGAAGCGATCCCACATCTCGATCTGGACGATGATGTCTCGCTCGGCGGTTAGGTCCAGGAAGCGCCGGAAGCGCCGCCAGTACTCGGTACCGGGTCGATCCAGGTCGTAGAGCCCCGTCTCCGGGTCGCGCTCGAAAGGCCAGACATCGCCCTCATCGCGGCTCGACATCGTGCAGCGGACGTAGTTGCCCCCGACGGCAGCCAGCAGGTCGAGGTGCGCCACGATATCGGGGATCTGAAAGAGGTTATCCTCGCGGCTGCCTCCGAGGAGCAGAACCGGTTGTCCCTTGTGCTGCCAATAGAAGGGGTTTCCGGTGTAGGGCCGGATGCGATCTGTCGTGGTCAACGGCTAGCCTCCTTTGCGCTCACGCCTGGGGTGATTATAGGGTCAGCTCTGGGGGCGTCAAACGTCGAAGCCGGCAGAATGGCTGCCGGCGTTACCGGTCCAAGCCCATCGCGAACGATATGACCTGGCGCGCGAAGAGCTCAGGTGCCGTGTACATAGCGAGGTGGCCCTGTCCCGGCAGCTTCACCACCCGACTGTCGGGCAGCGCGGCGTGCACGACGTCCGTGACGGACCTGAGGAAACCGGGGCCGGCTTCACCGACCAGCAGCAGTGCCGGCACGGTCAGGTCTCCGAACTGCCCCGGATCGAGGTGGACCTGTCCTTCGGCGCGCATCTCGCGAGGGAGCGTGTCGACCTCCGACAACCGCTCGGACCACGCCGGTGATGCCCGGTATCGCTGAAGCTCGTCTGGGCTCATCACACCGCCATAGTGTTCGCTCAGGAGCTCTTCACGTCTATCGGCGTCGAGAAGCGCCTGAAAGTGCTCGATCTGGCCTGGGGGATAGGCTGGGGCGCCCGACAGCGCAAAGAAGGGCTCGTACAGCATGAGCTTGCGAATATTATGCGTGAGGCGTGCGGCGCCAAGCGCGCATAGGGCGCCAAATGAGTGACCGAGCAGGAAGGCCGGCGCTCCCGCCGCGTCGACAACGGCCGCGACGTCCTCGAACTCGCGTTCGAGGGCATAGGGCTGTCCATCGTCGCTGTCGCGGCGCCCCCGTCGGTCCATCGCGTGAACGGTGAAGTGTCTGGTGAGGATCTCGCAGGCCGGCCACACGCGTGGGTTGGCCGCTACGGTTCCGTGAACCAAGATCAGCGGCGGTCCGGCCCCCTGCTTGTGATAGGCAATCCTCGTCCCGTCGGTTGAGGTGACGGTTTCCATGGCGTTGTGCCCCCTGTCACACCTGCACGCTTCCCGGTTGTTGTTGCGGCGATCCGCGCCTTCCCGAGAGGACGCGTCCACCACCCATATTGTAGACAACCGTATTCTTTATGTCAACACGATGAAGGGCTCAAGGTGATCGCGCGTGGCTGCGGCGGTCGTGCTTACCGCCGGCGTTCCTCCAGCTCCTCGACGGTGCGGGGCCAGTCGTCCTTGAGCAAGCGCGACAGCGCGCGATCGGCGAGCAAGCGTCCCTCCGTCTGGCAGGTGGGGCAGTAGTTGGTCTCGTTCGCGGCATAGCGGATGCGTTGCACCGGCGTGGCGCAGATGGGGCAGGGCTTGCCGTAGCGTCCGTGCACGGCCATATCGTCGCGGAAGGCGGTCACCCTCGTGGGGAGAGCATCTCCGGCCTCGACGCGCAAGCGATCGGTGAACTCGGTCAGCACCTCCTGCGTCGCGTCGAAGAGCCTGGCAATCTGCCGATCGTCGATGCTCCGGCTGAGGAGGAAGGGCGACAGGCGGGCGCGATGGAGGATCTCGTCGGAATAGGCATTGCCGATGCCGCTGAGAATGGTCGGGTCGGTGAGCGTGCGTTTCAGGGTATGGTTCTCGGCGCGTATGATCGACGTGAAGGCGTCGAGGGTGGCCTCCATCACCTCGAGCCCGCCGCGATCGAAGTCCTGC
>CAZYYC010000384.1:0-3756 GCA_964650935.1 uncultured Anaerolineales bacterium
GTCTGCACCTACCGGCGCCGGATCTCGATGTGCTGCGCGAGGCCGCGGAGACGCTGCTGGAGCGCAACCACCTGACGGTGGGTGGGGCCAGGCTCTACATCCAGATCACGCGCGGGGTGGCAGATCGCAGCCACACCTTCCCTGAGACACCGGCGACCCCTACGGTCTACGCTTCCGTGGCACCCTATGTGCCGCCCGAGCAGCTATGGCGGACCGGAGTAAGTGCCATCCTGATCCCCGACATCCGGTGGGCGCGGTGTGACATCAAGTCGCTGGCCCTGACCCCCAACGTGCTGGCGAGCCAGCGCGCCAAGGAGGCTGGGGCCTATGATGCGATTCAGGTGCGGGATGGGGCGGTGACCGAAGGATCCCACACGAGCGTATGCGCTGTATTCGGCGGAACGCTTGTGACCCATCCTCTGACACAGCACATCCTCGGCGGGGTGACGCGCGACGTGGTGTTGGCGCTCTGTCGCGAGTTGGGGATCCCGACGTTGGAGCGTCCGATTTTGGAGGAGGCGCTGCATCGGGCGGATGAGGTGATGTTCCTGGGCACGAGTACCGGCGTGATGCCGGTGGTGGAGATCGACGGTTGCCGTGTGGGGCCGGGCACGCCCGGGCCCCTCACACTGCGGCTGCAGACGGCACTGTGGGAGCGGATGCGCCGGTGACCGGCCCGGATCGGGACGCGCAGGCAGAGGGGTCGGGGCGGCTTCCCGACCCACATGGACTCACGTAGGGCGGGTCGTTGACCCGCCCGGATCTGCTAGCGCGCCTCGCGACTAGAAGGCTTGCAGTAGCTCCAGCAGCGCGCGGTCGAGTTGGTGACCGTGCCAGTCCTCGTAGTCGACGTCGGTGCGGCCCGAGTCGAGGATGCCGAAGGCACCGCGAAAATTCCAGAGGGCGTAGCCGATGTTGTGGGCGGTCAGGATCTCCAGGACATCGCGGAACCACGCAAGCACGACGTCGTGCGGTGTTTGATTGAAGGTACCTCCCTCTCCACAATGGACCCCAACGCCCTGGGCTGCAAGCTCCGCCCATGGGGCGTAGGCAGCCTCGAGGTCGGCGCGATCCCACGATGCGCCATAGTGCCAGCCGCCGGGCCACTGCGGCACGGGCCAGTCCTCTCCGTTCACCCACGACGCCTTGTAGTGGCTGACGCCCATCGGCTCATAGGCGCGACAGCTCTGCGCGATGCCGAGGTCGGCGAGTTCGGGCATCGGCAGTCGCCCGTAGCCGAGACCGTCGGCGATGATGAGACGGTCGGGATCGATGCCGCGGATCGCAGCGACGGTGGCGCGGACGACGCGGGCATGGTCGCCACGGGTCATGCCGTCGGAGCCTGGGTTGGGCGGCTCGTTGATCAGATCGAAGCTCAGCTGCTCGGAAGGAATGCCCTTGTAGCGCTTTGTGAGGGTCTCCCAATGGAAGACGAAGGCGTCGAGCGCCTCCTGATCCTTCCAGAGGTCGAAGGGTTCCGCACGCTCGCGATTGACCGAGTAGCCGGGCCCACGGTGGAAGTTGAAGCTGATGTGGATCCCGTAGTTTTGGCCAAGCGTGATGACACGATCGATCTTGGCGAGCATCGGTTCGTTGAGGCGGTAGACGTCGTCGTCCTCGATCCAGAGCGTGTAACATGCGGGGATGCGGGCGAAGTCGAAGCCCCATTCGGCCATCCAGCGGAAGTCGTTCTCCTCGAAGTTGCCGGAGCTCTTCGTGGTGAACATATCGAGCAGGTTGAAGCCGCGCCAGCGCGGCAGCTGAGTCTGTTGCGCCATGGGTGTGCCTCCTTATCGCCTAAATGACGACGGCTGCTACAACGGGTTGCTTCTTGGGATCCTTGATCAGCCGGTCGCCCTGCACGTCGCGCGAGGTCAGGGGTAGGTCCCTGACGGTGCGGTGATACCGGCGCCCGTCGGCGAGGTAGATATCGACGCCGTCATCCTCCTTGCCGACGGCGAGCGCGCCCAATTTGCCTGTCGACTTGGACGTCCGCAGGCAACGGACGCCCATACTGCCGCGACCCTTGACCGCGACCTCGGACAGCGGGAAGCGGTGGATATAGCCGTTCTCGGAGGCGACGACGATCTGTGCTTGGGCCTCCGCTTGCTCTCCATCGGGCACCACAAGGGCGCCGAGGAGTTGGTCGTCATCGCGGACCTTGACCCCGGCGACGCCCGAGGCGGACCCGGTTTGCTGCGGGTTGACGGTGCCGGCGTCAATGCGCAGCACCTGTGCTTCCGCCGTGTAGAAGACGATGTGTGAGCGGTCATCGCCCAGCGCACCAAGCAGCATGCGATCCGCCGGATCATCGGAGAGGCCCATCACCACGTCCCACGTCCGGTCGGGAAGGCTGAGGTCCTCGCACTTCGTGCGTTTGATCTTGCCCTCTCGGCTCACCATCACGAGGATCCGGCTGGGGGTATAGGTCACTGCACCGACGACCTCTTCACCCTTATCGAGCCCCAGCGCTTCGGGCGTTGCCTCCTCGGGAATGAAGCCGACGGCGCCCTTCCAGGCGCGCCCCCTGGTTGAGAAGAGGATGACCTCCTCATGAGGTTCCACCTGGAGATGCGCCAGGTGTCCGCCGCCGGCGGGCGCGCGGCTGGTGAGCCCATCATCGACACGGTAGTAGTAGCCGGAAGCGTCCCGGCGCTGCAGCCCGTTGGGCGTCAGGACGACGAGCTGGGTGTCCTGGGGCATCACAAGGTCCGCTTGCGTCGTGAAGGTGTGGGTGCTCGCGGCGTTTTCCGCGGTATCAATGATGACCGTGCGGCGGGGTATCGCGTAGGTGGTCTTGAGCTCGGTCGTCTCCTCGATCACGACGCCAAGCCGCTGCTCTTCGGAGTCGAGCAAGCCCTCGAGGACCTTAATGCGCGCGCGCAGCTCTTGGGCCTCGTCGACCAGGCGCCGCCGCTCCAGCGCGGCAAGGCGGCGCAGCTGCATGTTGAGGATCGCGGTGGCCTGGGGGTCGGTGAAGCCGAACTTCTGCATCAGGTTGTTGTGGGCGGTCTCGGGCGTACGCGAGCGGCGGATGGTGTCGATGACCTCGTCGAGGATGTCGAGCGCTTTGAGCAGCCCTTCGACGATGTGCAGACGTGCGCGCCGGGCCTCAAGCTCGTAGCGGCTGCGGCGCTCGATCACGGTCAGGCGGTGCTGTACGAAATGGATCAGCATCTCCGCCAATGAGAGGTAGGTGGGTCGCGTGGCGCCGTCGTCGGTGGGCACCAGGGCGAGGTTGATGACGCCGAAGGTCTCGCGGAGTTGCGAATAGCGCATCGCTTCGGTGATGACCTCGGTGGGATTGGCGTTGCGCGAGAGCTCGATCACAACGCGCATGCCGGTGTAGTCGGACTCGTCGCGCAGATCGGTGATGCCGGAGAGTCGGCCCTCACGGACCTCGCGGGCGAGCTTCTCAATGACCGTGGTCTTGAGCACGGCGTAGGGCAGCTCGGTGATCACGATGTTGGTCTTGCCGCCGCCGATATCCTCCAACTTGACCTGGGCTTGCATCACGACGAGACCCCGTCCTGTGCGGTAGGCCTGGCGAATCGTGTCGACGGGCGGGCCGTCGCCCTGGTCGCGGAAGCGGTAGATGAGGCCACCGGTCGGGAAATCGGGACCGGGGATGATCTTCATCAACTCATCGACGGTGATCTTGGCGCGGCGCTGCCAGTTACGCGCGACGTGCACGACGGCGTCGCAGACCTCACCGAGGTTGTGTGGGGGGATCTTGGTCGCCATCCCGACCGCGAT
>CAZYYC010000385.1:0-3748 GCA_964650935.1 uncultured Anaerolineales bacterium
GCGCGAAGTGGGCCCACGTCCTGGAGGCAGCGCAGGCCCACGGGCTGGCGCCGCTCTTGGGCTCCTCGCCGGATGTGGGGGCGGTGGGCTATACGCTCGGCGGCGGGCTGGGGTGGCTGGCCCGCAAGTATGGCCTTGCGGCGGATAGCGCGCCGGCCTTCGATGTGGTGACCGCCGATGGGCGGCAGCTGCGCGTCAGCGAGCACGAGCACCCGGACCTCTTCTGGGGGCTGCGCGGCGGCGGGGGCAGCCTCGCCATCGTCGCCCGTATGCAGATCCGGCTCTATCCGGTCGACACGGTCTACGCGGGCAACCTGCTCTATCCGGTCGAGATGGCAGGCGATGTGATGTCGCGCTACCGTGACTGGATCACGACGCTGCCCGACGAGATGACGACGTCGATCGTGCTGTTGAACGTCCCGCCCCTGCCGACGATGCCCGAGCCGCTGCGGGGCAAGAGCTTCGCCGTTGTGCGGGGCTGCTACACGGGCGATCTCGCGGCGGGTGCGGCGTTGATCGACGACTGGCGCGCCTGGCGTGCCCCGGCGATCGACATGTTCGGCCCGCTGTCCTTCTCGCAGTCGGCGATGATCAGCCAGGACCCCGAGGACCCCTCGCCGGCGGTCGTCAGCGGCGCGTGGTTGCGCGAGCTCGACGACGCGACGCTCGAGACGCTGATGAACTTCACGGTGCCGCAGGGCGGGCCGCCGCTCATTGTGATGACCGAGGTGCGCCACATCGGCGGCGCCGTGTCGCGGGGCGACGTGGGCCGTGCCGCGTACGGCAACCGCGACGCCGAGCTGCTTCTGGAGCTGGTCTCGATCACGCCGACGCCGGAGATCGGGGCTGCCGCTCACGCCCACATCGCCGCGATGAAGGCGGCCCTGGGCCCTGCCATCCGCGGGGCCTACATGAACTTCCTGGAGGGTGAGGAGGCGCACGAGCGCCTCGCCGAGGGCTTCAGCCCCGAGACGCTGCAGCGCCTGCGGGCGCTCAAGGCGGCTTGGGACCCGGAGAATCGCTTCTGCCACAGCTTTAGGATCGATCCGCTGCCGTGAGCGGAACAGAAGATCAAGCGTACACTATCTCGGGCGGGGTTCGACTGCGAACCTCGCCCGAATCGCGTCCCCCAGGGAACCTTCGGGCGCCGGTGCGCGTCCTAGAAGGGAGGTAGCGACGGCGGGGCGAACCCCGCCGAGACGACGGTTGAATGTCGAGAGCAGGAGGCAAGATGAAAAAGAGACTGAGTTTCGTGACGGTGGGTCTGTTGTTGGCCCTGGCGGTCTTCGCCACGGGCTGTGGTCTGTTGCCCCGAGGGGCGCAGGAGGAGGAACCCGGTCTGCCGGGTGAGCCGGGCAGCGGCGAGGTGATCGTGGGTGCGGCGCTGGTCGACAGCGTCGACGCGCTGATCATGGAGAGCTTCCCGGTGCAGGTGACGGTCCAGGTGGCGGGCCATCTGCCCGACGGCTGCACCGAGCTGACCACGCCGAGCGTGCGTCGCGATGGGACGCGGTTCGTGATCGAGCTGCCCACCGAGCGGCCCGCCGACGCGATGTGCACCGAGGCGCTGGTTCCCTTTGGGCTTCAGGTGCCGCTCGACGTCCTGGGCCTGTCGGCGGGCACCTACACCGTCGACGTGCACGGGGTGACGATGACCTTCGAGCTGGCGGTGGACAACGTGCCCATCGAGGATCCGATCTCGTCGGGTGAGGATTCGTCGCCCTGTGAGGCGGCGATGGGGCCGGGCGAGGTCGCTTTTACCGACCCGGTCGCCGGCTTCTGCGTGCTCTATCCCGAGGGCTTCGACGTGAACCTGCCCGAGGCGGGTGTCGTCGTGATCTCCGGGCCTGATTACGGGTCAGAGGTCGAGCCGCTGGGCGGCTTTGTCAACATCCAGGCCACGGGCCCGGCTCAGGGCCGCACGCCGCAGATGATCCTCGACGAGATGATGGCGGCGGTGACCGTCGAGGCGGGGTCGCTGGCGATTGCCGAGACCACGCTCGGTGGCGTCCCGGCGATCGAGGTGCTGGGGATCCCCGGGCAAACGCCCTCGCGCCACGTGATCGCGGTGCAGGATGACCGCATCGTCTACCTCGTCTTCGCGCCCTTCGGCGAGGGGTACGCCGAGGCGACGGAGGATGCTGAGCGACTCTATGGGCTGGTGATGGACTCCTTCACCTTCCTGGGTGCCCGCGGGAGTGATGCGGTGCCCGATGCCGCGGAGGGGGCGCGCTTCGTGCTGCGCCAGGTGCTGGGTACCGGCGATGTGGACATCGTCAGCGCCGAGGCGGTCGAGTGGCCCAACGCCTGTCTGGGGGTGGAGCTGGAGGATATGGCCTGCGCCGAGGTGATTACGCCGGGCTACATCGTCACGCTCAGCGCCGGAGGTGCGCGCTACGTCTACCACACGGATGAGACCGGCGGTTCGTTGGTGCTCGCCGAGGCGCCGCCCGTCGTGCTCGAGGACGCCGTGCTCTCATGGCGCAACGAGTTCCAGGGCAGCTGTGGCGAGGCGATCTACTCGCTCGACCGCGCCGCCGCGGGGCGCTGTGGTGCCCCGATGGTCGCCGCGCCGTTGCAGGCCGATTGGCTGACGCGCAACCTGCCCTATCTGGCGGCCACCTACGCCCCCTTCCGGGCCGAAACGCCCGCGGGCACCGTCGTCTTCACCGGCACGGGATCGCTGGGCGCGCTGCCTGCTGAGCAGCAGATGATCGCCGAGATCGCGCGCATCGGCGCGGGCATCGTCGAGTCGGGCCACGCCGGCGCGAGCTATGGCCTGGCCTTTGCCCTGCACCGCGAAGGCGGTCTGGCGGGCGTCTGTGAGGATATCGAGGTCTACGTCTCGGGCGAGATCTTCATCACGAGTTGCGCCGGCGACGCGCCGGAGCCGCTGGGCGAGGGGCAGCTGACGGCCTTCGAGCTTGAGCAGCTCTATGACCTGCTCGATACGTACGCCTTCACGGACTACGAGGACGACACCGCGCTTGCCTATGATGGGCTGGCGATCGAGCTGACCTTCTCGGGGCGCGGCGAGATGCAGGATGACGCGGCGGTGGCCGACCTGGCCCAGGCGCTGGCGGGGGACGCCTATGCGCGCCTCGCCTTCGGGGCCATCCGGCCCGCCGGCGGCCCGCTCTTCCTGACGCTGCCCGAGGGTTGGAGCGTCGGGCAGACCTATGAGACCGTGATGGGGTACCTCACCACGATCGGCGAGACGCCGCTGGATCCGCGGGCGCCCAACAGCGCGATCTACGTCGCCGACGCGAACGGGGTCTCGCTCGACGACGCCGTGAAGCGCATCTTCTGCGGTCCGTCGGACTGCGAGCCCGACGTCGAGCTGGTGGATGTCACGATTGCCGGCGAGCCCGCCAAGCGCTCGGTGCCCGCGGGCGGCGTCGAGATCGAGTGGTTCTTCATGAGCTACGGTGGGAAGACGCTCACCTTCACGATCTACGACCCGGCGACCAAGGCCACGCTGCAGGACGTCATCGACGGCATCTGGCTCGAGCCGGTCGACTAGACGTCGACGGAGGCGATATCGGGGGGGGCGGCTTGTGTAGCCGCCCCCTTCTCCGTGGTCCGGGGAGGCGAGGCCGGAACGGTCGCCCGCCATGTGGGGCGGGTAGCCGACCCGCCCGAGCCTGGTCACGGCAGAGCAGAGGTCGGAACGGCTTTCCGACCTACATGAGAGCATGTGGGGCGGGTAGCCGACCCGCCCGAACCGGGTAGCGAGAGAGCGGATGGT
>CAZYYC010000386.1:0-3731 GCA_964650935.1 uncultured Anaerolineales bacterium
CTCACGGACCTGGTAGCCGTTATCGACCAGCGTCTCGCAGAGGGCTCTACGCAGCACAGCGTTGTCTTCGACCACCAGGACCACCTGGCCCTGACCGCGAGGTGTCTCGCCCTGGGCGGGCTCCAGGACGGCGTTCGGTGAAGCGGACGAAGCGGGTAGATAGATGGTGAAGGTCGTCCCGCGGTTCGGCTCTGTATCGACATCGATATGCCCTTCGTGCTGGGCGATAATGCCATGCACCTGGGCGAGGCCTAACCCGCTGCCCTGACCGGGTGGCTTGGTCGTGTAGAAGGGCTCGAAGATGTGGGGTAGGGCCTCGGTCGCGATGCCCGTGCCTGTATCCGTGACTGAGATCGTGATCCAGTCGCCCGGTACCATACGGGCGACCGGTGGCGATGCGTGTCGATCGAGGTGCAGGCGATCGAGGGCGATGCGCAGCGTGCCTCCTTGCGGCATCGCGTCCCGCGCGTTGACCGCCAAGTTCATGATGATCTGCTGCATCCGGGTCGGGTCGGCATTGACCGAGTAGGCTCCTCGTGCGAAATCCAGCTCGACCGCGATGTTCTCGGGCAGCGTGCGCTTGAGCAGCCGCACCTGCTCTTTGATCAGAGGCAGCAGATCGAGGGGGCGGCGTGCCAGGAGCCCACGACGACTGAAGTCCAGGATCTGCTCGATCAGCTGCGCTGCGTGATGGGCCTGTTGGTCGATCGTCTCCAACCTTTCCCTGTTACGCGCCGATATGTGTTCCGATCGTGCTGCCATCTGCGCGTGGAGGACAATGACGCCCATGATGTTGTTGAAGTCGTGGGCGATACCCGCGGCCAGCTGGCCGACGGCGGCCAACCGCTCCTGGAGCTGCAGCCGCTCACGCACCTGGCGCTCCTCGGTCACGTCCTGAATGACGAGGACCCAGCGCTCGGGATCAGCACCGTTGGCGAGTGGTCGGGCAATCACCTCGAAGGTGCGCCCTTCGGCGTGCACATCGTGCCAGACGCCCTTGGGAGGCGATGTGAGGAGTTCGGTGAGGGGGCGGTCGCCGAGCTTGCTGAGTCGCGGCGGGTCAACAGCTGATCCGTGATCGGATACTGCCGAGAGCTGCTGAACGCCATCACGGCTGTAGATGTCGATATCGGCGAGGAGCGACAGCTGACTCGCAGCGACCGGGTTGGTCAGCTCGATGTGACCTTGGGCATCGAGGAGGAGCACGCCCTGAGGGACGGTCTCAATGATCTGTGTGATCTGCTGGGCCTGTTCACGGTTGAGTTCGAGCAGCGCCTGACGCTCCGCCTCGGCAGCCGCTCGCTCGGTGACGTCCTCACCGGACGAGAGGATGCCGGTCACGGTGCCGGATTCGTCCCTGACGACGGTGTTGCGCCAGTCGACAAGACGCCGCTCACCCTGATGCGTCAGGACGTGATTCTGCATCACCTCGCCGGAGCTCACGGCACCGTCCACGAGACGCGTCAGGCTGTCACGTACCTGGTCAGCCTCCTCTTGGGGCAGGCAGAGATCGTACCAATTCCTGCCGATCAGCTCGTCCTCTTCATACCCAAGCACGTCGCATCCCCTGCGGTTGATCATCGTGATCTCGCCGGACCGATCGAGCGCGATCATGATCACGCCGGCCGTGTCGAGGTAGCGCTGGGCACGGGCCCGCTCACGCTCAAGACGGCGCTGTGCCTCGCGCTCCTCGGTCTGATCTCGGAAGACCAGGACGACGCCCGTCAGGTTGCCGTCAGGATCGGCAATCGGGGCGCCGCTATCGGCGATGGGAATCTCGCGCCCATCACGCGCAAGGAGCAGCGTGTGATTGGCCAGCCCGACAATGGTGCCCTCGCTAAGGACCCGACTGACCGGATTTGCCACCGCTTGACGCGAGGTCTCGTTGATGATCACAAAGACCTCGGTCAGGGGGCGACCGCGCGCGTCCTGCGCTGTCCAGCCGGTCAGGCTCTCGGCAACGGCGTTGAGCAGTACAATCCGTCCGCGTTCATCGGTGGCGATGACGCCATCACCGATGCTCTGCAGGGTGGTGCCATAGCGCATCTCCGCTTCGTAGAGCGCACGATAGTGAGACCGGTCGCGACGCTGCCACACCACGCCGGCGGCGCCGCCCGTGCCCGCCAACAACAAGCCCACGATGCCGAGGACGAGCCAGAGTCTCTGCCGCAGCGGAGCGTAGATCTCGGCGGTGTCGATCTTGGCGACAAGGGCCCAGGGGGAATCGGGGACCCGGCGCACGGCGGCCGCCACGGGCACACCACGGTAATCGAGACCCTCGACGACGCCCTCGACGTCCCGCAGGGCCATCGCGGCGGGTAGGTCCTCCTGGGTCAGGGGGACGGTGAGCCGCAGGGCTGCATCTTCGTGGTAGCGAAGGTCATTCAAGAAGAGGACGTGGTCGCCCTCACGGCGGACGAGGAGGGTCTCGGCAGTGGTGCGCCCGGTCGGCCAACGCTGGATCATCGGATAGAGATAGCGGTCGGGGTTGGTCTCGATCACGAGAACGCCGAGGCCTGTGGTCTCTTTCAGCGGGTCCAAGATGGGTACCAACACACTGAGGATCACGGGGCCGTCCGAGGCGTGTCGATGGAAATCGACGAACGCGATCTCCTGAGCGGCAAGCACGTCACGCGCCGTTTCCACGAGGTGCGGCGAGACAGGCTCATCCTGCGAAGGTGAGATCTGCATCAGGGCGCCCTGCGCGTCAAGCAGCGCCACCTGTTGGTAGTCGTAGGCGGTGCGAAGCTTGTCAAGCCAGATCCAGAGTCGTTCGCTGAGCTCGGGATCCTCAGGGCGCTGTAAATAGCGTTTGACCAGGTCCGCGTAGTTCGCGTTGCGGTAGAAGACATTGCCATCGGCGATGCGCTCACGACGCCACAGCGCTAGCTCGTTGACCTTCAGGTCGGCGACCGCTGTGAGTTCGCTCTCGATGCCGTGCCGGAACTCGCGCTCGAAAGCCCTGAAGTAAACGTAAGCAACTCCGACGATTATGAGGGCGACCAACGCGAAGATCGCCAGGAGGCCATAGGGAGGACGCGGCGCGTGGTCGCCTTCGGCTTCCTCCCGGACCCGGAGGCTGTGACCGGCGCAGGCCATCAGACCCACGCCCAGCAGGAGAAAGCCGAGGGAGGTGTTCAGCGCGGGAGGGATCACGCCCGTGTCGTAGAAGAGAGGCCCGCCGAGCAGATAGGCGGTGATCAGCACGATGCTGGTGAGCATGAGCAACCACGATAGGGCCAAGGCCATCTTGATCAGGCGGACTTGCGCCGCCGGCGCGAGGTGGATCAGGAGATAGGTCAAGCCTGCCAGCACGAAGATGCCCGCCGTGATCGGCGACATATGGCCCAAAGGAGCACCCCCCACGGTGCCCGAAATGGGTAGGCCGAGATGCTCGGCGGGAAGAAGGACGCCTACCAGGCTCAGAACGAGCAGGAAGGCCGCCACGATGGTAATGATGCTGCCGATCAGAGGTCCGATCTTGCGATACCTTGGCGCCGATCCCAGGGCTGTCAGCACGCCCAGAAGGCTCAAGAGAGACGCCGTACTAGGGGCCATCGGGATGTTTCCGGCCCCCATAGCGGCCAGAAGCGAGGTGCCGCTGATCCAGCCGATCCACGCAGCCACGCCGAGGCCCGCCGCCAGTGCGCCCGAGACGCGCGTGACCGCTTGGAGCCAGCCTAGTTCGGTACTCTTCTTCGGTGTCATTGCCGACACTCTCTCCGTTACGG
>CAZYYC010000387.1:0-978 GCA_964650935.1 uncultured Anaerolineales bacterium
CGCGGAGGAGCGTGTCGAGCACCTCGGCGAGGTGGTGGGTACGGTTATCGATGACGTAAGGTAGACGCATGCTGACTATGGCTCCTTTGGCCCGCTGTCTTCTTCTGCCCACGGTCCCCCGGGAGACCAGTGGCTGTTGAAAACCGAACCCTCTATCAAGGCCCGGAGCACCGGTAGCAGGAAGGCTGCGATTAGGGCGACTGCCTCGGATAGCAGGCTTGGGACCTCAGTACCCTGTATGGCGTTCCGTCGTAGGAAGGCCTCCCACTGCGCCTGCTTGTCGGGATTGTGCGTGAAGGTTTGCCGGAAAGCGATAGGATCAGATGTCAGTGGCGTTCGGCGCCGGCGGAAGGTCTCAAGCAGGGCGCGCTCCAGTGTCGTACCGTCGAAGTGATAGCGCCCTGCCAACAGCCAGATGTCGAAGAAGTCCTTCATGCGGCTGTTGATCTCTCCCAGGCGTACCATGCTCTGCAGTTTCTCGGCGATGGCGCTCTCCCGGCTGTAGCCCAGTATTTCGGGCGCGGAAAAGTCCAGGAGCGGGGGAATTCGAATGGGTACAGGTGCGGGAACAACGAGATCTCCAAAGCCCACATCGATCTGCATCGGGATGCGTACCAAGCCCAGATAGGCCATGAAACGCACCCGCACACCTTCATAGTCGGCCCCCTGGATGATACGCTCCCCCATCAGTGTCTCTGCGGCAAAGCGCAGTCCGTCGTCGGTTACGGGCCGATGGCAGATCTCGTCAAGGGCGGCGACGATGCGCTCGGGCGTATTGTCGAGATGCCCCAACAGATCAATGTCGCGGGTAGATCGCGGGAAGAGCGTCTCCCAGACGGTGAACATCAGCGCGCCCTTGAGCACGAAGTGATCGCGATAGGATGAGTCGCCCAAGCGATAGAGGAAGCGCTCCAGCGCGTAGTATTGTAGGAGCTCATTGAAAGGACGCCCCTGCGCTCGCGAAAGGTTCAGCAGCCT
>CAZYYC010000387.1:988-3707 GCA_964650935.1 uncultured Anaerolineales bacterium
CAGCCTCTGGTGTACGGAGGCAGCCACATTCCGGGTCATAGCAGTGCATCCAGGTAAGGTCTCATGATGCTCTCGACCCGACAGATACGAGCGTAGTGCAGGAGCTCCTCGATGTCGAAGTCCTCGCCTCGGCAGTAGCGTTCAAGCGCCTCGACGGCGACATCGCGACCGAGCTTGCCGCGGTACTTAAAGCTGTCGGCGACGCTTTTTGCCGGTGTGGTGATGGAGACGGAGACGCCGTCGAGCTCGTAGGCGGCGGCGCCTTCACGCCAAGCCGCGCCGGAGAACCAGAAGACCCTGATCGGCGGATAGGTGAGCCTGGGACGTCGACTTCCCTTCTGAACTGCGACGTCCACCCGATGAGGAATCTGGGTGGTGAGATGGTGAAAGGCCAGGGCCGAGATCAGGCAGATGACGCCATCGGGGATCTTGAGGGCAACCATCACCAGATCGGGGTGGGTCAGCGGCGGCAGCTCGGAGAGACGGTAAAGGCCGCGCGCCAGGCGTTCCACCGCGCCGGCGTCGTGGAGCGCATAGAGCGTGCGCGGATGGATGCCCAGCTCCAGCGCCTGCGCGGTGCGCAGGACGCCGTTGTGCCGGCGGAAGAGGTCCAGAGCCTCTTTGTGAGATTCAGATGGTGCCATTTTTTACATCGATCGTCGGCTACTTCATAGCCCCCTCACAAGCCGAGGCCATCGACAGCAGTGGATGGATAAAAACGTCGACAGATATCAATAAGTAGCTACAATATTATCCAATCCGTGGCTGTTTGTCAACATCGAGGGCGACCTCTGGGGTTTTCTTCCCTAGACGTCACTGTGTCTATTGGTAAACCTCAAAGGTCTTCACTCACTGACGTGAGCGCGCCTTCCCGACTTGGCGATCTCCAGGTTACTTCCGGCCCGTCTGAGCCACAGCTCATACACCGGTTCGGTCATAGGCGACCTCGCCCTCTGTCAATGCCTCCCGGTAGACCATCCCAGGGGTATCATGATGGCGTTCAAGGGTAGCCTGATCCACGACGATGACGTCAACGGGAACGTCGACGCCCTGATCCAACAAGGCACGATAGATGCGACGTGAAATCTGTCGCTCATTGTCTGCGTGAGAGACCACCACGAGGAAGTCGTCATCGCTCCCCGCACGAGCAGCATCTTTCGCCCTGGACCCAAACAGAATGATCCGCTCAGGATCAGCCGTCCGCCTGATGATGTCAACGAGCGATGCGAGCCGGGAAGCCTCTGTGCGGAGCATGGGGGTCTCCTAACCGAGAAGAGAACGTCACCGTGACCCGAATTCTACATCGACACCGGGGAGCCGGCAACGCACGGCACATTGATTGTCATCCCAGTATCGGTATACTGTGAATCACAGAAAGCAACATGAGGCGTCAGCATGAGTATAGAAGCTGAGACAAAGGCCAGAAAAGAGGCGCTCGACGTAGTGCTGGACGAGTTGTCGCCCGAGCGCCTGGACGTGATACGGCAGTTCGCCGAATTCTTAAGCCGCCAAGTGCAGCAGGCGCAGCCGGTGGTGATAGCGGCTGAAGCCGGCGCACCCTACCTCTACCCTTCCGTCGCCACGCCGGTCGCTGTTATGCAGACGCTGTCCGGTGTGCTGGCCGAGGGGTATGACGGGGATGCCGTTGCCGATACTGACGCTACCCCACCCACAGACTCATCGGCCAACCAAGCCGCGTAGCTAAGCACTGCCTGAATGTCCTCCGGCTCCAGGTAGGGATAGTCCTCGAGGATCTCTTCCTTCGTCATCCCGTTGGCGAGCAGGTTCAGGATCAAGGAGACGGTAATACGCATGCCACGAATACAGGCGCGCCCACCTTTCACCTGGGAATCGAATGTAATCCGCTCCGGATCAAACATCGCTTATGCCTCCGTTGCCCTGACACTCCTCCGGTGATTATAGCCCAAACCGGCGGAGAGGCTCACGCTTAAGTGACCGCTGCAGATCGCTGCAGCAGCAGGTGGCGCACCCGGACGGCGATCTCGTTCATCTCGGCCTCGGGGACACGTTCCGCCTCAGGCACGCCCAGGTAGCCGAAGATCCGGGTGCTGCGGCGGTCCTCGGGCTGGTCCGCCATGCGCGGGATGATGTGGACGTGCACGTGGGGGTGCTCCGCCGCCTCGGCGAACTGGATGACGTAGGTCTTGACGCACCCCGTCACGGCTTTTAGGGCGACCGAGACCTCGCGGATCAGTTGGCCCAGCTCAAGGGCCTCATCCTCGGTCAGCTCGGCGACGGCGGTGATGTGCCGGCGCGCGACCAGCACCAGCCAGCCGGGCAGGGCGCTATCGTAGGCGTGGACCACGTCCCAGTGGTCGGTGCGATAGATGCTGTCCCACAGCGGGGCGATGCCCGCGTCGCGGGCTGCGATCAACTCACAGGTTTTGCATGATGATGTCATACGTTCCTCGCGTCCGCCTAAGGCTGTCGACCAGCCATTCGAGCCGGAAAGCCTCTGCCTGTGTGCGGTGTAGGAAGAGCTCCTAACCAAGAAGAGAACATCGCGTGACCGGTATGCTACAACCAAACCAGTCGACCGGCAATACGCACATGCGCGGATACATTGACTGTGATCCCCCGTGTCAACCGAAATGGAAATGTTACCGGGAGGACTTCGTTCACCGAAGTGAAAATGTTACTGGGCGACCACACCTCCTTAGGGGTAGCTTAAGATTCGGACAGCGTGTCAAAGACATCC
>CAZYYC010000388.1:0-3703 GCA_964650935.1 uncultured Anaerolineales bacterium
ATGTAACCGAGATGTATCAGGACGGCTGCGATCTCCGCGCCTGGATAGAGGATGGGCTGAAGTAGCGCGTCCCAGTAGCGTACCTTAACAAGCGAATAGGCTCGGCGGATCTGGCGCCCTCTTGACAGATGGTGTATAATGGTGATATGTGGGAACAATGAGGGAACATACACTATGGTCAAGAAAGACGCTGAGATCAAGTTCCGAGTGGACAGGTTGACGATGGAGACGGCGCAGGCAAAGGCCCGGGAGTTGGATGTCCCGCTCAGCCAGATCCTCCGCCAGCTCCTGAGGCAATGGATTGCTGAGAGAGAAGACCAAGGAAAGGAGATGATGCCCGAAAGCGAGTAGACACATCCGCTAGGATGTAACAAGCCGTGCAGGTGTTGGTAGCACCCACACGGCTCTTGCCCAAACGCTGGTCTTGGCAGCGGTTGAGCTACCCGGATTGTAGCATATCCGGCAGTAGCCAACAAAGGGAACCGGACGCACAACGGCCTGTCAATGCCAGTTCAGCATTTGCAGGCCGTTGTCGTTTGTTACACATTGAGGAGAGACCGATGAGACGAAGAGAGTTGACACAAGCCCTGGAGGGCAGAGGAGATCAGACGCCGATGGTTTTCTGCTGGAGCAGAAACCGCGAAATGAGCGGGGCACTCCTGTATGCACGCGCTACGCAGGCCACGAGAGGAGTGGTCCGGGAACCCACTGAGATCTATGGTGCCGGGAAGCAGGCGATCGTTGCCAGGCTCAGACATCTCCGTCAGCAACTGGAGGATGGGATGGCGCCGGAGTCCTGGACAGATCTCGAGGTTCCTGCATTCATCCTGCTCGCCGATGTCTGCGACGTGCTACGCCTGACGTCAGCCGAGAAGGACACCGTGCTGGGAGAGGACGGGCGACAGAGGCAAGACGCTATGCTCGATGAGCGGATTCGACCGCGGCCCTTGAATGAGCGCCAGCTGCACGCTCTGGCCGAGGTAGAGCGGCGCGGTCGTCTTGCCAACGGCGATCTACACCAGGTCTTCCCACACCTTTCGGCAGAGGCCATACGCCTTGACCTGTCTGACCTTGTCAGGCGAGGGCTGATGCGACGACACGGTCGTTGTCGTGGGACGACCTACACATTGGCGTAATCCACCGGGCGTCGGTCTTCATGGATGAGGGCCGACGCCCGAGTAAAGGAGATATGGAATGGCAGTCAGAACGGCGGTGTATGCTAGAGTGAGCACTGAAGATCAGGCAGACCTGGGCTATAGCCTGCCCTCCCAAGTCGAGTCGTGTCGACGCTATGCGGAGATCAATGGCCTCGATGTAACTGTAGAGCTGTTGGAGGACTGCAGCGGAGCTATCTATATACGCGAGCGCACGAGGGGCCGGCAGCTCGTGACGATGATCGCGAAGCGAGAGATCGATGCTGTGGTCGTGCACGCCTTGGATCGTCTGGGTCGGAGTCCTGCCGATCTGACAACCTCGGTGCGTGACTGGACAGAAGCCGGCATCCAGGTGCATGCCGGTGACATTGGTAGGATCACGGGTGAGCTCGATCTTCTGATGTTGATGAAGGCCTGGCAAAGCGGTGAAGAGCGCGCCAGGATTCGCGAGCGGACGATGCGCGGCAAGAGGTCAAAGGCTCGATCTGGGAAGGTGGTGGGCGGTCGTGAATCGTACGGCTATCATCACCTGCGAGATAGCAGCGGCAGAGTGGTGACCTTCGAGATCGACGAGGACGAGGCGAAGATCATCCAGATGATCTACCGGCTCTACCTGGAAGGCGACGGCGACGGAAAGCCGCTGTCGGGGGCCGGAATCGCCAGACGGCTCTCGGAGATGCGCCAACCTACGCCGGGCGAGGTTCGACCTAGCTGCACACGGACACGGGCTCCCGGGATGTGGGCAGCGGTTACGGTACTAAACATCCTGGGCAATGAGACCTATGCCGGCGTCTGGCGTTACGGCGTGCGTATCGGGACGAGCAGTGAGAGGTATCCAGAGTCGGAGCAGATACAAGTGGATGTGCCGGCGATCATTGATCGGGAGACGTGGGAAGCAGCACAGGAGCGTCGCGCTCGCAACCGGAAGACATCACGCCGCAACAGGCGCCGCGAGTACCTGCTGTCAGGCATCATCCTATGTGGGTGCGGGTTCTCCAGAGTCGGTGCATTTCGCAACAACCACCGATACTACTACTGCAACGAGCGCAGTAACCGGCACGTGGCCCTCGAGGGGCTTCGGTGCCGCGATAGAGCTGTCCGCGCCGACGCGATCGAGGCCGATGTCTGGGAAAGCCTAGTGGACATCTTCCGGGACCTCACGCGTCTCGAGGATTTGCTGAAGCAGAGCCAAGCCAAAGAGCTAGAGACGATGGAGCCGAAGCGCTTGGAGCTGGAAACCGTCGAAGCGATGATTGCTGAGTGTGAGCAGCACGCGGCGCAGATTGCGTTGGCTATCGTGAAAGTCACTGGCCAAGTGGGTCATGCCCTCGAACAACAAGCGACCTTGGTGAACCAGCGCCACGAGGCCCTTACGCAGCGACGTGATGAGCTACTCACGGCTCTCTCGGCAGCACGTGTCACTGATCAGGCTATCCGCGACATAGTGAAGCTTGCGTCCAATGTGCACGTGGGACTGGACAACGCCGACAGCAACATGCAGCGTAGGATACTGGAAGAGCTTGACCTGAAGGTGATAGTCAGTGAGGGGCGCTTCTATGTGAAGAGTGTGATTGGTGAGTGGGAGGGGATAATCAGGCGCATTCCGTCTGCGAGGTGGAATAAGGATGCGATTGCGACTAGTTCATGTTGATGAACATGAAGTAGTCATCGTGGACCGTCGTGGTGACCATCGACATCCCGATCTCCGCTGCGCCGCGGGCGAAGCCCTCGGGCATCGCTGCCGCGCGCCCGTCGAGGCGCACGATCTGATCGTCCTTGCCGTCACGCCATCCCCGGGCGTACTGGGTGAGGGCATCATACTTGGTTAGGAAGTCGTGGTAGGCCTCAAGGCTGACGTTGGCCAACCCGATGCTGTTCACCACAGGATAGTCGTTGGGCTCGAAGTAGGCGGCGCCGGCGCGGGCGCTGAGGTCGCCGTAGCCTGTGGCGTCGATGAAGGCGTGGGCCATCAGTGCGGCCCGGCCCTGGTGGCTCTCGATGATGACGCCCTTCAGCTGCGAGCCCTCCACGATCGCGTCGCAGACCATCGTGTTGAGCAGTAGATGCACCCCCGCTTCCTCCAGCATCGTCAGCGTGACCAATTTGTAGATCTCGGTGTCGATGGCGGTGCAGATCGAGTCATAGTCGTAGCCCGCGATCATCTCGGCGTGTCCCGAGGTGCCGCCCGCGACGGCGAGCCGGTCGACGATCTCCTGCGGGATGCCCCGTACCACCTGACGTTTTTCCACGCCGGGGAAGGCTTTCCAGAGGTTGTAGTAGCTGTGGAGGGCGGTGCCGCCCTCGACGACGATGCCGCCGGTGTAGCCCTTGAGCTCGATGAGGGCAGTTCGCGCGCCTTGACGGGCGGCGGCGAGCGCCGCCACGACGCCTGCGGTGCCGCCTCCGGCGACGATCACATCATACGTATGGATGGGCAGCTGTCTGATCGGTTCGGTGTGGGTGTCCATCGCGCTCCTCTCCTAGGTGATGCACATGGTTGTCTCTTACGCCCGCTTCTCCACGCCTTGGGCCTTCTCGGCGAGTTCCGC
>CAZYYC010000389.1:0-1928 GCA_964650935.1 uncultured Anaerolineales bacterium
TGCATACAGCCGTCGAAGGTGTAGCCCTTGCGCAGCCAGCCGGTGCACACCCCACCGGGCAGGCTGTGCATCTCGAAGATGCGCGACCGGTAGCCGTTCATCTGGGCATAGCAGCCCGCGCTCAGGCCACCGATCCCGGCGCCGATGATGATCAGGTGCTTCTCAGCTGTCATGGCTTTCATCCGTCCTTTACGTCTCGTGGAGCGTAGCAGAGCTGTTGTCGGCACGAGAAGGAATACGCACAAAACAGCCACGGGTAGCAGCGCCCACGGCGGATTGGCCACACTGTCGCGGTCGGGGCCCGGTGGCGACCGTTATGTGACCACGCCCCGCCAGTACCAGGGCCGGCGCGATGTAGGGCTGCACGTCGCCGCGCGACCCGATGGTGGGGATGATGAAGCGATCGCCGGACGTCATCGTCGTAGGTGCCTCCTGGACCTAGGACGGGGTCGCGCTACAGGGCGTCCGACAAGCCCCTAGTCTACATATCACGGCACAGCGCGCGAGCGGCCTCCAGGACCGGATCGCGGCCGGCGTAGAGATCCTCTCGCCGAGCGGTGACGATAACGTCGGGCTGTAGCCCGAGGCCCTCAAAGGGCGTGCCGTCGGGCAGCGTCGCGCGTTTGGTGCCGATGGCGAATTGTAGCCCGTTCTCGAAGGTGTGCATATACGGCTGCCCGGTGGAGCCGCCGGTTGTCTCACCGATCAGGATCGCGCGCCGGTTGTCCTTGAACGGCATGGCGAAGTCCTCCGCCGCCGAATAGGTCGCGCGGTCGACCAGGATCAGCAGGCGCCCTGGGTAGGCGTCGGGGGCCGGGTCGCTCGTGGGGGCACGCCACGCGAGGCTCGACTGGCTGAACCTATGGGCCTGGTAGGTGAGCAGTCCGACGTTGAGCGGGCTGCTTTCGGCCCACCAGCGGTAGGGGCGCTCCATCAGCGCCCGGGTCAGCGCCTGGGGCGTGCTCCCGCCGTGGTTGCCGCGCACATCGAGGATGAGACAGGGCGCGTCGGCAAACTCCCTTACATAGGACACGGCGCGCGCCTCGAAGGCGGGATCGAGGAAGCTCGGAATGCGTATATAGGCGAGGTCATCCGCTAGCCACCGGCCCTCCGTGACAGCGGGCGCTGCCGGCGGGAGCGCTGTGCGGTCTACGGTTAGGCTGTGGCGTTGCCCCCGCGCATCCTCGAGCGTCACGGCACAGGACTCGGGGAGGAAGAGCGCAAGCAGCGCCGCGAAGAGTGGGCTCGGCTCGCCGAACTGCACCGTGCGCGATTGCGGGCTGCCCACGGCGTAGGCGCCGAGCTCCTCGAACCGGATCTCGACCGGCTTACCCTCGATGGCGAGGACCAGGTCACCTGCCTGGGCGCCGGGGACCTGCGCATCGAGCACCGTCCAGCGACCCTCCACGGGGCGCAGCGTCAGGCCCAAAGGCGACGCCGCGTTGAGCATGGGGTCCAGGAAGCGCGTATGCCCGTTGTTCAGGCGCGCCAGGAAGGCCATCATCAGCAGCGAGAAGGCCCGCCGATCCTCGCACGCCATCGCCTCGCCGACAAGCGTGTGAAAGGCGTCGTCCAGCTCGTGTTGGTTGATCTGCGCGTCCTCCCAGTGGGCGAAGTAAAGCGCGATCGACTGGAAGACTTTGCTAAGCACGAAGCTGCGCTCCGCTGCAGACAGCGTCCCCGGTCCACCCAGACTGCTCATCGCTCATCACCTCCTCGTAGGTCGGGCTGTTAGCCCGACACTTCCTGCGTTGACGGGCAAGTGGCGGAGTGACACTCCGCCCTACGCTGCGCTCCGTAGGTCGGGCTGCCAAGCCCGACACCTCCCGCGCCGATGGGCAAGTGGCGGAGTACCACTCCGCCCTACGCTGCAGCTCCGTAGGTCGGGCTGCCAAGCCCGACACCTCCCGCGCCGATGGGCAAGTGGC
>CAZYYC010000389.1:2028-3694 GCA_964650935.1 uncultured Anaerolineales bacterium
CTACGCCGAGCGTCCGTAGGTCGGGCTGCCAAGCCCGACACCTCCCGCGCCGATGAGCACGTGGCGGAGTGACACTCCGCCCTACGCTGCGCTCCGTAGGTCGGGCTGCCAAGCCCGACACCTCCCGCGCCGATGGGCAAGTGGCGGAGTACCACTCCGCCCTACGCCGAGCGTCCGTAGGTCGGGCTGTTAGCCCGACGGTTCCTCAGGAGAGATCCATGCCGGCTTGCACCAGCTCCACGGCCAGTGTTGCCACTCGGCGACCAGGCCGGCCTTGACCGGGTTGTTCAGGACGTAGATCACGATGCGTTCCAGCTCGGCGGCGTCCCTGACCACACGGTCATAGCTCTCTGCCTGCCAGAAGGGCCCTTCGCACTGCAAAATCCGGTTGGCCTGCCGCGCTGTATAGCCTTTCAGCGACTGCAGGATGCGCGTGTTGGCGACGTAGGTACCGTCCTCTTGCTCAAGCGGCGTGTAGACGATGTGCACGTGGTTGGGCATGATGCAGAACGTCGCCAGATTATAGACCTGACCGTGCCGGCGATGTAGCGCCGCCGCGACCATCTCGGCGACCCGCGGATCGGCCAACCAGCGTGGGCCGGCAGTCTGCGTGTCCAGCGCCGCGTCCCAGTGACCGAAGGCGCGCTTAGCAGCCCTGTCCGCCTGTTGCTCGCGCTCATAGGTGTCGCCGATGTTCGACAGGGCTTCTTCGAGCTCAGCTTGTTCATCCACCAGCGCCGCGATGACGGGCATAGGCAGCGACCCGGCAAGCCTGCACGTGACGAAGAGTGTCGCCCCCGGTCGCTGCCAGTGCGGCAGTCGGCGCCGGTAGAACTCGGTGCAGGCGGTGGATCGAGACGTCATCGGGATCGCCGGGCGCCGTGAGCCACGTCGTTGGCCCAGACGTCGGGGCTAGCGCCGCAGTGCTGCCGCGACGGCGATAGGGCGATCCTGACCATGGTTATCTCCTATCCGAGAAGGGCGACGAGCCCACCGATGACGAGCCCCACCATCAGGCTGAAGCCGGTCCCGACGGCGAATCCCCGTGCGTGGAAGGCATAGTCCCGGTAGGCGGGATTGCCCTCGCTGTCCGGGATCACGACGAAGCGCGGCGTCCAGGTGCAGAAGATGAGCGAGTCGAGCACCAGCCAGTCGACCAGGTTGAAGGCGAAGGCGACGCCGGCCGCGTTGAGCGCGAGCGTCACGAAGGGGGCGCCACCCCCCAACCGCCGGTTTAGCGCCAGCGTGGAGAGCAGCGGCCCGGCGATCAGGATGACCAAGAAGGGCACGCCGACGAGGAAACTGAGCCGCCGCTCGCGGTCGGCCTTGGGCGGCACCTGTGCCTGGATCGGCTTGGGATAGTCGTGTAGGAAAAAGCGCGGATTGATGGCCATAATCGCCATCAGGCAGACCGAGGCCACGAGCGCGTAGAGCGCACCATCCAGCACCAAGCGGGAACTCTCCATCTCAGCCTCCTGGGCCGGCTAACGAACCGAACTGAAGGCGATCCCTCGCGAGGCGACGTGCGTGTGGCTGCGCTGTCCCTCCGTCGAGTGCGTCCCGCTGATTCTAGCACATCTCGGCAAAGACGCGTGGTCGCCGGGCCGCTGGCTAGGGCTTATCAATGCTCCAACAAAACGGCAAGGGGGGTGTAGAATCGGTGAAA
>CAZYYC010000390.1:0-3694 GCA_964650935.1 uncultured Anaerolineales bacterium
CCGCCGCCCTCCTCCTGCACCGCGCAGGGCTACCACGTCGTGCGTGCCGGTGAGACCCTCTACTCGATCGGCCGCGCCTACGCGACCCTGCCCAGGAAGATCGCGGCATGCAACGGCATCGTGAACGCCAGCCGCATCTATGTGGGCATGAAGCTTCTCATCCCCGTCGCGCCGTGGTCACCGATTCCGGCCGGCCCCGTGGCGGTACGCCAGTTCACCCCCGGCGGCACGGTAACACCCGCACCCGTAACGCCGACGCCCAAGCCCGGATGTCGCTACTACCACACCGTCCGCTACGGCGAGACCCTGACCGCGATCGCCATCCGCTATGGCACCAGCGTCTGGGCCATCGGCCGCGCCAACTCCATCTACAACCTCAACTTGATCTACGCGGGCCAGGTGCTCTGCATTCCCTAAGGCCCTCAGCTGTAGGACCTAGACTGAAGACGCCGCCACGAGAGCTCGTGGCGGCGTCTCCATATGCTCGCCCTTATCTCGCGGGGCGCACGTAGAGCAGGACCGAGACGCCGGTGTAATGATCCGCCTCCGCAAGCTCGTACGTCGTGTCTAACCATCCCCTGACGAGTTCCCGCTCATCCCACAGCCGGGCCTCCGAATAGATCAGCCAAACACGGTCCCGATTCGCCACCAGCCGGCGGACCTCCCGCCCCACGTGATCGGCATCCAGACGATAGCCCCCGCCGGCATCGCGCCAGTTCGTGTAGGGCGCCTCGGCGACGTCATCATCGTACACGTCGCCGTAGACCTCGTAGACCAAGCGGTTATACGGGATCTGAAAGAGCAACAGGTCCCCAGCCTCCCGGCGCGCCCCCACGACGGCAGCAGCTTGCGCGAATTGCGGCTTGATCGGCACGCTCGCCTGGACCCATAGGCCATGGACGCTCAAGACGGTCATCAGCCCGAGGGCGAGCCACGCCGTTCCCCTGTGCCGGCACCATAGCCACTCGATCCCCAGGGCGACGAGCATGTAGAACGCCGGCGCCGACCATATCAGGTAGCGGTCGGTGAAGATCGGACCACGCAGCGACACCAGCCAGATCGCTAACAAGGGCAGCAACAGCCAGGTGGCGACACTGAGGGCGCGCTGCCGTGCGATACGTCCTACGTCGAACGGACGACGTGGGGCCACCAGACCGAGGAGCGCCGGCCCTCCGGTAAGGACCATCGCCGCGATCAACACACCTTGTCTCCCCCAGGCTCCCTGGCTGATGCCCACGCTCCAACCGTTGAGCAACGCCATGGCCATCTGGCCCAGGTTGTACCTTGGAAAGCCTGTCTCTCGCGGCATCCACGCCAACGCAGCCTGCCAACGCAGGAGAGGGAGATAGGGCAACGTCAGCCCGGCGGCTACCATCAGTCCGCCGATCCAGGCGCGACGTGCTCTCGCCGGGTGCAGCAGGAACCAGAGAACCAGGACGGGTATCAGCAACGCCGCGAGGATGTGGCTGTAGATCGCCAGCGTCGTGGCGAGAAAGACCACGAACCACAACCCGGCCCTCGGCGTCTTGCACGCTCGGTCAAGCGCATAGAGCGCCGTCAGCACCAGCATCGGCACCCAGGTGTACATCTTGATCTCCTGGGCATACCAGACCAGATAGGGCGAGAGCGCCATCAACCACAAGCCGAGCCACGCTATGCGCCGGTCCCAGAGTCTCCGGGCCAGCGCATAACCCAGCGCCAGAAAAAGGAGTCCGCACAAGACCGAAAGGTAGCGCATCGCATAGACACGCTCACCGGTGAGCGCGATCCAGCCGCGGAGCACCATCGAATACAGGGGGCCATTCCAGCCCGGGCGGGTCAGGTTGCTGAGCAGCTCGGAGAAGGGCAGAAAGGCGAAGCGCCACTGATCAACCTCATCGCGCCAGAGACCCTGTGCAGTCAGTGTCGAAGCTCGCACGGCGAAGGCCATTAGGAGCAGGGCCAGGCGTCTCCTATGCATCGATCCACGACGGCTTTCATCCATGGCTTGGCTATTAGGCACTGGTCTCCCTTCCCCCCGCGAACTATAATACAAGGTGCGGACGAGGCAATCACACGATCCCACACAGGAGGTCCTATGAAGCAGCACGAACTACCCATCCTTGCCGAGGTCACCTACAGAGTTCCGACGGTCGAACGCGGCTACACCGGACAGACGCTCTACGTGAACGTCGGGCACGGTGAGGTTAAGTCAAAGCCGGTCACCGAACAGATGAAGGAGCTCTTCGTCGGCGGGCGGGGGTTCGATCTATGGCTCCTCTGGCATGCCGCCACACCCGAGACCCGCTGGGATGATCCCGAGAACGAGATCGTCATCTCGTCGGGGCCCTGTGGAGGCGTCACACAATATCCGGGGTCGGGAAAGTCGATCGCGGCATCGATCTCCCCCTTGACGGACGTCGTCATCGACAGCAATGCGGGCGGCCACTTCGGCCCCTTTCTCAAGTTCGCCGGTTGGGACGCGATCGAGGTCCAGGGTGCGGCTGCTCACGAGGTGATCGTCTACATCGATGCTTCCGCGGGCATCAGCGGCGAGGCTCGCGTACAGATCCTCACGGTGCCGGAGGACTGCCCCACGGACACCCACTTGCTGGGCCAATGGATCACCGAGAGATTCACCGAGACGGAGAAGGACCGTGAATTGACGTCCTTCGTCTCCGCGGGTCGAGGCTCTGAACACAGCCTTATGGGATGCCTCAACTTCAGCCTCTACGATCGCAAGCGCCAGGACCTACGATACAAGCAAGCTGGGCGCGGCGGGATCGGCACCGTCTTGCGCCACAAGCACGTCAAGGCCCTGATCGTGCGCAGCCCGGCCTTCGACAGCAAGAGCAACCGACCCGCCGACCCGGCGCGCATTCAGCGAACCGGCGCCGAGATGCAGCGTGAGGTAGCCAAGTGGGATCCCGTTCAGAACCGGATGCGCAGCCGGGGCACCTCCTATCTGGTGGAGATCATGAACGACTACGATCTCCTGCCGGTGATGAACTTCCGGTATGGACAACACGACGAGACACCCAAGATCAGTGCTGACATCTGGGAGAACCGCTTCACGCAGAATCTGCCGGACGGCTGCTGGTACGGATGTACGGTGGCCTGCGCACACGCGGTCGATAACTACAAGGTCCGCACCGGCCCCTACGCCGGGAGTTGCGTGATCGTCGATGGACCGGAATATGAGACCATCGCCGGCGTTGGGAGCAACTGCGGCATCTTCGATCCCGGCGCGATCCTTGAGATCAACTTCTACTGTGATACCTACGGGATCGACACCATCTCCTTCGGCACCGGTATGGCTTTTGTGATGGAGTGCTACGAGGCCGGTGTATTGGATCGCGACAAGACCGGTGGCTTGGAGCTAGCCTTCGGCAATGCCGATGCCGCGCTGGAGGTGCTGCACCAGATGGCGCGCGGCGAGGGCTTCGGCCTCATCTTCGGACAGGGCATCCGCAAGATGAAAGCCGCCTTCGTCGAACGATTCGGCGCCGATCCCGCATTCCTTGACGACATCGGTATGGAGGCCAAGGGTCTCGAGTACTCCGAATATATGACCAAGGAATCGCTGGCGCAGCAGGGTGGCTACGGCCTCACCAACAAGGGCCCGCAGCACGACGAAGCCTGGCTGATCTTTATGGATCAAGTCAACAAGCAGCTTCCAACCTTCGAGGACAAGGCCGAGGCCCTGCACTACTTC
>CAZYYC010000391.1:0-3678 GCA_964650935.1 uncultured Anaerolineales bacterium
ACGCTAGTTTATCCATCACGGCCTGCGTGAGATCGATATCGGTCAGGTAGGCGAGCTGGAGCAGATAGAGCATCACGTCCGCCAGCTCCTCGGCGAGGGCCTCTGCGTCGGCTTCCTCGCCCCACTGGAAGTGCTCCAGCACCTCCGCTGCCTCCAGGTTGAGCGAGATCGCGATGTTGCGCGGCGACTGCTCGAAAGGGGAGTCGGGACGGTACCAGCCCATGGCGCTCACGAAAGCGTTCATCGCGTCCATCAACGCCTGGACGGTCTTGTCCTCAGGCATTCGCTGCTCCCCACGTGCGCAGCGCCTCGACGAAGAGCCGCACGCCGAAGCCGGTGCCGCCCTTGGGGGCATAGGGGCGTGCCTTGTCGGTGAGGCCCAGCCCCGCGATGTCGATGTGGACCCAGGGCACCTCGTCAGGGACGAAGCGGCTGAGGAAGAAGCCCGCGGTGATCGTGCCTGCCGGGCGACCGCCGATATTCTGGAGGTCGGCGACATCGCTCTTGAGCTGCTCGCCATACTCCTCGAAGAGGGGCAGGGGCCAGACCCGCTCCATGGTCGCCTCGCCGGCGTGTCGCAGGTGCTCGATGAGGGCGTCATCACCCAGCGCAGCAGCCGCGTGATCCCCCAGCGCGATGATCCGGCTGCCGGTCAGGGTGGCGATGTCGAAGATGGCGTCGGGCGCGAACTCCCCCGCGTAGGTCAGGGCGTCGGCGAGAATCAGCCGTCCCTCGGCATCGGTGTTGATGATCTCCACCGTGAGGCCCTTGAGGGAGGTGACGACGTCGCCGGGCTTGGTCGCCAGGCTGTCGGGCATGTTCTCGGTAAGCGGTGTTAGGCCGACGACGTGCAGCGGCAGGTCAAGCAGGGCAACGGCGCGCAGCGTGCCGATCACCGCAGCGGCGCCACCCATATCACCTTTCATCGCTTCCATCCCCTGGCCCGGTTTGAGCGAGATGCCACCGGTGTCGAAGGTAATGCCCTTGCCCACCAGGACCACGGTGGGCAGGTCCTCACGATCCGCGTTGTGCTCCAGGACGACCATGCGAGCGGGCTCGTTGCCGCCCTGGTTGACGCTCAGGAGCAGGTGCATACCGAGGGTTTCCATCGTCGCCTTATCCAGCACGCGACAAGCCAGACCGGTGGCGTCCGCGACCTCCTCCGCCACGCGGGCGATGTGGCTGGGCGTTGCTACGTTGGAGGGGCGATTGACCAGGTCGCGGGCGAGCGCCGTCGATTCGGCGATCACTCGACCCGCCTGCAGGCCTGTCTCAACCTCATTCAGCGCCGCCGCATCCGTGGCTATGATCACGAGCTGAGCGGGATCCGCACGTTCCTCGCCGCGCTCAGTCTTCAGCTCACCGAACCGATAGAGCCCCAAGACGGCGCCTTCGGAGATGGCCTCGGCGAGCTTCGCCGGAGATGCGAAGTCCGGGAGCGATGACAGCGCGAAGGTCAGCGATGCGAGGCCGAGGTCGCGTGCCTTGATCGCGGCGGTCGCCGCCGCCTGGCGAACCCGGTCGAGCGTGACCTTTTCCTCCTTACCCAGGCCGACCAAGATGACGCGCCGAGCCTTGATGCGCCCGTGCGTGTAGAGCACAAGCGTCTCGTTGGTCTTCCCCCTGAACTCGCCGGCGTCCAACAGAGCGCCGATCTCGTGGTCAAGGGCTGCGTCGAGTTCGCCGACGCCGCCGGTCAATGGGGGGGTGAGTCCGTCAAAGAGGCCGAGGGCGATTGCGTCGGTCTCGGTGGTCGAAATGTGCTCAACACGTGCCTTGATCTCCATATCGAAGGTGTCCTCCGCTCGCAGGATGTGAAGTGACGTTAACCACGTCATTATACCATAGCCGTTTCGTGCAAACTTCCGCCGTGCGTGCGTCGGGCCGGGCGATCGCAGTTGATCTTCGGGGAAGCTAGCCGGCCCATTGCGTCGCGCGGATTCGGGCCTCCGGCACCCTCGCTGCGATGCGTGGGGTCCATTCAGCTTACCGCAAGGTGGCTCCGCGCCTCTCAGCGTTGTGACGTGTCCAGGTAGTTCTCCAAAGGATCGTCGGGTGATGTTCTGAGCCCCGAGATCCATTCGATGAGCGGCTGGCGCCAATCGATGCCGGTCAGATAGGCATCCGGATCATACGTCGCGAAGGCGTAGCCGTCGCCACCGGCATACATGTAGTCATTGACCAGCACCTGATAGGTTGCTTGGGGATCGAGTGGCGTTCCGTTTACCGTGTAGTCGGATCCCGTGCGTCGCAGGCCACCCACGGCGGGTCTGCGGCTGCCGTGGGTATAGCCGGCGATGAGCTGCCGGCCTGTCAGAGTGACGTCCACGATCGTGTTGTCGAAGGGCAGCACCCCGACGATGTCGGCGAGGGTGATCTCACCCGCGTCGATGTCCTGTCGGAATCCGCCGGGATTGCTCAGCGCCGCGTCGGCAGGATAGCCGGCTAGCCAGGCGTCCATCACCATATTGTGCATGGCGGCTGAGTTGCGGTCGACACCGCTCGCGGTGTAGCCGATGGGCACGAGGAGCGCGCCGTCGAGCTCCGCCTGCCATTGGGCAATGATGGCCTCGACCTCGGCATCGCCCTGGCCCGGGGCGTTCGACTTCACAACGACGCTGACGTCGGTCACGTTCTGCGTGGCCGGGTCGTAGACCAGATCGACGCGTCCATAGGCGTCCATGCGCCATCCCGCCTGAACAAGGGCCACGCCGTCCACGACGCGGCTGACCCGCTCATGGCAGTGTCCTCCGCCGATCATGGCGACGTCGAGCTCCGCCGCCGTCTCTGCCAGCGCGCTCATCTCCGTGCTGCAGAGGTGGCTGATGATGAGGACGAGGTCGGCCCCCTCGTCGCGGAGCTCAGGCACGACGCGCTTGAGCGTCGTCGCATAGTCTGCGAAGTCGATGCCGGCGACATGCGTGGGCATAGTGGTTCTCGGCGTGCGCGTGGAGGCCAGTCCCACGATGCCCACGCGAAGGCCGGCAACCTCCTCGATCACGTAGGGCAGCGCCTCCTCGATGGGGGCACCCGAGGCTTCGTCGAGTACGTTCGCTCCCAGGAAGGCAAACTCGGCCTGGGCCTCGCGTGCTCGGAGTCCCTCCCGACCGAAATCAAACTCGTGATTGCCCAGGGCGGCGGCGTGGTAGCCCATCGTGTTCATCGCGTCGACCATGGACTCGCCGTCGAACCAGGTGGCCAGCGCCGGGCCGGTCCAGAGATCCCCGCCGCTCAGGATCAGGAAGGCGCCTTCCTCGGAAAGCCCTTCCTCCTCACGCCAGCGATGAAGCAGGCCGGCAGCGCCGCCGGAGCGTTCGGTAGGTGCCATCCAACCGTGCTCATCGTTAGTGTAGAGCACGGTGAGCCGAATCGGGTCGCCCGTGGGGGCGGCGCCCGGTGTCTCGGTGCAGCCGGCTGCCGACAGGGCCATCAGCAGTAGAGCGAAGGTCAGACAGGCGATGTTCTTCATGTGTGTATGCATAGCCCAAGAGGATAGTTCGAAGGCGCGTCTTGGCAAGTCGGGAGGTCTCTAGCCAGTGCCGCCAACGTGAGGACCAGATGTGCCCCACAGCCCCACACCTGGGTACGCGTCAGTTTTCCGCAAAGGGTGGTCGGCGCAGGGAGGTGTCGGGCTTGGCAGCCCGACCTACGGAGGCGGTGTAGGGCGGGCTGGTAGTC
>CAZYYC010000392.1:0-3670 GCA_964650935.1 uncultured Anaerolineales bacterium
GGAAGGCGATATTACGGCGGAGGATCTCTCAGAGACCCCAAACTTTCCGACCGATAGGGTGGATTTCGGGCCCGTCATCACCTTCAAGGCACGCATCCTCCAACGTGCCGCCCAAGCTTTCCGAGAGCGCGCCACCGGCGACCAACGCATGGCGTTTGAGGCCTTCTGTCATGAGAACAGCGACTGGCTGGACGATTTCGCCCTCTTCATGGCGCTCAAGGACGCCCACGGAGGCGCCGTGTGGAACACGTGGAAACGCGAGCTTGTCACGCGGCAGCCGGAGGCCCTGCAGGCATGGCGCATGCGCCTGGACGAGACCGTCTTCGCACAGCGCTACTATCAATTCCGATTCTTCCAACAATGGGAAGCGCTCAAAGCCTACGCCAACGAGCGGGGCATTCAAATCATCGGCGACATCCCAATCTTCGTCGCCTATGATAGCGTCGACGTCTGGGCTCATCCGGAGCTCTTCTACCTTGACAAGGATCTCCGGCCTACCGAGGTCGCCGGCGTCCCACCCGATTACTTCAGCCCGACCGGTCAGCTCTGGGGCAATCCCCTCTATCGATGGGACGTTATGGCTCAGGCAGACTATGCCTGGTGGGTCAGACGTTTCGAGCAGACCCTAACGACCGTCGATATCGTGCGTCTGGATCATTTCCGAGGCTTCGCAGCCTATTGGTCGGTCCCGGCAGACGAGGAGACAGCGGTCAACGGGCATTGGGTACCCGGGCCGGGAACCGCTTTCTTCGCGTTCATCAAGGGCGCCCTCGGCGAGCTTCCCATCATTGCGGAAGACCTGGGGCACATCACCGATGACGTGCTTGAGCTGCGCGAGGCCTTCAGCCTCCCGGGCATGAACGTGCTGCAGTTTGCCTTCGCCTCCGATGCCGGCAATCCCTATCTACCTCACAACCTGGCCCACAATTCCGTGATCTATACCGGTACGCATGACAATGACACGACCGTGGGGTGGTTCAAGACGCGCGAGACACAGGAGCGAGAGGATTGCCTGCGTTACCTGGGCCCGACCGACGAGCCGATCCATTGGGCCTTGATCCGGCTGGCCTACCGTTCCGTCGCCGACCTCGCGATCACCCCCCTTCAGGACGTTCTGGGCCTGGGCAGCGAAGCCAGGATGAATACACCGGGCAAGTTGGGCAACAACTGGAGTTGGCGCTTCGAACTGGAGCAGATCTTGCCCAGGTATCGCGCCAAGCTCAACGAGATGGCACTCACCTATGCGCGCAAGGAGCCTGAGGAGAAACAGGCCCGTCCGAAATGGATGTAATAGCACCACAGTCAACGCCCCCGACGGGTGCCGTCGGGGGCGTTGCTTATCCTAGAAAGTTGGGGACCCTTACTCCTCAGCTTCGGGCGTTGGTGTAGGCGGCAACGTCAGAAAGTCATCCCGGTCGTTTTCGACCATAGCCGACACACTGACCTCGGCTACACGTACATAGTAGGGAGAGTCGGATGACTTCACAACGTAGGTGTTGTCCTCAGCGACCCGAGCCCCGACCGTTAGCGTATGCACCGTGCCGTCCTCAGTGCGCACCGTCACCACTGCGCCTGGAGACGCCATACCGTAAGCAGGCTGCTCCGTTGTACCCAAGGGCACCGAGAGCGTGAGCCTACCGGCATTGCGTACGATGGCACTCGTCTGGTTTGAGGCGATCGTCTCACCCTCCTGCAGATCGGCCAAAGTCCAGTCGTCACCCGACTTCACCAACTCGAACGTGCCATTGGCGTTCTCCAACGTCACATTCGTGACCGTCTCCTGGTCGATGCTGACGTACGTCGCGTCGATCCAGTTCGAGGGGCGTGCGACCAACTCCCAGGTAGAGAGATCCGTCGTGAGATAGGTCTCGGGCCGTCCGCCGACGCGGAGGTGCGTCGCCGTATAGCGCGGCGCTGTTCCGAGATAGACCGTGGTCGTACTCCCATCCAGAGTCTCAAAGTCCAGGCGCCGTTGGAAGGCATCATCCGCAACCTCCAGTTGCCTGTGGCTGGTCTCGCTGCGCGCGACGACCGTCGAGGCGCTAAGCCCCACCAGCTTTTCGATCACGGATGTCACCGAGCTCTCGTTGGCGGGGAAGTCACCGGCCTCGGGAAGAACCCAAGCCCCGTCGACCTTGCGCAGGACGATGCGCTCACCTTCCTGGTCGACGATCGTCAACCCTACGACATCGTCGACCGTCACATCTGCAAACAGCGGCGTGCCCGCATCGGACACCGTGGGCCGGGGCCAGAAAACAGCCACGACCAGCACGAGCTGCAGCGCCAGCACACCCATAAGGATCTGTTGATGTCGTTTCATCACTTCACCTCCCCCCTCGTCTGCGAGGGCTCCTTCGTCTGCGAAGGCTCCTTCGTCTGCGAAGGCCCACGTCGTCCCGCCCCCCGTCCGGCATAGCCGACCTCCTCAGGAGGCAGTAACGCTATCGGTGTCTCTTGGTTGCGACGCATATGGCTCACGACCCCCAACGCGACCACCGAGAGCAGCGCCAGCACGTAGTTGGCGGCCTCCCAGAAGGATTGCTCGTTCTCCGTCAAGGGAGCCAGCACGCGAGCCGCTGTGCCGCGTGCGCGAATCTCTAGTAGGTCCAGATCCTCAACCGTCCAGGCTACGGCATTCTGCATCAGCTTCAGGTTGTTCAGGTATCGACTTCCACCCAACGCCGCAGACAGCTCCAGGACGATGTCGTCAACAAACTCAAGGCTGCCGATGAGGACCATCCGCGCATTGCCGGACGAGGTCTCGATCGTACCCACGCTCGAGGGCTGTGCCGGCGCGGATTGGATTTCCTCTTCATCCTGCATATCCGCCTCGTCGAGCATATCCAGGGGGGAGGCCTTGTCCTTGAAGTAGGACTCGAACACGCCCCGCACCGAGACCGCCAAGGTGTAAGGCTGCGTGTCAGCAAGCTGTGGGAACCCCGCGTCCGGATAGAGGTCGAAGTCGGGTTGGATATTGTAGTCCGACTGCAGCCAGGCCTGTGGTGATGACGTCAGCAACACCTCGACCTCACGCTCGGCGTTTTTCTCCGGATCAACCGTGATGGGCGAAGCCCAGTTGAGGGTCACCGCGGCAAGGTTCGAGACAATCGGACTCGCCTTGGCCATCCCATCCTGCCGGATATCGACAAACATGGGATAGGGCAGCGCCTGGATCTCCTGAACCTGGAACCCACCGACCTGGCGGACCACAGGGACCGGGAAGGGTTCGTTCTGAGCGTCGAGTACCAGACTGTCCTCGACGGTCAATCCGTAGTGGACCAGCATCTCCTGAAGTCCATCGACGACGGGCTGCGAGCCGAGACCGCCCGTCATCTGATCGGGCGCGATCGTCATGTTACCGGCGGCAATCACAAGCGCCCCGCCACGCATCAGATACTGGTCGATGGCATAGCGGGCCTTGTCATCGAGGCCCTGCGGCCCGATCAGCACCAACACGTCGATATCAACCGGCACAACACCGCCGCTCAGATCGACCAACCGCACCTCATACTCCTGCTGGAGCGTCTCGCGCAGCTGTTCCCAGGAAGCAAGCGGCTGTTGGGTCTGGCCCCACATGTCCTGCGTGGGGACCGCCGGCGGCGTCCAGAGTCCGACGACCTGCAGGAAGCCCGATGAGGAGCGCTTGAGGGTGGACTCGACCGCCGTCCGG
>CAZYYC010000393.1:0-3669 GCA_964650935.1 uncultured Anaerolineales bacterium
CGGCGAGAACGCCATCTGCGTCTCGGCGCCCAAGGCCGACATCATTATGGCGCCGATCGGCGTGATCGTACCCCAAGCTATGATGGGGGAGATCACGCCGGCGATCGCTGAAGCCATCGCCTCGGCGCCGGGCCGCAAGCTGCTGATCCCCATCAACCAGCCCCACTTTGAGATCGTCGGGATTGCGCCCAAGCCGTTGGCGCAGCAGATCGCTGCGGCGATCCGCGAGATCGACGCAGGAGCGAGGCGCAAGGGATAGGCAACCCTGTCGAGATTGACGACTACCGCAGCCATGGTATAGTGCTGAACGCGCCGGCATGAAGCCGGCACGCCGGGTCGGCTTAATCTGCTACCCCTCGGTCTGAAGGCCGAGCGCGGCGATCCGGCAGTCGTGTTTGTCATTCTCAATCAGTGATGATCAGGCGGGCCATGAAGGCCTGGGTGTGGCGTCAGCTATGCCCACTTTCGTGGCCCGTTTTGCGTGCAACGGGACCGCAGGAGAGACCAACCACCATCCCACACGAAAGGATACCTATGAACCTCGACATTGAAGGGGTGAGGAAGTTTCACGGGCACAGCTGCCCGGGCCTGACCATCGGCATTCGCGCGGCGGAGCTCGCACTGCGCGAGATCGGCCCCCACGCCGCCGACGAGGAAGTCGTCGCGATCGTAGAGACCGACAACTGCAGCGTCGACGCCATCCAGTACCTTACGGGCTGCACCTTCGGCAAGGGCAATCTGATCTATCGAGATTATGGCAAGAACGCCTACACCTTTATCCGTCGCTCCGACGGTAAGGCGATCCGCATCGCGCTGCGCCCCGATGCCCTCGGCACACCCGATGAGGAGCGCGAGCAGCTATTCCGCAAGGTGCTTGTGGGGACCGCGACGGAGGAGGAACAGGCACGCTCCGCGATCTTGCGAGCCCAGCAGGTGGACGATGTGCTGGCAATGCCGCTGGAGGTGCTCTTCGACATCCAGGACGTCGACCCCGTGATCCCGGAGAAGGCGAGGATCCACGGCTCGATGATCTGTACGGGCTGCGGAGAGAAGGTTATGGAGACGCGGGCACGACTGCTCGGAGGTGTCCCTTACTGTATCCCCTGCTTCGAGGCGCGCGATCGCCACATCTAGGAGCGCACTATGAGACACATCCCGCGCGCTATCCGCCGCCTGTTCTGCCTGATCGTATCGCTCGGCGTCCTCGCCGGGTGCGGCGTCGCGGGACTGCCGGGCGACTCGGGGCGCGAAACCGTAGGACAGCCGACGCTTCCTGCCCTCACCCTGCCCGGCGACGACTGGGGCTATCCCTCACCCTTCGCCTTCTACGCACGCGGCCCGGGATACGTCCGTATGTCGTTGCTCTTCGACACGCTGACCTGGAAAGATGCAGAGGGTCTCATCCCCTGGTTAGCCGATGATTGGACAACCTCAGAGGACGGCACCGTCTGGACCTTCAAGCTCCACCCCGACGTCACCTGGCACGATGGCAACCGCCTGACGGCAAAAGACGTCGCCTTCACCTACACGTACTTCAAGGCCCAGCGCTCGTTGGTCACCTGGTCGTGGCCGCTGGACAGGATCGACACCGCCGAAGCGGTGGATGAAGAGACGGTCCGGATCACCCTGACCGAGCCGGTTGCCGGCGCCCACGACGTGCTGTTCGGCTCGCTGCCGATCCTACCCCAACACATCTGGGAGGGCATCGATGATCCGCTCAAAGCATTGGGGGAGGAGGTCGTCATCGGGTCCGGGCCCTTCACGCTCGCCGAGTACAGCAAAGAGGAAGAGCGCTACGTCTACATGGCCCATCCCGGCTACTTCAAGGGGGGTCCGCGCGTGAGCTCGCTCGTGTTCATCAAGGTGGAAAATGAGGCGCTCGCGCTGAAGTCGGGCACGACCGACTACGCCGCCTTCTCCGGCAAGGCCATCGAGGCGGCTAAGCAGTTCGCGGACGATCCCGAGTTCGAGATCATCGAGGGCCCTGGCTATTGGGTCCTGCAGCTCATCTTCAATACATCGAGACCGCCGTTTGATGATGTTGTGTTGCGACGAGCTGTCGCCCACGCCATCGACCGCCGGCGGATCGTGACCCAGGTCACGCTCGACGGCGCCGTCGTCGCCGAGCTAGGTGTCCTCTCGCCGGAGACCGACTGGCATCATCCCGACCTTCCGACCTATGATCACAACCCGGACGAAGCACGCCGCCTGCTCTCCCAAGCGACCGAGGCAGCGAAGCTGCTCCCCCTCACCCTGATCGCCACGGCGGAGTACGCCCGGGAGGCGGAGCTGATCCAGGCCGACCTCGCCGAGATCGGCTTCCCAATCACGGTGCAGGTTGGGGACACCGGCACGCTCGACGGCCTGCTGCGTGAGGGCAACTTTGACGTGGCGATCAATGGACACGGCGGCCTGGCGAATCCCGCGATCCTGGAGTCCCCGACGTGGCCCGCCATGGTCTATCAGAACGAGGTCTACCGCCTGATCTACGAGGCCCAAGCACAACTTAGTGACGACGACGCGCGCCGTCCGCTCGTGTGGCAGCTTCAGGAGATGATCGCCTCGGACCTGCCGGTCCTTACCCTGTGGCACCCGAAGATGTGGACCGTCTATCGGTCGGCCAAGCTGGACACTTGGTTCTACACCCCGGAGGGTGTCGGATTCGGCATTCCATTGGCGATGAACAAGCTGAGCTTCATCGACTGATCGCCTCGACAGAGACCCACGGAGTCCCATGAGCTATCGGATCGCCCAGTATCTCTTCATCATCATCGTCCTTCTGACGCTGAACTTCTTCCTGCCACGGATGATGCCGGGCGATCCGATCTCCTATCTCGTCGGCGATCCCGGCGCCGATGCGCCGTTGCTTATGACTGAGGAGATGCGTCAGAATCTCCTCCGCTACTACGAGCTCGATCGACCCCTGGGCGAGCAATTCCAGCGCTACCTAAGCAACCTGTTGCGCGGCGAGCTGGGTTGGTCAATCAGCCAGAACGCCCCCGTCGCACAGGTCATCCTCGGACGGCTTAGGTGGTCGCTGCTGCTGGGCGGCTGCGCCGCCGCCATCTACGTCCCGCTCGGCATCGTGTTGGGCGCCGTCGCTGCGTGGCATTCAACGACACCTGCCGGTCCCGCCATCCTGGGATCGGTCTTCTTCCTGGGCTCATGGCCCTCTTACTTCCTCGGGATGCTGTTCATCGTCTTCCTGAGCCTCAAGTTGGGCCTCTTTCCCATCGGGGGCGCCACCAGCACACTCTCCGCACGCTCCGGTGTGCTCTGGAGCCTGGTCGACGTCATTCACCATGGAGCGCTGCCCTGCGCCACCCTGGTCCTCGGCAACCTTCCGGGCATCGTGCTGTTGGTGCACAACAGCACGATGGGACTGCTGGGACACGATTTCGTCAGGGCAGCCAAGGCAAAGGGACTGAGACAACGGCGCGTCCTGATCAAGCACGTGCTACCCAACGCGATGCTGCCTCTGGTCACTATGATCGCCATGCGCTTGGGCTTTCTTGTCGCCGGCAGCGTGACGGTGGAAGTCGTCTTCGCTTATCCCGGCATGGGCGCGCTCATCACCACCGCCGGCATCGCACGCGATTACCCGTTGCTCCAAGGGATCTTCCTCATCATTATGCTCCTGATCGTGGGCTTCAACCTTCTCGCCGACCT
>CAZYYC010000394.1:0-3656 GCA_964650935.1 uncultured Anaerolineales bacterium
CTGGTACCGCGTGGATGTCGATGCCGCAGCACGGGGGCTGCTCTCACCCTCGGTGCTTGTGGACGCCGGGTTTGAGGTCCCCCAGGGCTCAGGCAACCCGATGGAGCTCTTCTCGTACACGCAGTTCTACTGGGGCATTCCCAGCAAGGGTTCGCCGGCCTACCGGCTCCTGGGCGCCAAGTACATCATCGTGCCCAAGGGCGCGTCACCCGGCGGGGAGGGCATCTGGCCCGTCTTCGTCGATGCACCGGCGGTCGACGTGCACCTGAACACCAACGCGTTGCCCCGGATGTGGCTCGTCTACCGCACACGTCCTGTTGACACGATCGAGGCAGCCTATGCCCTGGTCTTCGACCCCTCCTTCGAACCGACGCACGTCGCCGCGGTCGAGGGAGGGCCGGTGATGGAGAGCGCTGGCAGCGGCACCCTGGAGATCGTCGCCTATGGGGCCAACCGGGTCGAGGTCATCGTCCGCACGACGGATGAAGCCCTCCTCGTCCTCTCGGACATTTCCTATCCCGGCTGGGTGGCGTGGGTGAACGGTCAGTCGACGCCCATCTACAAAACCAACGGGATCTTCCGTGGCGTGCTCGTGCCGCAGGGCGAGCATCGCGTCACTATGCGATACCGGCCCCGAGCGTTTCGCCTCGGTCTCGGCTTCGCCGGCGCGGCCCTGTTGGCGCTGGCTGTCGTCTTCTTCTCTCGCCCGAGCCGCGTTTCCAGGGCTATCGCATTTCAGCCATCTTCCGGGAAGCCCGAAGAGCCCCACTCACCACAGAGAGAGCGTCGGACGCCCGAATCCGCGCGACGCAACGCGCCTGCTAGCTTCCCGGAAGATCACATGCCTTAGCCCTGCTGCCCTTCCCCGCCCGACATCACGCCTGCCTCATCCTATGGTAGAATGTGCCCTATGAACCGATACCGCACGTCCCGGCAGGCAGGCCGGCCCGCATCCGGTGGTAGGCGCCCGACTTGGAGATCCCTCTGGTTACCGCTGGCGCTCGTACTTCTGGCCTACCTGTTGCGCACGGTGACCCTGGAGGGGCAGTCTTTCTGGATCGACGAGGTCCAGGCCTTCTACTTCGTGGATCATCCGTTCGTCGAGATGGTGAAGCTGATTATCTCCCCCGAGCACAACGGGCCCCTCTACTTCCTGCTGCTCTGGGGTTGGAGCCGGTTGACAGGAGGCAGCGATTTCGCGCTCCGTTACTTCTCCGCTCTCTTTTCCGTGCTGACGGTCGCCCTGATGTGGCAGCTCGCCAGGACCTGGTTTGGGCGCCGGACCGCCGGCACCACGTCGCTCTTGCTCGCGACCGCGCCGTTCGCGATCTGGTTCGGCCAAGAGGTCAAGATGTACGCCCTGCATATGGCCTTGGCTGCGCTCACAACGCTGTTGCTCGTGCGCGCCACGCAGCACAGACGCTGGTGGCTTTGGCTGGGCTATGGCATCACGCTCAATCTGCTGGGGTACAGCCACTTCTTCGGTGCCTTCACGATTGCCACCCAGGGCATCTTGGTCATCGCGACGCATCTCAGGCGACCGCGTGTGCTGGTGAGCTATGTCGTGACGATGCTCGTGGTCATTCTGCCCTACCTGCCCGTCGTCAGCTTCGTCTGGCGGCTGCTGCCGGGGTTCGCTCTGCAGGATGTGAGCAAGGGCTTCGTCCAGCCGTCCCATATGCTGCAGGAGTTAGCTTCGGAGTACGTCTTGCGCGTGTCGCGCATCTACGTACCTCGCCTGTGGGCTCTGATCGGCTTCGTCGCGATCGTCACCGCGCTGGGACTCTACCGTGCGTGGCGAGTGGGGTGGCGGCGTGGGCTTTGGGTCACCGGTATGCTCATCCTTCCGTTAGCCATCTTCTACCCGGTCTCCCTCTTCGTGCCGGTCTTCTCACCCAAGTACCTGAGTGCCGTCTACCTCATCTTCACGCTGGTGTTGGCGCTGGCTGCCGACCTGTTGGTCAGCCGGTGGCGCCGCCTGGGCTGGATCGGACTCGTGGGGCTGCTCGTCCTCAACGGGTGGGCAAACCATCGCATCGTGACCGATCCCTACTATCAACGCACCGATTTCCGGGCCGCGGTCCACTACGTCGAACGCCTTGCCGATCCCGACGACGTCATTATCACCTATGCGCACTACGTTGACAGGGCGATCAGGCGCTACGATCAGGGGATGATACCGGTCATCCGCTTCCAGGGGGACACTTACCAACCTGAGGCCTTCTATCGGGATGTGCTTGAGGCTCAGCAGGATGCCCGGGTGCTGTGGCTCATCCTGCACCAGGATCAGGCCATGGCCCCCCACAACCGCCTCCAGGAGGTCGCCGGTCTGCTCTATCCCCAGGTCGCCGGCGTCTACCCCAACAACGGTCAGATCGCGGTCCTGGGCTACAGTGTCCGCCGGCAGCACGACCGCCTGCCTGCCAGGGCAACACCGTTCACGGCGGCGTTCGAAGCCGGGCTCACCCTCGTGGGTTACGAAGTAGACATGGAGGCGCTGCCGCCCACCGACAACCTGCTCCATCCTCCAAGCAACTGGCTCCACGTCACCCTCTACTGGCAGCGCTCGGGCGAGGTGTCGGACGAGGTCACGCCCTTCGTCCACCTCGTCGACGACGCCGGCGGCATTTGGGGCGGCGACCTGCCGCGTGCCCCGACGGTCTTCCACCGGGATCCCCCCGCACAGTGGGATTGTGCGGCGATCATCGAGGCCCACTACGACGTCAACCTCAACCCCGCGACCCCGCCGGGACACTACCGCTTGGTCGCCGGTCTGCTCGATGGCGCCGGCGAGCCGGTCCTGACCTCGTCCGGTCAGACCGATGTCGCGCTGACCAACATTGAGATCCTGCCATGATCCACCGACGTGGCCTCCCGCGCGGCGTCTCCAGAGCGCTCCCCTATCTGCTCCTCGCCCTCGCGTTCGGCCTGGGAATGACCCAGATCGTGCGGGCGTCGATCACGTTTGACGAAGGGCCACACCTCGCCGTCGGCTACACCACGCTGCGGACGCGCGACCTGCGCCTGCAGCCTGTTCACATCCACCCGCCCCTAGCTAACGTGCTCGCCGGCGCGCCCTTGCTCGTCCAGCGTGATCTGCCCGACCCGGCACAGGTGGACGGATGGGAGATCGCCAGCCTCTCGGCCCTCACCGACGCCCTCATCTGGTCCTACCCGCACCCGCGCCGCATCGCCGTCGCGGGTCGCGTCCCAATCCTCCTGCTCAATGCACTCCTCGGAGCGATCATCTTCCGCTGGGCACGGGAGCTTGGCGGGCGGCGCGCCGGCCTACTGGCGCTGACGCTCCACACCTTCGACCCCAATGCGATCGCCCACAGCGCCCTCATCACCACCGATACCGGCGCCGTGCTCTTCACCGTCGCCACGCTCTACGCGCTGGTCCGTGCCCTTCGCACGACCTCTGCACCGCGCCGCCGTCTGCTGTTGTCGGTCACCGGCGTGCTGCTGGGCCTGGCCCAGCTCACCAAAGTCTCGGCGCTGATGCTGCTCCCCGTCGCGGCACTCGTGCTGCTGGCTGAGGCGTGGGCCCGATCACGACAGGTAGGATATGCGCTACGGCTGGCGACATTGAGGACGCTGGCGCTGGTCGCCATCGCCGCACTGGTCATCTGGGCCGGCTACGGGTTCGAGCTGCG
>CAZYYC010000395.1:0-3631 GCA_964650935.1 uncultured Anaerolineales bacterium
GAGGCCATGGCTTACTCGCCGAATATCGGCACCCTTGACCGCAGTCAGGTTATCTGGTTCTCCTCTGAGGACGGTCAGCTCGGTAGGGGCGAATATCTCGCCGTCACGGGCCTTACCCCAGGTATTCACACGATAACGGTCCTCGTCGGCGACGGCAAGGGCCTCGCCAGCGCCCAGGTCGACAACATCGTCGTCGTGGGTGATCCGACGGAGCTACCGACGCCGCCCGCGGGCCTCAGCGTGGGCCCGAGCCCTCTGGTCTTCTGGCCCAACGAGGGGATCACGATCGATACCTTGACGATCGACAACGAGGGCGGCCCCAACGCTATCGACTGGGGCGCGCTGGAGTTCACGCCGTGGCTCAGCCTGAGCCCGGTCACGGGCACGACGCCGGGCGAGACCACGGTCACGGTCGACGCAACCGGCCTGGAGCCCGGGACCTACAGCGCCAACCTCCTCTTCGGGACCAGCGCCTCCACACAGAACCGCACGGTCCAGGTGACGATGGTGATCCCGGCTGCCAGGGAGATCACGACCGTCTTCCTACCGTTGGTCATCCGGGAGTAGACAACGTATGACCGCTTAGGCGGGGCAAGCCCCGCCTAAGCGGTCACTGTGAATCAGCTACCCTTGCTACAGGGGTGTAACGGTGTAGCCCAACTCCTCGATCGCGGCAATCACCGCGGCCTCGCTGACCTGCGTCTCGTCAAACTCGACCTCGAGGCGCCGGCGCCGGTAGCTGGCGCTGACCCGTTTGACCCCGGGCAGGTCGTCCTCCAAGGCCTCGAGCGACATGGCACACATCGAGCAGCCGATATCGGGAATGTCGTAGGTCTTCTTCAGCATGTTATCTCCTCATCCACTGGAGTGAGCCAGGCAACACCGGGCTCAGCGATCAAAGATGATCTCACCGGTATAGATACCCGCCGCACAGGAGTACCGCAGGATACTACCCGCCTCCATCGGCGGAACGTCAACGATCACCTGGCCCGTCTCCGGCAGGTAGGTCTCGAACTTCAGCGCCGGGATAGCCAATGCGCGTGTACAGGAGCGCGTCAGATCGGTGATCAGCACCAGCTCACTGGGGACACCGGCGACGGCGTGCTGCCGCGGCGGCACGTAGCCGTCGTGTTTCGCCTGCACGTAGAGCGTCTGCACGTCAGGTTCATCAGGTGTCGGAGCCTGGCCCACCACGCCCGGGTCAGGATCGACGTCCTCCGCGGGCTGATCCCCGGCCCCTTCAGGCGCCACCGCGACGACCGTGGGTTCCACCTCGGTCGCGACCGGGCCGTCCGCCGTCGGCGCGGCGACCGGCGCCACCTCGGTTTCCGGCCGCAGAGAAGCTATCAGGCGGCTCGCGCTGACCGGCGATCCCAGCAGGTTGAGGCCCGACTCGATCGCCATCAGTCCCAACAACAGGACCACGATCGCGATCACGCGCATGAAGGCACGCTCCAGCCTGGCCCCCACACGCATCGCCGAGTAGGCCACGGTGAAGAACATCGGCGTCGTCCCTAACGTGAACGCCGCCATCAGCGCGCCGCCCATCAGGGCGTCGCCGGTTGCCATCGCCGTGGCCATCATCGCCTGCGTGATCCCGCAGGGGATGAAGACGGTCAACAGCCCCAACGCGAGAGGCAGCGCCGTGGAGTCCTTGCGTCGGGACGTCCTGCGAATGGTCCGCGTCATGAACGAGGGCGGCTCGAACACGAAGGTGCGGAAGATCGGATGCACGTCCAGCATCCGCAGGGCGTTACCCACCATGAAGATCCCAATCCCCAACTGCAGGAGCGCACGTGTCAGGAAGTTCAGCCTCAGCAGCGAACCCAACGCGCCCAGCAGGAGACCGAGGATGCCGTGCGCCGCCACCTTGGCACCGAGAAACAGCCCAATTGAACGCGCGACGCCCACACCGGAGAGGCTGCCACCGCCCCAGCCGCCGTGACCGCCGGAGCCGACGGCGGTGCGTCTCTGCCCCGAGGCCGCCTCCACCTGTTGCGCCAGCGAGCTCGCCAGCAGCCCCCCTGCAGCGCCAGGCAGCCCAGCCCTCCCGTGGTCAATCCTGTGATGAAGGCGATCCAGACGTTGATCACACACGCCTCCTCGCTGGGGCCCAACCGAGCCCCGTCGTGTATATTCAAGAAGAAGCATATCCCAACCCTGAAGGCAGGCAAGCACCTCATCTCGCGGTGATGATGTGGTGTTGACGTTCCGCGGTAGTGCGCTACAATGTATTCACAGTCGTGAATGCGATCTACGCGACGTGACCTCCGTACCCGCAGTTAGTCGAGGACATAGTTCATGAAGCGAAGTTACCGGCAGATGATGGTTGATGGATCGCCCATCGGGTTACAGGGCTTGGATGAGACGCTCGCCGCCCTCCGTGAGGAGGGACGGACGCCGCAGGACGCAGGACTCGGTTTCGAGATCGTCGAGCGGGTCGGTCGGGATAACTATATCCCCTTCTCAGCGCGCGAGGCCTTTGCGGCAGCCTTCACCCGCGAGTACGCGGCCTTCCTCGCGCGCGCCGAGGGCGACGGGCCTGATCATCACCAGGGCTACGGTACCTGGCGCGGTTATCCCCGTGAGCAGATCCCCTGGTACCCGACCGTCAACGAGGACCTCTGCAACGGCTGCGGCGCCTGCCTGAAACTCTGTCGCAGTGGTGTCCTCGCCGCTACGCAGAACGGCAAGGTGCAGGTCGTCGATCCCTTTGCGTGCGTGGTGGGCTGCAGCTCATGCGCCGGTCTCTGCGCGCCCGGGGCCTTGATCTTTCCGCCGCGGTCGCTGCTGGAGAGCTATCCGGTGCGTATCCACGCACAGCCATCGTCAAGGCGGCTGAGTCAACGATGAAACCCCGCGCCGGGCTCCAATCAGCTCTTGCCCTCTGCGCGCTGCTCGCCCTCCTGATCGCGAGCAGCGCATATGCGGCTCCCCGCGCCCAGTCCGAGCCCCCCATCTACGTCTACTTCTTCTGGGGCGAGGGATGTCCACACTGCGCCGACGCCAAGCCCTTTCTAGAGACCCTGGAGGACCGCTATCCCCAGGTCGAGGTCGTCTCCCTCGAGGTCTATCACCACGAGGAGAACCGCACGCTCTTCATCGAGCTGGCGGCTGCTCAGGGCTTCGAACCGCGCTATGTCCCCACCTTCTTCATCGGTGATCGCCACTGGGAAGGCTTCTCCGATCTGATGCGTGACGAGATCGAGCTTGCCGTCAGCACCTGTGTCGAGCAGGGGTGTCCTGACGCCGGAACAGGCCTCGTCCCCGGTCACGACGACGTAGCAACGCCGCCGGGCCCCTCGACACCGCCTGCCCCAACCGCACCGGCAGTCACCCTTTACCTCTTCTGGGGCGATGCGGGCTGCGAGAACTGCGTGGCCTCCCAAACCCACCACGCGACGCAGTCCGGCTTCACCCAGTTCGGTGGCGACGCGGGAGATGAAGCCCTCACCTATCTTCGCGCGCTGGAGGCCGAACACCCCGAGGTCAAGGTGGAGTCTTACGAAGTCTGGGTATCCTCGACGAATGGGCCACGTTTCAAGCGCATCGCCGAGGCCTACGGCATCGAGGCCCGAGGCATCCCCACGATCTTCATGGGAGCGCGTGTGTGGGAGGGCTTCTATGAGCA
>CAZYYC010000396.1:0-3629 GCA_964650935.1 uncultured Anaerolineales bacterium
CGTGGGCCGATCAGTTGCGGGCGTGGGCCGAGGCCTGCTGGCGGCTGTTCGAGGAGTATCCGGGCCTCGACCTCACCCTGCTGCGGGTGCCCGGGTCACACGTGCACGTCCAGCGGGGGATGCGGGCCCTGATCGATGCTCTGGTAGGGCAGGGACTGTCGGAGGATGAGGCCCTGTTCGGGCTGGATTTCGTCGGTGACCTGGCCATTCTGACCCACATCAGTGTGTCCACGTTCCGTACGGTCGGGAAGGACGGTCGCCGGGGGCTGGACGCGGCCCGGGAACGCTTCGCCGACGTCACCCCGGATGCGGTCCTGCCGCCCGACGAGTCCTGGGTCGGCCGGGCCTGGCTGGACCGCAAGGTGGAGTTCGTGATCGCCGGTCTGGATCGGGGCCTGGCGCGGGGCACCGCGGTGGACCAGGGGGCAGATCCGCTCGGTCGCGTGTCCCCAGCCGGCAGTGTCGCGAAGGACCGCGCCGGCGGCCGATCCGTGGACGCTCCGGGATCGGTCGAGTAGCCTCGCCGCGCAGATCGACGCTGGACTTCGAGTGCACTCGAAGTCCTACGGTGGATCCGTGAGCGAGCAGCGAGACCCCGAAGGGCTCAGCGTGGCGGAGATGGCGGCGGCGACCGGTGTCTCGGGCCACACCCTGCGCTACTACGAACGCGCCGGCCTGATCCGGCCGGTGACCCGCAACGGTGGCAACCACCGCCGGTACCAGCCCGGGGACGTGGAGTGGCTCCGGTTCCTGCTGCGGCTACGGGAGACGGGCATGCCGATCGCGCGGATGCGTGAGTACGCGGAGCTACGCGCCGAGGGCGACGCATCGCTCCGCGCCCGTCTGGAACTCCTGGCCGCGCACCATGAACGCCTGCGCGAGCAGCTCGCCACGCTGCGCGAACATGAACGGGCGCTGCGGGCCAAGGTCGAGACCTACCGGCAGCTGCTCGCCGATACCGAGGTGGATCCGGCCACGGGTGACCGAGACACGGATGACCGACACCGATAACGATGACCGACACCGATAACGATGACCGACACCGATAACAAGGAACGGAGACACAGATGACTGAGACGGACACCCTGCGGGACGAACGATTCGCGGCGGGCAGGCAGGTCCTGGACGCCATCGACGGCGAGGCCGGGGCGAAGGTGATCGACGCGCTGGCCGACATCGCGCCCGAGCTGGGACACCAGATCGTCGCCTGGGGTTTCGGCGACATCTATGCCCGGCCCGACCTGCAACCCCGGGAGCGCCAGCTCGTCACCCTGGGGATGCTCACCGCGCTCGGGGGCTGCGAGCCGCAACTGGAGGTGCACATCGGCGCATCCCTGAACGTCGGGCTGACGCCGCACCAGATCATCGAGGCATTCCTGCACGCTTCGGTCTACTGCGGCTTTCCACGTGCACTCAACGCGGTCACCGTCGCGCGCAAGGTCTTCGCCGCCCGAGGACTGCTGCCGTTGGCCTGAGGCCGCCGGCGCGGCGCCCCTGCGGTGGGACTTCGCGGTGAGCAGTGCGGCAGCTAGGCTGTCCCGCGCTCACCGGTCCGCGGCGATGCGCCAGTTCGCCCGCCAGAACTGGGGAGCGCTGGGAAGGTCCCCGGCAGGCACCCCCAGACGCGCGGCCGCTGCGGCCGCCCAGTGCGGGTTGCGCAGCGCGGCCCGGCCGATGGACACGGCGTGGGCCTGCCCGGTGGCGAGGATCGTCTCCGCCTGGGTGGCGTCCTCGATCAGGCCGACCACGCTGATCACGACGTCGGTGTCGGCCAACGCCGCGGTCAACCGAGCCGCGAGCGGCACCTGATAGCCGGATCCGACCGGGATCCGGGCGCCACCACCGAGCCCACCGGAGGACACGTCCACCCAGCTGACGCCGTGCTCGGTGACCAGCTCGCGGAGCAGGCGGGCAGAGGCCTCGACATCCCAGGCGCCGTCCACCCAGTCGGTGGCGCTGATCCGGATGCCGAGCGGCTTGTGTGCGGGCCAGACCGCGCGCACCGCGTCGACCACCTCCCGCACCAGCCGCGTCCGACCCCGCTCGTCACGTCCGTAGGCGTCCTCGCGGGTGTTGGTGAGGGGGGAGAGGGACTGGTGGAGCAGGTAGCCGTGGGCGCCGTGCAGCTGGATGGCGTCGTAGCCGGCGGCGTCCGCCCGCTGGGCCGCGGTGGCGAACGCGCGCGTCACCTCCCCGATCCCGTTCTGGTCGAGGGGCTGGGGGGCATCGAGTCCGGGCATCACCGGACGGGCGGTCATGCCGACGGTCCGCCACCCGCCCTCGGCCTCGGGCATGGTGGCGTCCGGCTGGCCGGGCAGCCAGGGATAGGTCGACGCCTTGCCGCCGGCGTGGCCGAGCTGCACCGCCGCGGCCGCCCCCTGGGAGTGGATGAAGGTGACGATGCGGGCGTGGGCCCGCTCCTGCTCGTCGGTGTAGAGCCCCAGGTCGCGGGGCGTGATGCGTCCCCGCGCCTCGACACCGGTGGCCTCCGTCACCACCATCCCGAAGCCGCCGGCGGCGAAGGAGCCGAGATGCTGGAGGTGCCAGTCGATCGGGACCCCGTCCTCCGCGTCGACGACGTACTGGCACATCGGCGCCACGACGGTGCGGTTGCGGAGCGTCAGCCCCGCGCCGTCCGGGGTCGGCACCGTGAGGGGAGAGAAGAGCATGGTAGCCACCGTGGGCGTCCTCCTTGGAGTGATGGGCGTTCTACGTTCTCGTTCTGTTGGCGTGGATATCAGGGCGTCGTCGCCCTACCCGCTCGCGACGATAGCCAGCCTACGCAGATATCCCGCGTCTGCAAGTTGTTGTTGACGGGGGGGCGGAGGCGCTGTGCTGAAGGGTGTTGTGAAAGTGGCTGGTGGCCGTGCCGCCCGGAGTCGTCGAGAGACCGGCGCTGGCGGAGGGTCTTGACCGTCAGCTACTCAGCAGTACTATGTAGTGGTAGTCAGCATGACTGAGTAGTGACAGGAGGTGGTGCTCCATGGGCAAGCAGGCAACGGAGATGCTCAAGGGAATCCTGGAGGGCATCGTCCTCGCGATCCTGTCCGTACGCCCCGCGTACGGCTACGAGATCACCGCGTGGCTGCGGGACCAGGGCTTCTCCGACATCGCTGAGGGCACCGTCTACGCGCTGTTGGTCAGGGTCGAGCAGCGCGGCCTGGTCGACGTGGAGAAGGTCCCCTCGGAGAAGGGGCCGCCGCGCAAGGTCTATTCCCTGAACGTCAAGGGACAGGACTACCTCGCAGAGTTCTGGAGGACCTGGAGCTTCCTCGCCGAACGACTGGAACAGCTCCATCAAGGAGGCAAGTGACATGGCAGCGAAGTGGATCGAGCTGGTCACCGGATCGCTCGAACAGAAGAAGGAATACCGGCGCTACAGGGCCCGCATCGACGCCCTGCCCGAGCCGTACGTCACCGTCGCGAAGGCGTTCCACCGCTACTTCATGAGTGGCGCCGCCGGGATCCCCGAGGACGATTCGGTGGTGACGATGCTGCGCGACTTCGTCGAGCTGTGGGAACGCGCCGCCGCCGACGGCACGCCGGTGCGCGACATCGTGGGGGAGGACTCGGTCGAGTTCGCCGACCTGTTCGCCCAGGCCTACCTCGGCAAGCGATGGATCGACAAC
>CAZYYC010000397.1:0-3627 GCA_964650935.1 uncultured Anaerolineales bacterium
GCGGGGTTGACACCCGCTCCGATTTGCGTACGATGGGCCCGTTAATGTGTTCATCCTATCGTAGTCATCAGGAGGCCAGCTATGAAAACGGTCGAGGATCTGAAGGCGGCATTCGCAGGCGAGTCGCAGGCGAATCGCAAGTACACGGCGTGGGCGAGGCAGGCCGAGCGTGAGGGGCACGCAGGGATCGCGAAGCTCTTCCGCGCGGTGGCGGCAGCGGAGACGATCCACGCGCTCAGCCACCTGCGCACGTTGGGCGATATCAAGAGCACGGCGGAGAATTTGGAGGCGGCGATCGCCGGTGAGAACTACGAGGTTGTGACGATGTACCCCGAGTTCCTGGAGGACGCCAAGGCCGAGGAGCACAAGGCCGCAGCCCGCTCGTTCGAGTGGGCATGGGAGGTGGAGAAGATCCACGAGAAGCTCTACGCCGAGGCCCTCGAGAAGATGCAGGCCGGCGAGGACGTCGAGTTCGGCAAGATATGGGTCTGCGGGACGTGCGGGCATACGCACGTGGGCGACGAACCGCCCGAGCGCTGCCCGGTGTGCCAGTCCAAGGCGACCGCCTATTCCATGATCGACTGACGTCGCTATCGAAGGCTAGTCAACGGCGCGCACGAGCCTGAACTCGTGCGCGCCGTCTGTTGTACGCCCGCTCTGGGATCCGCGTTCGCGCATTTGTGCCCAGACGACACCCATGCTACACTGGGCCGATCCCGGGGGGACGTTTCCGATTCCCAAGTTCGCCCACTAAGGAGGTCGTATGGCACAGCACACGACAGCGGCGGAGGAGGCCTTCGAACGACGAAAAGTCCTCATCGGTATCCGCATGACCATCCTCTACTCCCTGGTCTATGGGGGATTCGTGGCACTCAGCGTCTTTCAGCCCACGTGGATGGGAGCACGGGCGGTGCTGGGGCTCAACCTCGCCGTTACCTACGGCGTGGGGCTGATCCTCATCGCCATCGTCTTCGCGCTCATCTACAATCATCTCTGCAGGGTCAGACCTATGAGCGCGGTTCAGGAGGAAGGGTAAATGGCTATCGCCGTCTTTATCGTCTTCGTGGCTCTGGTGTTAGCCCTGTCGATCTACACCAACCGCCGGTCGCGCAGCGTCGGCGGCTACTATGTGGCCAACAGCTCCGTCCACTGGGGCGTCAACGGCGTCGCCTTCGCCGGCGGCTATCTCTCGGTGGCGAGCTTCCTGGGCATCTGCGGCCTTATCGCCTTCTTCGGCTATGACGGCTTTCTCTACTCGATCGGCTTCCTGGCGGGCTGGATCGTGGCGCTCTTCGTGATCGCGGAGCCGATGAAACGTCGGGGCACCTTCACCTTCCCCGACGCGCTCAACCGCACCTTCAACCGCCCCGGCATCCAGCTTGCCGCTGGGCTCAGCGTGCTCGTGGTCTCCCTCTTCTACCTCGTCCCGCAGATGGTCGGCGCGGGTGTCCTGGTAGAGCCGCTCCTGGGCATTCCCCACTACTGGGGCGTGATCATCGTCGGAGGTGTGGTGATCCTGATCGTTGCCGGCGGAGGAATGACCTCAACGACCTATGTCCAGTTCTTCAACGGCGGCCTACTCCTGGTCTTTGCGGGGGTCCTCACCGTTGCCGTGCTGTTGCGCGGGGTGACCACAACCAACAACGCTGCGCAGGAGGGCATCGCGGGCCTGGAAGACCATCAGTACCTGGACGTCGAAGTCTCGCTCAGCGGCGGCACGCCGCAAGTCGATCTACCCGGGGCCCAGGTCGTCGATCGATACGGCACCATTGACCCAAACACGGGCCTTGAAAGCCTCGTGCTCTACCGCGTCTCACGCCTGGTGCCTGCCATCGCGCTCGACCATGGCGATTACACCGCGAACATCAAGGGGCGCACGCCGATCTTCGACGCCGCCTCCCTGGGGAGCGGGCTCTGGGCCGTGGAGGAAATCGACGGCGACACCTTCCTCCGCATCGAGGACTGGTGGCACTTGGTGACGGACGAGGACGGCTCACAGCGGCTGGTCGAAACCCAGTTCCGCTCGGTCCTGGACGACGGGACGGTCCTGGTGAACGGTGCGCTCGAGAGCTCGAACAACCGGCTGCGCCAGATGGGCGGCGTCTCTGCCATCCCCGCTCGCTATGGCGAGAGCACAGGGCCCGTCGATCCGGTACGCCTGCTCAGCGTCTTCTCCGATCGCGCCACGGTCGTACAGCGCCCGAAGAGCGTCGCCTTCACCGCGGGTTCGGGCGAGCGCGTGACCGTCCACTACGAGGAGCCGACCGCCGGCTCGCTCTTCATGCGCCCGGGCCTGATGTTCCCTCTTGAGGCGGCTGAGGGCGAGCCGGCCTCCACCACCCTGCTCAACCGGCTCAACTTCATCTCCCTCATGTTGGCGCTCTTCCTGGGCACCTCGGCCCTGCCGCACATCCTCATCCGCTACTACACCGTGCCGAGCGCCGAGGCGGCCCGCAAATCCACGATCGTCGCCATCGCCGGGATCGGCCTCTTCTACATCTTCACGATGTACCTGGGCGTGGGCGCCGTCACCAGCGGCGCGCTTAATCCGGAGACCAGCAACATGAGCGCGCCGCTACTCGCCCGGAGCTTCGGCGAAGTGCTCTTCGCTATGATCTCGGGTATCGCCTTCACCACCGTCCTGGCGACGGTCTCTGGTCTGATCATGGCGGCGTCCGGCGCGGTCGCCCACGACCTGATGCCCAACCTCCTCCGTCGTGAGATCTCCGACAACGCCAAAGTTCTCGCCGGGCGGATCGTCGCCGTCATCGTCGGCATCATCGGCATCGCGCTCGGGATCGCCTTCCGCGACATGAACGTCTCGTTTCTCGTGGGCTGGGCCTTTGCCGTCGCGGCCTCGGCCAACCTCCCGGCGCTGCTGCTGATCCTCTTCTGGAAGAAGGCCACCGCGCAGGGCATCATCGCATCGATTTTGGTCGGCGTGATCTCCTCGGTGGCCCTCATCATGCTCAGTCCGGACATGTGGGCGCGCTACGGGCTGGACGCGGCGACGGCGCCGATGCCGATCAACCAGCCGGGCATCGTCTCTATCCCGCTGAGCTTCATCGTCCTGGTGGTGGTCTCCCTCCTCACCGCGAAGAAAGGAGAGGTGGCGACAGCCTGACACGCACCCAAGCCTTTCGGGTTGCCGGTGAGCCGGTCCGAGCAACCCGGAAGGCACTGCTGCCTGGCGCCACAACACCCTATGCCGGATGCCGAACTGCTCGAACGCGCCGCTCAATGCTACGGCGTGACAAGCGAAGAGCTGCACCCGCTTCACGGCGGCACAGCCAGCCACGTCTACGGCTTCTGCCGCGACGGCGCCGACTTTGTGCTGAGGATCACCCCGAGCGACGGCGACCTTGACGCGGACGCCATGCGGGCCATCCTCGCGTGGGTGCGGGCCCTTGACGCGCACGGCGCCTCGGTCGCCGGTCCCGTCGTGTCGCGAGCGGGTCGGCTCGTCGAGACCATCACTTCGGGCGCGCAGACCTACGTGGTGAGCGCCGTCAAGAGGGCGCCCGGCGTGCTGGCGGAGCGCCTCCCCTTCGAGCAGTGGAGCGACGCGCTCTTCGAAGCCTGGGGTCAAACGGCGGGCAGGATGCACGCGATCGCGCAGGGCTATCG
>CAZYYC010000398.1:0-3620 GCA_964650935.1 uncultured Anaerolineales bacterium
TCTCCGACCTGGGCACCCGTTTCTCGCGCCAGGAGAGCGACCTTGAGGCCCTTGAGTCGGAGATCACCGAGCGCCTCGAACTCGTCGAGGCGCAGGCCGAGAGCCTCACCGGCGATCAGGGCGACCTGTGGAGCAGCGTGGCCCTGCTGCAGGCGGCTCAGGACCTGATTCGCGTGCAGCTCCTCATCCTGGAGGACAACCCGGGTGCCGCTCGCGCCGGTCTGGAGGTCGTCGTCGCGCACCTGACCCGCTACGCCGCCCTGCTGCCCGATCGGGCCCCGGAGGCGGCTGCGTTGGCGGCACGCGTCGCGGCCCTGGACGCCCTCATCGAGGAGCGCTCGTTCCGCACGGCGCCGGCGTTGGAGGCCCTCTGGGTCGATATCGCCGACATGGTCCTTCCCGTGCCCGAGGGAGGATTGCCGGAGCTGTCGGCGACCGGCCTCCTCACCGCGACCGAGACGCTCACCGAGACGGGCACGATGACCGTCACGGAGACCATCTCGCCCACCGTCACACCGACGCCATCGCCCTGATCACGACGAAGAGGCCCAACGCTCGCCTTCAGCGAGAGGGGCGCACATGATGCGGCTGCCCGGCACACTGACCATCGCAGCCGTCGGAAAGCTGCGCACGTCGCACTGGCGCGCGGCACAACAGGACTACCTGCAGCGCCTCAGGCGCTACGTCAAAGTGTCGCTCGTCGAGGTCCGCGACGTGGTCGGCGGACCCCTCCCGGATGAGGTCGCGATGGTCCGGGAGGGGTCCGCCCTGATGCAGGCGACCCGCCAGGCTGCCTGGACCATCGCGCTGGACGTGACCGGAGAGCAGCTCGACAGCGAGGGGCTCGCGAATGACGTGCGCCGGCACATCGAGATCCACCGCGACCTCGCCTTCATCATCGGCGGGCCGGTCGGCCTCTCGCAAGAGCTCCTCGCGTCCTGCAACGCGCGCCTCTCCCTCTCACCCCTCACCCTACCCCACGAACTGGCGCGCGTCGTGCTGCTCGAACAGCTCTACCGTGCCATGACCATCCTCGGCGGCGAACGCTATCACAAATGACCGCAGACTTGCCTCCTGGCGCCCTTGCGTATACTTTGCCCTCAGACGATGTTCTACATCCTATCTAAGATCCTACCGCTGCTGATCTACCCAACGGGGCTGGCCTGCATCCTCCTGATCCTCGCCCTGGTGCTGCACCACCGGCCCGATCTCGCCATGTCGCGCCTGCGCCGACGGGACGTCGAGGACGCGGACCCGGATGCGACCGGCGCTCGCCCGTCCGCGGGCGCTCGTCAGGCTGCCGGCGCTCGCCCGTCCGCGGGCGCATGGCCCCCCCGCCTCATCGTCGCCGCCCTTCTCCTCATCGCCGTCGGCGGCAACCGGTGGGTGGGTATGCTCCTGGTGCGCCGGCTCGAATGGCAGCACCCCCCGCTCGAGGCGTCGGACTTGGCCCACACCTTCGATGCGATCGTGGTGCTCGGTGGCGGCACCCGGACGCAGCTGGCCCCGCGTCCGTGGCACGAGGTGGGCGAGGCCGGCGACCGCGTCATCTATGCCGCCCGTCTCTATCACACGGGCGTCGCGCCCTGGGTGCTGGTCAGTGGCGGCTCAGGCTCCCTCTCCAATCCCGGGGACACCCCCGAGTCGTCGACTATGGCCGAGATGCTCACCTTCTTCGGCGTGCCCGAGGAGGCCATCCTGATCGAGGGCAGCTCCCGCAACACCTACGAGAACGCCGTGGAGAGCGGGAAACTGCTCGCCCAACACGGGCTCGAACGCATCGTCCTGGTGACCTCGGCGATGCATATGCCGCGCGCCCTTGGCGTCTTCCAACAGACGGCCCTGACCGTCATCCCCGCACCGACCGACTATCTGGTCACCTACTCCGACTGGGACTTCTACACCCAGCCCGACCTCACCCTGCGGCTGATGCACCTCCTGCCCAAGGCCGAGTATCTGGAGATGACCGAGAAGGCCCTCAAGGAGATGATCGGCTGGGCAGCCTACCGCTGGCAGGGCTGGCTCTGACCAACTAAGGAGTTCCCTTGAAACCCACAGTCTCGCTCACCCATTGTGACGATTACGACCCGGCGGCGGCGGAGGCCGCGCTGCGCCGCACGCTTGAGCCCCTCGGTGGGCTCGAGCGCTTCGTAGCGCCGGGCCAACGCGTCCTCCTCAAGACCAACCTCCTGCGCGCAGCGAGCCCCGACAGCGCCCTCGCCACCCATCCCAGCGTGGTCGGCGCGCTCGCGCGCATGGTGCTGGAGCTCGGCGCGCACCCCGTGATCGGCGACAGCCCCGGCGGCCCCTTCAACAGCGCCTGGCTGCGCACCGTCTACCGGCAGACCGGCATGGCCCGCGTCGCGGAGGAGACCGGCGCGGAGCTCAACTGGGACTTCGACCAGGAACTGCTCCACCATCCGCAGGGCCGGGTCATCAAGGGCCTTGAGGTGGGCACCTTCGTCACCCACGCCGACGTCGTCATCGCGCTGCCCAAACTCAAGACGCATACCTTTATGCAGTTCACGGGGGGCACCAAGATCCTCTTCGGCGTGATCCCGGGCACCCTCAAGGTGGGCTACCACGCCCGCTTCTCGGATCCCCACGTGTTCGGCCACCTGCTCATCGACATCCTCACCCTGATCCGTCCCGCCCTGACGATCATGGACGGCATTGTCGCGATGGATGGGCAGGGCCCCTCGGCGGGTGACCCTTTCCCCGTGGGGGCCCTGCTCGCCGCACCCGATGCCGTCGCGCTCGACGTCGTCGCCGCCGGCCTGGTAGGCTTGCCGGTCCGGACGATCTACCCGCTCCTCGCCGCCATCGAGCGTGGCCTCACGACGGGCGAGATTGTGGACATCGACGTCGTGGGCGATGCGCTCGCCGGCTTCCACATCGAGGGGTTCCGCCCGCCGGAGACCACCGCGGCCCGCCATGGCCTGCTGCGCCGGCTGGGCCTGGGCCGGCAGATGAGCGCAGTCTTCTACAAGCAGCTCTCACCTGCGCCACGGGCCACCGATCGCTGCATCGGGTGCGGCATCTGCGTGCAGAACTGCCCCGTGCACGCCATCACGCTCGTCGACCGCCGCGCCGCGATGGACCTCAAAACCTGTATCCGCTGTTATTGTTGTCACGAGCTCTGTCCCGAGAAGGCGATCGAGCTGCAGAAACCCTGGTTGCGGCGCCTCTCGGACCGGATATCCTGAACCTCGTAGGGAGATGTTGGCTATGCACATCGTTATAGGTGGACTCTTGGTCGTCCTGGGTGTCGGCCTCTGGCTGGCCGCGGGGCTGGTACCCGTCCTGCGGATGGTCTCCGGGAGCAACGGCACGGCGCCCGAGGGCACCGCCGACCTGACGCTCTATCTCACCTGGATGGGTGTCCTCCGCCTCAACCGCCGGGAGATCGGGCGGGTTAAGGGCGCCCGTATCGCTCGCACCGTCGACCCCGGCGCTCCCATCGTGATCGAGCTCCTGACCGCCGAAGGGCAACTGCCCCTCACCTTGCCCAAGATGAAGCAGCAGCTGAGCCCCGCGCAGCTCAGCCAGATCATCGACCGCTACGCCAAGGTGGGCGGTCCGCCGGCCCTCTCGCTGCCGCTGAAGGATCGTATGACGAT
>CAZYYC010000399.1:0-3608 GCA_964650935.1 uncultured Anaerolineales bacterium
CGCCCGCAGATCAGCGGCTTTCCGCTCGTCTCGTTCTCTGTCGTTGGCCACGCTTCACCTCCTGGATTAGGTCACATCAGTGTCTCCCTTTTTCCCCAGAGGTAAAACGCACCCGGGATAACTTCTCGCTCTCACGAGACCCCCAGGATTAGGATTGGGTCCCTCAGTAGACCCCCAGGTCTAGGGGCACGGTCGAACAGCGAACACTGCAGTCCCTCCAAAACTGTGGATAACACACCCTGTTTCCGTGGATAACCGGTTCAAACCGGGGAAAACCGGCCCGGAAAACCCTCCAACAGCCCCCTCAACCGAACGTCAACACGTGACCCGGCAACCCAGTCGGCTTTTCGTCGCCCTCCCCATTCCCCACGTTTTCCACACCGACGCAGACAACCATGTCACAGTCATAGGATCGCAGCTGCGGTCGTCCCCCAGATGTAGGGCAACAAGATCGTTCTCCCCACAATCCCCCGCCCTACTACGAAGACTATCTTTATCCAACCTCATATATATAAGGGGACTCAACTCTGATAGACACCACACCCATTCGGAAGACATCACCGGGGACTTTTAGCGAAAGCACACACAGAGGAAAAAAAAGAGCGCCTTCCTCAGACTGAGGAAGGCGCTTGGTGGCCCCAGGGGAAGTCGAATCCCCGTTTCCGGCTTGAGAGGCCAGCGTCCTAGGCCACTAGACGATGGGGCCGTCTGCGGAGAGCATTGTAACAGATTCATGCACCCTGTCAAGTTGTTTCTAGGGTGTATCAAATTGACAACCCTCCCGGGCTCGTATAATGGAGCTATGAGCAGCGTACGTTCAACGCCCATAGCGGGAGGCCCTGCATGCCGCCCGTGACTGATCGACCTAATGACGCCTGGGTGGAGGAGCTTCGTGGGCCGCAGCGAGATCAGGCGCTGGATGACCTGCGTGAACACTTACTTCGTGGCTTGCGGTATGCCCTCAAGCAACGTTATCATATCACTGAGTCGGATCTGGAGGACTTCGTCCAAGAGGCGCTGGTCAAAACTCTAGACAACCTGGATACCTTCCGCGGAGAAAGTCGTTTCCTCACATGGGCTCAGAAGATTGCGATTCGTGTGGCTTTCTCCGAGCTTCGCCGCAAACGTTGGGAGAATATCGCTCTTCAGGATCTGGTGCCCGATGCGGCGGCGGACGGCGACACTACGGAGTCCACCCCCCTTAGCTGGTTACCTTCGTCGGAGCCCACGCCAGAGCATCGTGTGACGCAACAAGACCTTCGCGACCTATTGAGCTATCTCATCCAAGAGGAATTAACCGATTTGCAGCGCCAGGCGATGGTTGCGGTGATCTTGTACGAGATGCCGATCGAAGAGGTCGCACGGCGGATGAATAGCAACCGCAACGCTCTCTACAAGCTACTTCACGATGCGCGACAGCGCCTCAAGGCCCGATTGGAGATCCAGGGCGTGTCGGTGGATGAGGTGCTCGCAGACTTTGTGTCCGAATGAGTGTGACAACGATGATTGGACGGGGTATTCCTCCTGTTGGAGCCGCTGCTAAGTAAGATCCTTCGGTTGAGCGACGTCTGTATAGTGGATAGGGCAGCTAACGACTATGATCAGTCTGGAACCTAAGAAGCTCCAACATTTGGTGCGTGACATATTGTCAACGCAACCCCTCGAAATCGGGTGCGACACGTGTTATGCACAGCTGGATCGCTTCGTTGAACTCGTCCTCGTGGGAAAAGATGCGGTGTCTGCGATGCCGCTGGTGCATGCCCACCTACAGCGATGTGGCGCCTGTCGAGAGGAGTTTGAGGCGCTGCTCTCCGCGCTGAAGTCCCTCTCCTCGCCTTCCTGATTGTCGAGATCTCCCATCTGAATCGCCAGGTTGCAGCGCCTGCGTGAGACGGACGCGCGGTCGCATGAGCTTCACTTCCCCCTGGGCTGCCGATTGACATTTTATCTACGAAGTGCTACCTTATGAACGCTACATTGTGTTGCCGGATGACTGCTGAGGAAAGGGTGGTGCCGTGATGGCGTGGCTCTTGGGAGTGGTGGGGCTGATCTGCTTGTCGTTTGCTGCCATTGGGCGGTCCCTAGAGAGCGGAACTTGGGAGGGCTTCTTCACTGCCGGGCGTGCCGGGCGGATCTTCCGTCCTTGTGGTTCTCGTGCTGCCTGGTGGGTTCAGAACCCGGCCTTTGAAGATACCGCAGACGAGCTAGAGCAGCGCTATACGGAGATAGCTACACGTCCCTATGAGCCGGTCTACGTCCGTTTTCGCGGAGAGGCGAGCCGCAAGGGACAGTATGGCCCCTTGGGCTCGTATCAGCGCGTCGTCTATGTCAACGAGATCCTTGACGTCCGGGAGCAGCAGGATGGTGATTGTGAGCGTGTGCGGGAATCGGATTAGGTCGGTTGGAGGAGGTGGACCATGCAGTTCCTGATCATCTTGGGTAGCGGCACATTCCTCCTGGGTCTTGCGTTTGTCATCTGGATCGTGTTGACCAAGCGGCGTGGATATGGACCGCCCAATTGGCCCGTAGTCATCGGGCAGGTGACCTCATCAAGCCTTGTCTCCCTGCAACGGGAAACGCCACACGGGGTCGACCAGACGTACACGCCGCTCGTTCACTATACCTATACGGCCGCCGGCGAGTCCTACCAGGGGGGGCGGCGCAATTTACTGTCGGATCATGCTGCGACCTATCAAGACCCGGCCGCGGCACGACGAGCTATCGATGATTATCCACAGGGCGCAGCTGTGAAGGTCTACCACAACCCGGCCAACCCCCGGCAGGCCGTCCTGGAGATCCCTAAGGCCGTTGCCCACAACACAGTCCTCCTCTATGGTGTGACGTGTATGGTCGCAGGCGCTATCATTATCGCGTTGGGTATCGTGCTCTAGCGACCTCAGTCATGACCTGTGGGATGGCGACGGTCTTGAGAAGTGTAATTGGAGAGGAGTTTGAGAATGTCTGAGCTTCGTGGCCATGTCGAAGGAAAGCATAACGCTCACAAAGTGCTTCTCTATGCCCTGTCGACCTGTATCTGGTGCCGGAAGACACGCCAGTTACTGGAAGACGAGGGCGTGACGTTCGATTTCGTCTATGTTGATCTTGTTGATGCCGACGAGCGCGAGCGCGCCCGCGAGCACATTCGCACGTTCAGCGACCGGACTTCTTTTCCGGCAACGATCGTAGACGACGAGGACTGCATCATCGGGTATAAGCCCGAGGTGATCAAGGAGCGGTTAGGGATATGAGCGAGCCCGCATCGATCTCGCCCGAAGCCGTCGACAAGCTCTACGAGCGCTTGGACCGTGAGGCCAAGGCCGGAGGCTATAATCTCAACCCTGATGTGGAGTTCACAAAGGGCTTGGTAGAGGGGCTTCTCATCAACGAGGCTCGCTATGGATACTGGGCGTGTCCCTGTCGTTTGGCCGACGGCGAGCGGGAGAAGGATCTGGACATCATTTGTCCATGTGACTATCGCGATCCCGATCTGATCGATTGGGGGGCATGCTACTGCGCTCTCTATGTGTCGGATGCCGTCCGCGACGGGAAACAGGAGCTCCAACCGATCCCTGAGAGACGCCTGCCTGAAGAGGTGCGGCAGGCCGATG